>DATKZH010000714.1:0-12696 GCA_035528065.1 Thermoguttaceae bacterium | reverse complement strand
CGTGCCTCGACAGGATCAAAACCCTCGGAGACATGGCGAAGTCTTATGTATCCGCCCAGAAGACGTTCGGGGCGAACAGGGTGGTCGTGCCGGGCGAAAAGGCCACGGACGAGGAATGGGATGCGTTCTACACGGCGGGGGGCAGGCCCGGTGCGCCAGAGGGATACAACCTGCAACGGCCGGAGGATTTGCCGGAAGAACTTTTCGACGAAGCGATTGTGACCGAGGCCAAGACGCTTTTTCACAAAATCGGCCTGAATCAGAAACAGGCCGACGCGCTTCTGGCGTTCGACGCGACGCGGGCACTGGCGGGAAGAAAGGCCGGTGAGGATGCCGAAACGATGCGCGTGAAGGAAACGGGCGACGCGCTTCGCAAGGATTGGGGTGTCAACTACGACCGGAACGTGCACTTGGGCAACGTGGCAATCGAAATGGGGGTGGATGGTAACGCGGAACTGAAGGCCCGCGTCGTGGGGCGATTCGGCAACGACCCGGACTTTATCCGGTTCGCGTCTGCCATAGGCGCGCAGTTCGACGAGCACAAGATTGTCCACCAGTCCCAGTCTGCAAGGGAAACGGCCGGGCAGTTGGATACGAAGATTCAGGAAGCGATGGCATCGGAAGCGTACAACGACCGCAAGCACCCGCAGCACAAGTCGCAGGTGGCGCTTGTGACGGAACTGCATAAGAAAAAAGCAGCAGCATCAGGGGGACAATCGTAAGACCCCCCGCAACCGGATAGAAGTGGGATAACCCGAACGTAACCCGTTCGGTTCCCAAAGATGGCGGTAGCCCGCCCGCCCACTCAGCGCATGAGAGGGAAGCCCCCTAACCGGACAACCTTTCCGAAGCGGATAAGTTGAATCGCGCAACACGGAAAGGAGCCGGTGATGGCTATTACACTGAGTGGGGGCATCCCCACGTGGTTTGTTGATCAAGTCAAAGGCACGCTTTACCACGTCTGTCAGCAGAGGGACTCCCGGTTTGCCAAGGCTGTGCGGGTCGAACCCGTCCTAAGCGCTGCGGCCAAAGGGTTCGACATGATGGGCGACTTGTCGCTCGTCGAGAAAACGGGCCGCAACGTGGACACCCCCACGGTTGACCCGACGACCCAAAGGCGTTGGGTTCAGACCACGCCGTATCACAACGCGGTCCTGTGGGACAAAGACGACGACCTCCAGACGCTCCTCGACCCGATGTCGGACTTTGCCACCGCGCTTCGGCGGGCCGTCAATCGGAAGAAGGACGACATCATCCTTGCATCCTTTGATGCAACGGTCACGTCTGGCAGGCGTCTCGGAAGCACGATCACCTGGGCGGCCCAGAGCGGCAACACCAAGTACACGGAGTCGTCCGGTGGGCGAACCATTCCCTTCGATTGCTCCGAAGGCAATTGCGATGCGTCCCAGGTGGGCATGACGGCGGAAAAGGTCCAGTTGATAAGAGAGTATTTCACCAAAAACGAGGTGGACGAGGGCACTCCGCTGTGGTGCGCCATCTCACCGCGTCAGAAGACCAGCCTGCTCGGTCAGCAAGAATACAGCAGCGGCGACTACAACACGACCAAGCCGTTGGCGACAGGCGAGATCATCTGGAATTGGCACGGACTCAACTGGATCGTGAGCAACAAAATCGTCAAGGGCACCACCAACGACGTGGACGGCAGCGACGACGTGTATGAGTGCTGGGCCTGGGCGGGCGATGGAATCATTCTCGGTGTGCAGGACGACATCACGGTTGAGATGTCCATACGCGATGACCTGTCTTACTCACAACAGATTTACGTCCATATGAATCTGGGCGCCATGAGGCACGACGAGGACAAGGTTCTCAAGGTTGAGTGTCAGTAGGAACGGGCGAAAGTGCCTGACGCCTCCGAAATCGGGCACGAATCTAGCGGGGTAATCCCGCAGAAAGGATGTGGAAGATGGCTATTCTACAGAAGCCAGCGTTTCAGGCAGGTATTCTGAATGGGGAAATTACGGAACCCTATCAGAGCATCTACGAGGACAGCACGACCCAGAACTGGATGCTCGGCACGAAGTTGGAGTTTCCAACGCAGGGTCGCGTGTTTCGTTACGCCAAGGCGGGCGGGTCCCCCCTGGTGCAGGCGCGTATGAACCAGAGTGGCGTTACCGCCACCACCTACTACACCGCGATTGTGCAGGACGGATACCCGCGGACTGTGGGCGACAAAGACATCACGGTGCTGGTCACTACCGGCGCGATTGCAGGGACGGCGACCGGCTATGCCGAGAACGCCTTCTCCGGCGGGTGGTTGAACTGCAACAAGGTGTCTCCGGCCGTTCTGGGGGACATCTACTACATCCTGGCGTCGAAGATGGTTGACGAGACGCACATCGACCTGAAGTTGGCGACGCCCTGGCGGAACACGATGTTGGCAACGGGTGAAGTCACTTTGACGTGCAGCAAGTTTTACGGCAGCCTCGTATTCGCCGCCTACGATGCTACGGCTCCGGCGAACGGCGTTGCGCTGTGTCCGGTAGCCGCCAACGAGTTCTACTGGTCGCAGACCAAGGGACCTGCCCCGCTGCTGGTGGATGGGTCGGAAACCTATGACATCGGGTGCATGATCTCTTGCCCGGTGACGTTGGGGACTGCCGGTGATGCCGGTCATCACGAACTCACAACTGCCGAAGTCTTGCGGCAGCCGTGGGGTGTCTGCATGGAGATTGCAACGGACGGTGAGCCGGGCCTCGTGGACCTGATCCTTGAGTAGTTGGGCCAAGAAAACGGAGGGCAAGGGGGACCGCAAGGTTCCCCCGGCCCCTCCCAAACGGGAAGGAGTTGGAGATGAGTTGGAAAAAGACGAAAGCACTGATTGGACTGTTGCTGGTCCTGGCCTTCGTCGGCCGGGTTGAGGCCGTGCCGATTGCTCAGGCCGAGGAACGGCTTGGCAACTACACCGGCCCCTCCAGCGGCACCGCGCAGGACGACAACGTGAAAGCGTCCCTCGACTTGCTGCACAGCAAGGTCGGCGGGAGCGTGGACAACATCGGCACTGGCAACGTGTTCTATGTGGACTCGAACGTGGCGAGTGAGGGTGCAGGGACCAGTTGGATTGGCGCCAAAGACACCCTCGACGAAGCCGTTGATTTATGTACCGACAACAACGGCGACGTGATTTACGTGGCTCAAGGCCACAACGAGAACTGGAACTCGACCGACTCGGCGAACCTCGACGTTATCGGGATTACCGTCATCGGTTTGGGAACCGGCACCAACCGTCCGCGCTTCGATTACGATACCGCGGACGCCGAACTGGTCATCGGTGCGGCGAACGTCAAGATTTACAACCTGACGTTTCAGCCCGGTTTGACCGCGGTGGTTCACGCCATCGAGGTTGAGGCGGACGCCGACGGTTCCATCATCGACAGTTGTGAGTTTCTAAGCGGCGAGTCCGAAACCGACGACGAGTTCATCGACGCCATTCAACTCGCCACGGCTGCCGACGACATGATTATCAGCAACAACGTCGCTACCGAAGTGACGGCGGGCGCCAATACGTGGCTCGATGCGTCCACGGGCATTGTGGACAACCTGGTTGTCATCGGCAACCGCGTTTGGGGCATTTATGCCGAGGGCGGGCTTTACAGCAACAAAGCCTGCACCCAATGCTACATTGCCGACAACGAAGTGACCAACCTCAGCACCGGCATTGCGGCGATTACGTTCTCCGGCAATGCCACCGGCACGCTCGTCAACAACTACGCTTCCTCGGACACGCCCGGGACCATCATTGACCCGGGCTATATGCAGCAAACCGGGAACGTGGAGACCGACGAAGGTGCCAACGAGGACGCCGACCAGGCCCCTGCTTGGTTTGGGGCGGCTGCCGGTACGGGCGCTTATCCCATCAACGTCGAGGACGATTCGCTCATTGCGAAGATTCTCACGATGGACAATACGGGCGTGGCGACGATTGCCGATTTCAGCAATGCCACCATGTCGCTGGAAGCGCTCAACGTTGACCTGGATGCGATTCTGGCGGACACGGGAACTGACGGTGTTGTGCTTGCCGCCGATGCGATTACCGCCGCCAAAATAGCGGCTGATGCTATCACGAACGCGGAAATCGCCAACGATGCTATTGGTGCTACGGAAATCGCGGATGCGGCGATTGACGCTGCCACCTTTGCGGCTGGTGCCATTGCCGCAGCAGGCATCGCCGACAACGCCCTGGATGCAGCCACGTTTGCGGTAGCCATCAAGCCGCCGCAGGTAGTGCTCAAAGCCAATGCCGACCTGACCGGCTACGACGATGCTGTCTGGTTTACCGTCACCGGCGACGTGCTGGTTCGGATTGTCGGTGTGGTAGGCAGTACGGGGATTACGTCCTCGTCCGGCACGACCGCCTTCACGCTCGGAACAACTGAGGATCCCGATGCGATTATCGCGTCTACGGTGGTTGACAATGGGGATTTCGCCGCGACGGACGTATGGGTGGACAACAACCCGGAGGACGATGCTCAGGTAATGACCGCCACCGAATGGATTGTTCTCGGTGGCGGCGCCGACATCACCCTATTCAGGGATGTTGACGACATAGCCGCTGGAACCCTGACGTTGTATTGCTACTGGGTTCCGCTCAGCACAGATGGCGCGGTGGTGGCGGGACCGTAAGGCTTGAGTTGCAGATGTGTCTGGAAAGGGCGGGGGTTCCCTTCTCCGCTCTCGCCCTTTCCACATTTTTGGGGTGAGCGATGGCATACAGCGAAACCCTTATCGTCAACCTCGCCCTGGCGCGGATAGGGGCGAAGCGCATCAGCGACCTGGCGGCCGGCACATCCCTGGAAGCCATCCAGGGACGCACGCATTACGAGCACACGCGGGACGCCCTTCTTCGCTCTCACCTTTGGCGGTTCGCGACGGCGCGGGCCGAGTTGTCCGAAGATACCGACACGCCGGATTTTCAGTGGGGCCACCAGTTCATTCTGCCCGCCGACTTTCTGCGCGTGGGCACTCTCTACAACACAACGGCGTCGTATGCCGTGGAAGGCCAGCGTTTGCTCACGGATGATTCGGCGGTTGACCTGGTTTACATCAGGAAGGTGGCGAACCCCACCGAGTTCGACCCCCTGTTTGTCGAGGTGCTGGTCCTCAAGTTGGCGATGGCGATGGTGATGCCGCTGGCGCAAGACAAGGTGCTCAGGCGGGAGATTCAAGACGAACTGGCGGGCGTGATGTCTAAGGCCCGCGTGGTCAACTTGCAGGAAATCAACACGGTTGGCCGCGACGACCGGAATACTTGGCTCGACGCTAGGGTTTGATTATGCCCAATGTGGCGGTAACGAGTTTCAATAACGGGGAAGTCACTCGGCACATCGACGCGCGGGGTGACGTGGAGAAATATGCGTCCAGTTGCCGCACGCTGGAGAACATGCTGCCCTTGATTTACGGCGACGCGGCACGGCGGCCCGGCACGAAGTATATCGCCACGGCGAAAAACAGCCCGCAAGGCGTCCGCCTCGTCCCCTTCATTTACTCCTCCGAAATCGCCTACATGTGCGAATTCGGCGACCTCTACATTCGGTTCTATCACGACGGTGCGCCGCTGCTGGATGTTGGCGGCGTTCATGTCGAGACCGCTTCGCCCTATCTGGTTGCCGATTTGCCGCAACTGCAATACCGGCAGATTGCCGACACGATGTGGCTGGTTCACCCGAACTACGCGCCGCAGAAACTGACGCGCACGACTGTGACCTCGTTCTCGCTGGATGAGATTGTGTTTGAGAACGGGCCGTTCCTCACCCGAAACGACATCGCCGAGGAAGATGACGTGACGATGACATCGAGCGTGACGACGAAAGCCGCCACTGGAACATTGACGGCTTCCGCCGCCACGTTCGAGAACGAGCACATAGGGGCGCTGTGGAAACTTGTTCAGCCGCGCGCCAACACGGTCGTCACATTGGGCATCACTGCGATTGACGAGAGCGACGAGTTGGCCGTCAAGGGCACGTTTACTTTCACGACCCACGGCACCTGGACAGCGACGGTGGTGTTGAAACGCAGCGCGGACGGAGGGACTACGTGGGACGCATACCGGACCTGGATTGGCGTAGATGATAAGAATGTCTCGTTTGCGGGCACCGAAACCGAGGACGATATTCTGTATCGAATCGACGTGACCGCCTGGACGAGTCACACGACCGCCACAGCCGACTTGTCTGTTGATTTGTCCACGCAGGATGGCATTGTCCGCATTGACGGCATTGCCTCTCCGACAGTAGCGAACATCACGGTCCTGTCGGCCCTGGCATCCACGAATTCCACGACGCGGTGGGCGGAGGGCGCTTGGTCGCGCGTTCGCGGGTATCCCACGGCTATCACGTTCTTCGAGAGCCGCATCATCTACGGCGGGACCGACTACGAACCCCAAACCCTTTGGCTGAGTGCCACGGACGATTACGAGGATTTTGAGGCCGGGGTGAACGACGCGGACTCGTTTTCCGTGACGCTGGCCGCGACGAACCGGATTCGCTGGATAGAAGCCCTGGAAACCCTGGCTATCGGCACGTCCGGCGACGAGTGGCGCGTGTCGTCTGACAAACTTGACTCGCCGCTCACGCCCACGAACTTCGGCGCGAAGATACAGTCCACCTACGGCGGGAAGGACTTGCAGGCCGTCCGGGTCAATACGGCTGTCCTGTTCGTGGATTATGTCGGGCGGAAAGTCCGCGAGTTCACGTTCAGCGCCGACCAGCAGAAGTATGTGGCCCCGGATCTTACGGCCCTGGCCGAGCACATCACCGAAAGCGGCATCGTCAGCCTCGCCCACCAGAAAAGCCCCGACTCGATTCTCTGGTGTGTCCGGGCCGACGGAACGTTGCTCTCGATGACCTACGAGCGCGAGCAGAACGTCGTGGCCTGGGCGCGGCATCTGGTCGGGTTGACGCAAACCGAATCTACCGACGTGGACCTCACGGTGATTTCGGCGGTGGACGCTTGGGGCAATATCGTCACTGGTTCCGGCGGCAGCCTCGGAGTCATGCTTTATGACCAAGCGTATCAACAGATTCTTCGGACGCGCAGTCCACCTTATAGTTTTACTTACCACGTTCACCAGGACATCAACGGCAACTTCTATACCGGGCAGAAAGCAGCCGGTGCCGGCACCCCGGTCAAACTAAACCCGCAACTTGAGGTTGTCACCGACTGGCCCGCTTACACGAACTGGGGGACGAGTTCATCATATTATGTGTATTCAGTCCGACCCACACACGACGGGGAATACGTTTACGTTGTGAGTCAACACGGCTCCTACATCGCAGTTACGAAGTTGACGGCGGATACCGGCGACCTGGTGTGGCGGCAGGTGAGCGCAGGCTATACCGCTCCACCCTACGACATTGGCGTGTTAAGCAACGGTGACGTTATCGTGCCGAACTGGATTCACTATCCGGCGAGCATCTTTTTCCCCATCATCCTGGCCTCGGCGGACGGAACGCGCGTCTCGAACTATTACGACGCGACTTCATTGACCAATCGCGGCGGCGGGGGGAACTATCGCATCTGCGTTGTGGAATCAATTGGCAAGTGGTTCACGTGTGGAGTCAACCGAGCAACGGACGAGGTTCGCGGCGCTGTCATGGCGTTTCATCTGGGAGACACGTACCAACTAAACAAGGCGTGGAACTTTGACCCCGTGCCGGGGAACGGCACGAATACTTGCCTGGGCGTGGTCTATAAGGATGGCTACGTTTACGCCGTCGGGAACCGCGTCGTTTACGGCGGTGGCTATGCCTGCGTTTGGAAAATCAACGCCGAAACCGGCGCGTTGGTGGCCAGCGCCGACCTGGGGTTCGGTCTGCAAGACATCTTCTTGAAGAACGACCTGACCCTCGTGGCGGTGCGCGAGAGCAACACCGACACCTGGACGGAACTCACCGACGACTTGGTAGTTATCAGCCAGACGGATAGGGACGTGGCCCCCGTCACCAACCAGACCATCTGGCGGGCGGAAGCCGTGCCGGACCCCATCTTCTATCCCGGCGCTCCGACCGTGAACATCCTTTACGCAGAAGCCACCGGCGCGGTCGAGAGCGTGGCGACCATCCCCGGAGATACCGAGGACGAAGTATGGATTTCCGTCCTTCGGACTGTCAATGGTTCGACGGCGCGCTATATCGAGCGGATGCAGCCGCGCACGTTTGACGAACAGGCGGACGCCTTCTTTGTCGATTGCGGAATCATCTATGACGGCGACCCCACAGACACCTTCACGGGGCTAGACCACCTTGAAGGCGAAATCGTTGCCGTTCTCGGCGACGGAGCGGTGTTTGCCACTGAGGAGGTGAGCGGCGGCGCCATCACGATTGCAAACGAAGTGTCCAAGGCAGCCATCGGGTTGCCGTTCAGGTTCACCCTGAAACCGATGCGCCTCGACCAGTTATACGCGAACGCCCCGCGCGGCGCGAGCAAAGGCAGTTTCAAGAAGATTGCCGAACTCGTGATTTCGTTCCTGGACACGCTCAATGCGAAGTACGGAACCTCGGCGGACGAACTGTTTCCCATCGAGTGGCGAACGACGGAGGCGCACGACACGCCGCCGGCACTTTACACCGGCGACATAGTAGTGCCGTTCGACGGGGGGTTCGACCCGGAAGACCCGATAGTGATTTCCGGGGAAGACCCATTACCTTGCACTGTCCGGGCCATCATCGCCCGGCTGGACGTCGTAGGGAGGTAGGCCATGACGATTTCCAACACCACAAACCGAACCTCGGCGGACGGAACGAACACGGTCGGCCAATCGGTCCCGTTCCTGTTCCCCGTCACGGCCACGAGCGACGTTGTAGTGAAGACGCGCGTGGCGGCCACGGGTGTTGAAGCGACCTTGGTCGAGACGACCAACTACACCGTTGTCCTAGCCAGCGGCGAGGGCGGTTGGGTTGAGATGGTCACGGCGGTTGCCACGACGAGCGAAATCCATATCATCCGGGCCACGCCGCAAACGCAGACGACCGACCTGGCGCAGGGGGGCGCGTTCAGCGCGGAAACCATCGAGGCGGCGATGGACAAGTTGACGAAGTTGATTCTGGACCTCGCCATCAGCCGGATTATCCGTATGCCAGACACGGACGCTGCGCTCACGATGGAGTTGCCGACCGCGATTGACCGTGCGAGCAAGTATCTGAGTTTCGACGCGAGCGGAAACCTAACCGCAACGGCTCTGGCCGACGCGACTGCGTTATCCGCCAGCACGCTCGGCGAATCAATCCTAGCCATAGCGAGCGAGGCGTTGTTCAAGGCGCTGGTGAACCTGGAAATCGGCACGGATGTTCAAGCATACAGCGCCTTGTTGACTGCCATCGCTGCCATTACGCCGACCAACAGTTACTTCATCGTCGGGAACGGCACGACGTGGGTGCGGGAAACCGGGGGCACGGTCCTCGCCTCGCTTGGCATCAGCACATTTATCCAGACGCTTCTCGACGACACGACTGCGGCGGCCGCCGTGACTACTCTAGGTCTGCCGAGCGTCGCCGATTACCTCTTTTACGAAAACGCTGCACTGGCGTATGACAACGAAGCACTAACCTGGGTGGCATAAGGAGCACGTGATGGCCGACGCGAAAGAGAAAACGGTAGCGCTGTTGAGTACGACTACGGTTGGGACCAACCTGGCCACGACAGGCGAGACAACCATTTACACCGTCCCGGCGGGCAAGACGTGCATCTTGTCCCATGCGTGGCTGAAGGCCAGTGCCGATGTCGGCGGCAGCCTGGATTTCACCATCGGGCAAGACACGGCCGAGACGGACTTCGTGGGGACGACCGCCGGTGACAATCTGGACAACGCCAACGATGTTATTCTCATCGCGCCCGTGCCATCGGCGACTCCTACGATGCAAAAAGCGTATGCGGCCGGGACGGTTATCAAGTTCAAGGTGACGGTTGCTGGTAATGCCGTGACTGGGACCGTGTACCTGTTTGGGTTCCTATTCTAAAATGAACCTGCGCAACGCAACTGAGGCGGACCTGCGCTTCGTGGCGGAACACAGCATCAGCCACGGGCCAAAGGAGTGTCCGTCGAGCATCGACTTTGTTTACGCACTCGAACACGATGGCGACCTTTTGGGCGTCGGGGGTATCAAGTTGCTGAACGCGACAACGGCGTGGGCCTGGTTTGACCTGACCGAGTATGCCCGCCACCACATGAAGGACACCTATCGGGTCATTCGGGACTGGATGGAGAAGTTGATGAAAACCCACAACCTGACGCGGTTGATGGCGGCTGTCGAGTGCGACTTTGGGGAAGCGATTCGGACGGCCGAACATCTCGGTTTTCACATAGAGGGCGTCATGGAAAACTTCTTTGGTGACAAGTCGGCATACTGTTACGCCAAATTCGCTGGAGGGACATCCTAATGGCTCCCATGCTGCCGTGGATAATCGGTGCAGGCGTCGGGATGCAGGCGATCGGAACCTTGCAGGCAGGTCAAGCCGCCGCCGCCGAAGCCAAAAGCCGCCAGGCAATGGCCGAATACAACGCGAAGGTGGCCGAGCAGGAAGCGAAGGCGGCGGAAGCGCAGACCCAGTTTCAGCAGAAACGGCAGGCCGAAGCGGCACTCCGCCAGCAAGGTCGGCTCCGCGCAGGGCTAGGCGCGGCTGGCGTCGTGACAACCGAAGGCACGCCGTTGATGATCCAGGCCAAGCAAGCCGCCGAAGCGGAACTTGAGGGTCTGATGATTGGCTATGAAGGGCAGATTCGCGCGGGCCGTGCCCGGAGCCAGGCTGCGTTGGACCGTTTGCAGGGCAGCATTTACGGCCAGCGGGCGAAAACGGCGTCGCGGGGCGGATTCATGGGCGCGGGCACGTCGCTTTTGACGGGGTTCGGTGAAATGGGCTTGATGTATAAAAAAGGATACCTCCCCTGATGGCTAAATTCCCCATACGTTACGCGGAGAAGGAACCCCCGGCGGTGGGTCCGAGCGTGCGCGGCCAGTTGGACGTGCGCACGGGGGGCGTCGAGGCGGGGGAACAGTTGGCGCGGGCGGGCGGGCGACTGGCAGCCTTTGCCAGCAAAATCAAGGAGGCCGAGGATGTAGTGGGCTACGCCCAGACGAGGTTGAAGGTGGATGGCCTCAGAGATGCTTATCTGAGCGCGCTGCAAACCACGACAGACCCAGAGGCCATCGCTGCGCTGCAGACAAAAGCCGAAGCGGACATGACAGAGGCCGCCAGCACCGAACGGGAGCAAGTGTATAGCCTCTCGCAGATTTCCAACATTCGGGGGGCGACGATACAAATCACCACGACGCGCCGGGCCAAGGACGCCGAGATTGCGGGCAAGACTGCCTTGCAGGCGTTTCTGGAAAAGGGCGACAGGGAAGGATACGGCGAAACGATAGCGGGCTTGGTGGAATCGGGAGCCATGCTGCCAGCAGAGGCGGTTATCGGCCTCCAGCACTTCGAGACGAACTCGGTTTTGGCGCAAGTTGACAACCAACTGGCGAGCGACGACCCGGCGGAGTGGCAGGATGCTAGGGACAAACTTGAGGGTTTGCCCGTAGAGGACATGACCGAGGAGCAGTTAGCCGACCGGAAGCGATGGTTGTCGGCTGTGGAACAAAAACGCAAAGCCAGTTCCAACGCCGCGGTCATTGGCATCATCGACACGCTGGATAAGAACAGGGAACTTCCCCAGGAAGAGCGGATACCGCTTGGCAAAGAGTTGAAAACACAAATCCTCGGCGCGGGACTCTCGCCGGAAGCGACATGGATTTTCACGGAGCGCATCAATGATTGGATGGAAGGCAAAGACACAGAGAGTAACCCAGCGGTGTGGTCGGACCTGTTTGGGGCCGCTCGCGGGTTGCACATCAATTCCACGCCGGAGGACGTAGCGGGTGTCAGACAACGCCTAATCGACGCCACGAGTACGGGTCAACTATCGTGGACCGACGCGAAATATCTTAGGCAGATGCTAGAAGACCTTGTGGGAGAAGCAGAAGCATACAATGTCAACTATGCTGTCGAGCAGGGCGAACGGCACGGCAAAGACCCCGTGGTATTGCACCGTGCGCTTATATCAGAGATGCGAGCGAAGAAAATACCACTTGACAAGATTATTGAAACCAGCGCGAGGCTAGAGGCAACGCTACCGGATATGCCGCCGAAGGACACATTCGAGCGCAGGTGGATTGAGCAAACGCTTGGGGTGCTGGAAAGCGACCGTTATCGGAAGTCCGGGGAGGCCATTGATTATGTCCTGTCGAGATTGGGGCCGGATTGGGCTACCGTTTCGCCACGCGCTGTGGAAATCTTCAAGAAAAAGTGGCCGGTATATTTCTGGCATTATCGGTCTGACGAAGAAAAGGCGGCTCTTTTGGACAGGACCAGGAAACTTGAGACCTCTTGGTTGTGGACGGATGGCCATGTGATAACGCCCGGAGAGGACATCACCGAAGGCGACCGGGAGTTGGCGGTGCAAGCCGCCCCGTCCGGGCCACTCACACCGGAGCAGGTTCAGAAGTTCGAGAATCTCTTGGAACAGGAAGGCAAGATTTTACCGAAGCCGCCGGAGCCTGCCGCTGGCGCGGTTGCCCCGCAAGTGGGGCCGGAAAGTCTTGAGGGGTGGGAAGACCTGGCGGCCGAACAGCAGGCAGAACTGAAACTGCGATGGGAACAATCCAGGTAGGCTAATGCCAACCGCACTTGAAGAACTTG
>DATKZH010000713.1:0-6836 GCA_035528065.1 Thermoguttaceae bacterium | reverse complement strand
GCCTATGTGAGGACGTCGCACAGGGCAGGCAGAGCCTGCCGAGTAGTGCGTTCCCAGGCGGAGCCTGGGAACGAGAGGAACGTCACTTCTGCCGCACGAACTTCTGCGCCCGCTCGCCCATGATGTCGCCAAGGTAGACGTTGCCTTGGCTGTCCAGCGCGATGCCGTGGACCCAGTTCAGCTCGCCCGGCTTCTCCTCGTCGTCGACGCCCTTGGGGGCCGTCCAGAGCTGGAGCAGGCGGCCGGTGGTGTCGAACTTCATGACGAGCTGGTCTTTGGGCGGGCAGCCCAGGTTGGCGTCCTCCTCGCGCCACGGCATGGGCGACGAGCCGCAGACCCAGATCTCGTCCTTCGGCGAGATCCACAGCCCCCACGGCACGAGCAGGTCCTGCCACTGCTCGAGGAAACGGCCGTCCTGGTCGAACACCTGCACCCGGGCGTTGTTGCGGTCGGCCACGTAGATCCGCCCCTTCGAGTCGAGGACGATCGAGTGCGGGATGCTGAACTCGCCGGGGCCGGTGCCCAGCTTGCCCCACGCCTTGACGAACTTACCCCGGGCGTCGAAGTGGACGACGCGGGCGTTGCCGTACCCGTCGGTGACGAACACCTGGCCGTCGGGCGCGATCGCCACGTCGGTGGGTCGGTCGAAGTGGGTCTCGTCGCAGCCGGCCTCGCCGCGGGTGCCCAGCGTGCGGAGCAGCTTGCCGTCGGGCGTGCACTCCATGACGACGTTGCCCGGGGCGTCGACCAGCCAGACGTGGCCCCGGCCGTCGATCTCGATCTGATGGCTGCCGAGCCCCTTGGGGGTCGCGGTGATCAGGTCGTCGCCCCACGCGCGAACGAACTTGCCGCCGGTCGTGTAGACCTGCACCGGGGGAAGGGCTCGGGTGAAGACCCACACCTGGTCCTCGCCGTCGACGGCCACGCCCGGCGTGCGGCCCCAGAGCACGTTCTCCGGTCGCTGGGGCCAGTCGGGATCGACCTCGTAGCAGGTCGACAGGCTGACGCGGGGGTAGGGCGGCGGTTGCCATTCCGCACCCGTGGCCGCAGCGGTGGGCTCCGCGGCCCGGACCACGCCCGAGTCCGAGCGGAAGGACCCAAGAAACGAGAGGGCGATCAAGGCGAGCATCACCAGGCACCAGCGGCTTTTCCCGTCAGAACGGATCATCGGCTCTCCTTTTCAAGGTTGCATTAAGTCACTTAGTATTTGTGCACCAGTATTTGTCCACGATGCGTTCCTCGTCGTTCCCGGTTTCCAAGCTCCCGCTTGGGAACCAGGGGACCCTCGCAGCGAGGCGCGCCCGCCGGTTCGACGGATCGTCACCATCCCGGTTGCTCACCGCAGGGCTTGCGCGGTGCGGTCCATCAGCTTCTTGACCAGGCCCACCACGCGGTCTTCGACGCCCGGTTGGAACGGCCCGTGCCAGCCGAAATAGACCATGGCCCCGCCCCCTTCGTATCCTCCTTCGGAGAGGATTCGCTCGGAGGGGACGTAGGCGAAGACCTCGTTCGTGTAGCCCGCCACCCACAGGGGCTCCGCGTCGAACTCCTTGTGGAGCCGGATCGCGTAGTCGACGACCACCTCCCCGGCCAACGCGACCAGGGTGAGGTCCTTCCCGAATCGGACGACCTGGACCGGGTAGGCGTAGTCGGCGTCGACCTTCCCTTGCTTCTCAATCCGCTCGAGCAGCAGTTCGGTGAGCCGCTGTTGGTACACGTTTCCTTGGCCGCGGCGCGCTTCCAGCTCTTCTTTGCCGGGCGGATCGACCAGCGGCAGGTCGACCCGATCCATGGCGACGGCCAGCGGGCCCCGCACGGGGCGCAGCTCGCCGGAGAGCACGCGATCGACCGCTTCGGCCAGCTCCTTGCCGTGCTGCTCGGCCAGTTCGAGCTTGCCTCGGGGCTGGGGGTTGGCGTCGGCGCCGCAGCCGATCATGAACATGGCCGCCACGCCCGGGTGTTTTGCCTCCAGCTCGACCTGGGCGAAGCCGGCATAGTCGCCGTTGAACTGGTAGAAGTCGCCCCCCAGCGTCGTGTTGTGGCACGCGTAGCCGAACAGCACCGCCAGCGGCCGATCGTTTTCGTCGCTCACCCGCAGGACGGGCACGCGTCGATCGGCCGGCCCTTCGGGGTTGGGGGCGATCGCATACCCTTGGGTCTGGATCTTCCGGCGGTTCGTGGCGAACGGGGCCGTCCCTTCGCCGAACGCCAGGTTTGCCGGCTGCATCTTGGCGCACGCTGCTTCGATGACCCGGACGACCTTCTCCTGAAGCTCGTCACGATACGCGGCGGCGACGGCCACGTCCTTGGCTTCCATGTGGTGGGCGATATCCGCGCAGCCGAGGACCACGGGGCCGCAGTGGGTATGCGAGGAGTTGAGCACGATTCGCTCTCGCGGGATGCCCGTCCGCTTCTGCACGCCGGCGCCGATCGCGTCGGACACCTCCCGCACCAGCCCGATCAAGTCGGTGGTGACGATCACGGCCCGCTCGCCCCGCCCGTCCTCGACGCTCAGCGCCTTCGCCCAGAGTGGGTGCACGGTCCCTTCCGACGGATGGACCCGCGCGGCATACCCGGCCATCCAGACCGGCTGCTGGGGCGTGATCTCGATCTGGGCAATTCCCACCTTCCAATCGGCGGCGCAAACCGCGAGACTCCAGGAGACGATCAGTCCCCAAGCCAAGCACGTCAGTAGTCTTTTCATAGCGCACCTCCACGTTCGCATTCAGTCTCCGCGTCCCACCATAATCACAACGGCCCGCCGATGGAAGGTCCCGCGCCGAGGGGCCCTCCTTTGGCAATCGCCACGACAACCCGGATCCTTCGCGGCATCTTGCTTTGACCTTCGCGAGCATGGTCCGCCCCCCTGTGAGCGGCGCGGGCGAGGCGGCATCACGTAGGTTTCGTCCTTCCATCCGATGCTTCCGACTCATTGCGGTCAGTCTACGCAGTCCGTGCGTTTTCTGCCCGGATCTCGGTCGGTGCGTCGCGAAGAACAGACGCGTTCGACCGGGTCAGGCGTGTTGGCACGTCTGCCCACGACGCCGCGCATCGCCGGCGGGTCCGCGAGCCCCCCGCGCCTGCTCCTCGGCGCAACTCGTTGCGCCACAGGAGATTCGGCTGCGCGGATCGAGGGCGTGCCAGCCGGCCGTACCCGCCCAGAGTGCGGGGAGCAGGACCGTGGGGACGAGATGCAAGCGGCACGGGGTGGGCCACCCGATGCGAGTGGTTGCCTGACCGTCTCAAGTGCGACTTTCCCCCCGAATTCGCAATTTGACGCAGCAGCATTTTGGCGATTCGCCTTCTATTCAGTTGCCCCAAATCACCGATCTTATCCGATGTCTATGGGTATGGCTGCAACCTAGGGATGGAGTTCCCTAAGAGGCTCGAAGTCTGGGGAAGCAAGCGATGGATTGGGAGCGTCAGGAACGAGCGTGGCCGTTTGTCAGCGTGCTGGCATGTCTGCTTACTCTTCTGGTGACTTGGCCGCGAAGCTGGCAGCAAGTGGCGCCCTTTCGCGCGGCTGCCCCGCCCGATCGCAAGGCGGCGGACCTCTCGCCCACCACGGCGGGTTTGCCCGACGAGCAAGCACGCTCAGACGATGCCCTCCCCCGCTTGGCGGCCGCCCAAACGCCGCCGCCCGCGTGGGCCGAGGCCGTCTCCAAGGCCCCGCAAGGGCCGAGTCTGGGGTCTGCGGTCCAACACGTAAGCGAGCTGCAACTGGCCAAGCCTTCGGGCAAGCTGGCGAGTTGCCCGATCCGGCTCGCTTGGCCCGAGTTGACACTGGCCCACGTGTTGCTCCCGACCGACGGAGCCATGTTGTATGCGGAGGCGGGTTGGTGGTCGACCGACGTTGCGGAAGACGAAGCGCCGCCGGGGCAAATCGAACCGTCGATCGAGCGATTGCCGTCCTTCGAAGTCGCTTCGCCCGAGGGGGCTCTCTGGGCGGACGACGTCGTGCCCAAGCTGGACGACCTCGTCGCTGAGTGCCGGCGGCATGCGTCCCGCTCCGCGTGGGACGGCCCGTGGCCCGAGCCGGTCGCGCTGTGGGACCGACTGGAAGACGTGGCTTGGGAGTGCGAGACCGGCCCGTGGGCCCGGCACGTCCTCCGTGAGGTGCGCAGGCTTGGCTCGATCGCGCCGCAAGGCCACGACCGGGAAGTGCATTCCATCCTCGAGGCGCTCGACGAACGGGCGCGCGCGGCCGAGAGTCTGGCGGCGCAACTCGACGACTACGCGCTGGCCGCCAAGCTCCGGCAGGCGGAACATGCCCTGACTCGCCGGCTGGCTTTGTGGAGCCAGGTGCAAGAGGCCGGCGGCCTCCGGTCACGGGTCAACGATCCCGCCGAAGTGGACCCCGGGCCGTTGTCGTTGTGTCTGGCGCGGATCGACAAGATCGGCGGAGATCCCGAGCGACTCGGGGAGTGGAAGGAGTATCTCGAACTGGATGCGCTCGGGCGGCTCCTCGCGGAGCCTTCGGCCGCCGATCTGCCAACGCGCCGCGCGCTCGCCCGACGCACCCTGCGGCGAATGACCCGGCCCCGTCTGTCCGTCGAGCAACGGGAGTTCCTCGCGAGCAAGCCGCTGGTGGAGCTGGGATCCGAGCTGCGTCGCCATGCGGCGGGGCCGATCGATCTGGGCGACGTCTTGCGGCACGTCGAAGCGTATGAAAGCACGGGGGCGCCGGCGGATGCCCGGCGGGTCGCGGAAGACTGCCTGCTGTTGGGGCTTTCCCAAGAAGTGAGCCGGCGGGAGCTGGCCCGGCGACTCGGGATGCACTATCGCGACGCGAACGTCCGCCTCGTGCTCACCGAGGAATTGCTGGAGCGGATGATGCCCGAGCGGGAGCCGGAGCACCAATGGGTCAGCGAGCGTGTGATGGGCACGCCGGTGCGCGGGCGGAGCACCACTTCGGCGGACGTCGGCGTGCGGATGGTCCCCGATCCGAGCCGGCTCCGGGTGGCGTTGCAAATCGAGGGACTTGTGTCGGCCCTGACCGAGTCGACGGCCGGACCGGCCACGTTCTGGAGCGACAGTCGGTCGACCTACCTCGCGTTGAAGGAGATCGAGCTCGGCACTTGGGGGCTTCGGATGCAGCCGGCGGAGGTCCGCGTGGACAACGACATCCGGATCCGCTCGCTCAGCACGACGCTCGACGTCATCCCCTTGATCGGCACGGTGGCCCAGGAGGTCGCCCAGTCGCAGCACCAGAAGAACCAGCCCCAGATGAGCCGCGAGGTCGAGCGAAAAGTGGCCGCCCAGGCGAAACAGCAGATCGACGAAGAGGTCGAAACAAGCCTCGGTGACGTCAACGAGACGCTTGAGGCTCGGGTTTTCGGGCCGCTGGCCGCGTTGTCGTTGGGGCCGGAGATGCTCGACTCCGAGACGACCGAGAGCCGGCTCTCGATGCGGCTCCGCCTGGCCGCCGACGAGCAGTTGGCGGGCCACACGTGTCGCCCTTGGGCGCCGAGCGACAGCCTGGCGAGTTGCCAGATCCACGAGTCGGCGCTGAACAACGTGATCCAGCAGATCGGGCTGGACGGCGGCACGTTCACGCCGGCGGAGGTTCGCCAACGAATCGCCGAGGTTTTCAACTCGCCCGAGATCCTCGAGCGTGATCCGGGGCGTGAGGACGTGGAGATCACGTTCGCCGCCCAGGACGCCGTGCGCGTTCGATGCCGGGACGGCCGGGTGGCCATCACCCTGTCGATCGCCAAGCTGAGGAAATCGCCCAGTCTGTGGACCGACTTCCAGGTCCGCGCGTTCTATCGACCTGAGTTCGAGGGCCTCCGCGCCGAGCTGGTCCGCGACGGCATCGTCAAGCTGGACGCCGTGAAATCGCTGCGATCCCAGATCCCGCTCCGCGGCGTGTTCAGCAAGACGTTCTCCAAGCAGCAGCCGTGGAAGCTCACGCCCGAACGCCTCGTCGACGACCCCCGCATGGCCGACTTGGCCGTCACGCAACTGGTGATCGAAGACGGGTGGATTGGCGTGGCGCTGGGTCCCAAGCGGGTCGACTCGCAGCCCGTCGTGGCGCAGCGAAACACGGAGGGCGTCGATTAGCGCATAACGACACAACTCCGCGTAAGATCGTCTAGCCCGAAGTTCCCCCTGCCGGTTTGCGGCACGCATTTATCGGCCGGTCCTAAACGTGCGACCTGCCCTATCCCCTAGTCGCGCGGTCAACCACGCTCACGCCCGCCAGGTCACCCGATCCACAGCAGGACTCTACTGTTGCGACTCTGCGGCATCGACAGCCGCATCCTGTTCAGCGATCGCCTGGCGGGTCCCTTCATCCAGTGGCGACGGTTCAGGGTTCGATCCGCAACCGAGGGAAAGCGAGAGCACGAGCAGCAAGAACACCCATGTGAACGTTTTCATAAGTATTCACTCTCCTTATGACGAGGTGATAGCCGTGTGATGTTTGGGGCAAATAGTCCACCGTTTGCCTCGCAGGCGATTACACTCAGAACGATCCGATCGTTTCGGCGTCGTTCGTCAAGCTGAGTCGGCGGAAGGTTTCGTCGTCGATCGTCTCGGAGATAAGCCGGACCGACCCGTCGGCCAAGCAGAAGTTCGTACCGCCGGGGTGGGACGAGCCGAAGAATGGGTGCCACTGTCCCCACGAGACGCCTCCCTTATCCACGATCGTGGTCCATGTACCGCCGACGCTCTTCGTTGCATTGATGTCGGAGATAGGCGGGATCCCGTAAAGTGTGCCGTCGCTGAGCCGTCCCGCCCCGTAACGAACGACGTCTTCGTCCCAGCCCGCGTTGCTCCAGCGTTCGTTATCGCCGCCGTCGCTCCCGAACGACTCGGGGTTCAGGGCCTTTTCG
>DATKZH010000712.1:0-3092 GCA_035528065.1 Thermoguttaceae bacterium | reverse complement strand
ATGCTTGGCACGAAAATCCCTCCATGGGTCCAATATGGAACCGTTTTGGAACCATCGTATGGACTGTACGCCTTTCTGTCAAGTGCCAGGCAATTGATTCGGCAGAGCGGGCTTATCTCTTTCCGAACGGGAAGATGACCTTCCAGTCGCTCTTCATGCTGATGACGACCCACCCGCGTTTGGCGGCTTCGTCGAGGCCGCGGTCGAGTCTCCCGATGGGCGACTTGCGGTCGTAGGCCCACTCGCGGCCGGCGTCGTCGTGGTGGACGTAGACCCCCAGCCGCGGGCCGGGCCCGGCGGTGGTCCACTCGAGCATCTCGAAATCACCGTCCGAGTTGCCGAACGCCGCGATGGGACGGCGGCCGATATGCTGCTGGATGCCGACCGGCTTGCCCGCCTTGTCGTCGATGAAGTTGATCTCCGGCAGACGCACGAGCACGGGTTTGCCGTCGCGCACCTCGAACTTCGTCCTGATGCTGCTGCCGATGACCTGCTCTGGGGGGATCCCGTAGACCTTCTCCGTCCACGGGCGCATGAACTCGATCCCGCCGCCGGAGACGATGAAGGTCTTGAACCCGTTCGCCCGCAGGTAGGCGAGCAGTTCGAGCATCGGCTGATAGACCATCTCCGTATAAAGCCGGCCGGTCTTCGGATGCCGGGCCGTCGCGATCCACTCCTTGACGGTTTGCCCGAACTCTTCCGTGGTGTTGCCGGCGTGCGTCGCCATGACCAGTTCGAGCAAGGCGTGTTCACCGCCGGCGAAGACCGTCTTTACGTCGCCTTCCAGGGCGGCCTTGAACGGCTGTTTCTCCTTCCATTCGGGATGCTGCGGCGCCAGGGCCTTCACGCGGTCAAGCGCGAAGGCGAGTTGGGCATACATGGGCTGTTCGGCCCAGAGACAGCCGTCCTGGTCGAAGGTGGCAATCCGCTCGGCGGGCGGAACGAATTCGGGCGAGCCTGATTTCGTAACGCGCTCGACAAAGGTGACGATCGCCTTCTTCGGCGCGGTGTCGTTCCAGGAGGGCAAGGGATCGGCGGCGGCGAAGGCCGGCAGTGAGAGGCTGGCGATGCACAGGGCAACCAGGAAAAACTGTTTTGCGAGTTTCATACGGATGCTCCTTCCGTATATGGCAGGGCCGCACCCGGTTGGAACGGGTGCGGCCCCAGGTTGGCCCGATGTTTCCGTGTGCGGCGTCAGTTGCTGCCCGAAGCCGGAGCCGTGAGAGTCTCCATCACCTGGTCGAGACTGAAGGAGCCGACCTTCTGGCTCGGAGGGAATTCCTTGAAGGTGGCGAGGAATTTCCCGACGTACTGCTGCGCCGGCACGAGGAGGAATATGCGGTCGATCCGCCAGTGGCCGTAGTCCATGGCGATGTGGTCCGCCTCCTCGAAGGGGTCGGTTCGGAGGTTGAAGAGCTTGGGAACGCGCAACGTTACGAACGGTTCCTGCCAGACATCGAAGCCGTGCGCGCGCTGCTCCTGGAACACGAGCTTCCACTGGTTGAAACGCAGCGCCACCAGGGAGCCGTCGTCGTTGAAATAGAAGAACTCGTGACGCGGATTCGGTCCCTTGCCGGCAAAGGAATCGGTGACGTTGTATCCGTCGATGTGGACCTTGAAGGTCTTGTCGCCGACCTTCATCCCTTTCATGAGCTGCTCCTTGACGTCCGGGACGCCCACGGCGGCCATGATCGTGGGGAGCATGTCCATGTGCGAGAAGATGTCGTTGCTGACGGTGCCGGGCTTGATGAGGCCGGGCCACTTGATCAGGGTGGGGACGCGGTAGCCGCCTTCCCAGTTCTCGTTCTTCTCGCCTCGGAAGGGCGATGTGCCCCCGTCGGGCCAGGTGAATTTCTCCGCGCCGTTGTCGCTGGAGTACATGACGATGGTGTTCCCGTCGAGGCCGAGCTCCTTGAGCTTGTCGAGCAACTGTCCGACCATCGCGTCGTGCTCGACCATGCCGTCGGGATAGGTGCCCAGGCCGGTCACCCCCTGGCTCTCCTTCTTCAGGTGCGTCCAGATGTGCATGCGGGTCGAGTTCCACCAGAGAAAGAACGGCTTGCCGGACTTCGCCGCCTTTTCGAGGTATTCGAGCGAGGCCCTGGTGACCTCCTCGTCGATCGTCTCCATCCGCTTGATGGTGAGCGGACCGGTGGACTCGATTCTCTGGGTCCCGTCCGGGTTGGCCCAGGAGTGGATCACGCCGCGCGTGCCGAATCTCTTCTGCAACGCCGGATCCTTGAAGTAGTCCGGATTTTCCGGCTCCTGTTCCGCGTTGAGGTGGTAGAGCGAGCCGAAGAACTCGTCGAAGCCATGGGCCGTCGGCAGGTGCTCGTCGCGGTCCCCGAGGTGGTTCTTGCCGAACTGCGCGGTCATGTAGCCCTGCGCCTTGAGCAACTGGGCGAGCGTCACGTCTCGTGCCTGCAAGCCTTCCGGCGCGCCGGGCAGGCCGACCTTGAGGTTGCCGGTGCGGAAACCGCTCTGTCCCGTGAGGAACGCCGAGCGTCCGGCGGTACAGCTCTGCTCGCCGTACCAGTCGGTGAACAGCGCGCCTTCCGTGGCGATCCGGTCGATGTTGGGGGTTTTGTAGCCCATCATCCCCCGGTTGTATGCGCTGACATTGAACCAGCCGATGTCATCGCCCCAGATCACAAGGATGTTCGGTTTCTTGTTCGCCGCGGCCGCCGGCGAGGCGGAAACCATGGCGGCGCACACCAGTGCGGCCACCGCCAATCCCTTCAACCACAGACTCTTGCACGATTTCCCATGTAATCTCATCGGCCCCTCCCGGTCGCTGATGCGGATCGATTCCATAGAGTCACAGAGGCGCTGTCCCCACCCTGTCCTTTCGGATTCGCAGCCTTGAATATACCAAATATTATGATCGCTTTCGACTTTGATGAAGGAGGATCCAGGGTCGTTTCGTGTGTCCTGCGATAAGGATCTATTGAGTGGTTTCAACCTTGTCCGCGCATCAGCCACCCCAGCATCAGGAGGCCGATCGCCGCGATCCAGCTGCCCGCGACGCGCACCGCGATCCGCGCCCAGTGCGCCCGAAGGCTCACCACCAGCGCTGCCGTCAACGTTAGGAC
>DATKZH010000711.1:0-4420 GCA_035528065.1 Thermoguttaceae bacterium | reverse complement strand
GGCCCGGCGAGCCCAAGCCGCTCGTGAAGGCCGTCGACGACGGCCCGCCGCAAGTCCTGCCGGCCTACAGTTGGGGCTCGCACCGCAGCCGCCTGGTCGACGTCCTCCGCCAGGATCACTACGACGTGACGCTCTCGCCGGAGGACCTCGATCGCGTGGTCACCTGGATCGACCTCAATGCGCCCTATTACGGCACGTACGCCACGGTGTATGCCGAGAACCCGTTCGGCCGCTCGCCCTTGGGCGCCGGACCACTGAAGAAGCTGGCCGAGCTGACGGGCGTGCCCATCGATCGAGCCAACGTGGGGGCCGAGCTGGAAGGGTCGCAGGTCGATTTCACCCGACCCGAGCTCAGCCCGTGCCTCAAGGCCCTCGTCGACCCGGCCGACCCCCGGCGCCGGGAAGCCCTGGCGATCATCCGCGCCGGCCGGGAGCAACTGGATCGCCTACCCCGGGCCGACATGCCGGGCTTCCAGCCGCAGGGCGACGTCTGCCTTCAAGGGCTCACGCGGCTGGAGAAGCGGCAGGGCGTCGAGAACCGCATGCGTGAGGCGGTCGTCAGCGGCCGCCGGGAGTATGACGCGCGTGAGTAGGGGACGCTCCCACGGCCTCCGGAGCCTCCCAACACCGCCTACCCTTACAACAGTTGCGACCGCTGCGTAGAATGGACTAGTGACTGACCTGGACCCCGCGGCCCGGATCTAGTATCAATTACCAACACACACCCCGCCATTCGGGGTATGCAGGTCTTCAGTTCTTGCCGGTCAGGTCAAACGTGTCCGGATTCGTGCCGACCGGTAAGTTCCCGTCCCGTTGATTGACAGCTTGTTCCGAATGTTATTATTGTGAGTGAGCAACGTTTCCCGTTGCGAGGGAGAAGCAAGTGGCTGAAGAGAGTCAATCGCAGAGTTCTCGCGAGCTTCCTGGGCTGCCGCTCGATGTGTTCGAAGCGGCGGTGCACGCCCTAGTCGAACTCCGCGATAGTGGCAAGTACATGGTGTTCTTCGGCCGACAGACTTCCGTGAAGTTCATCGGAGAGCTTCAGGACGTTCGGGACACTCTGGGGAAACGCCTGGAACGGGAGGTCAGTGGAGATGAAGCGAAGGACGCACTCGTTGAGATAAGGAACTTCTGCAAGGCGGCTGCCTTTTTCGAGACATCTGAGCGAACGCTGCGCTTCGTGGAACATCAAATCTACGACGACGAGTTCGAACGCCTCGACGAGCCTGTAAGGAAAGAGTTCCGGGATTTGCTGCAAGCGAAGATTGCACTTGTGTCCGAGCACCTCTACACAGACGCAATCAAGCAGCGATCACGGAGAATGGAAAGCGCCACAGGCCCGTGTCTTGAAGAGCTCGATGTCGAAGTCGTCGAGGAACGCCATGATGACTTCCGTGGCAGGAAGGTAGGAGAGCGATTCCTGCGGCTCCGTTTGCGGTATTCGGAGGGCAGCCTTCTCGGATCTAGCTGGTTCCTCTTTTCCGTAATGCCGTGGGGAGGCGTGGGACCCCAATCTGCCGCGAGCTTTGAACTTGAGTGTGACGAATCCGATATCGATCTGTTGATCTTCCGTTTGACGGCCGCGAAAAGACTGCTCCTGAGATCGAAGAAGGAACCGGAAGAGAGCGCAGGGGACTGATCTGAGAGGACTCGGCGAGAATCATGAGCACTGAGAAGGCAGAAGGCGCGCGTCTGATAGAGGCTCTGAAACGAGGTTTTTCTGCAGATATCCCTGACCATGTGATACGCGAGGCCGAGCTTCGTAAATGGGTAGGCGGGAGCGGCATTGGTGTAACCTTCGTCGGACACAGAACGTACTTCGACGAAGTGGCGAAACGGGTGCAGTCCATCTGGTCGGCTACCGACGAGCCCACGGGAGCCCTAACGGTTTCCGTCCGCGACGTCGAATCGCCCGCTGCCTCGACGCAGGACCGGGGCAGTGCGTTGGAGGCAGAGGTCGCAGACCTGCGGATTCGTAACGAGAGACTGAGGTCTCTTGTCGCGCAAGAGCGTCGGGTCGCGACGCATCAGGGCCAAACGAATGAGGAGCTTCTGTCGCATGTCAAGGCGCAACAGGCCACTTTGGATGAGATGGTCAACACGTTAGGGGAAATGGCAAAAGCGAACGACTCACTCCAACGCGCGTTGGCTGGGCGTGACGACGAGCGACTGCGCATGTTCGAGCGGCATGAGGGCGTTGTCATGCACGTTGATGAGCACAGCGTTGTCGTGACTTACTCGATCAAGGATGACTACGTCGATCAGACTTACCGCAAAGAGCAGTTCGTCGGTGGCCGTTTGCCCAAGAAAGGCGACCGGCTGGCCATATACGTGCACGTAGCAGAAGTGCCGAAACCGCAGGACCGCGAACCGACATCCGCCCCGAGTCCCGATGAGCAGCGAAGACACCGCAAGGCCGCCATCCGACCGCCCCGGGAATTCTGAAGAGCCGCGCGTTGAAATCCACCTCCTCGCGTGTGGTCACGGCGATACGATCCTATTGCGGCTTCCCGGCGACCGCTGGATCCTGGTAGATTGCCATCTGCGCGACCTGCGCACGCGTCACCATTTCTTCGACTTCGTTCGGTCAAGAGGCATCGACCGACTCGATTTCATCTTCCAGACCCATCCAGACTTCGACCACTTCTGCGGGATGGGTCAGGTACTGGACCACTTCACGAGCGAAGGCCGGTCTGTCCGATACTGGTGCGACGGAGGCTTGGGCGCAGACCAAGTCCGTGACCTCCTTTGGGAGGAGGAACTCAGTGAGAGAGAGTACGCGAAGCTTCATAGACGATTGGACGAGTTGTCGCATGACGATTTAATCGAGATCGTTGCGGTGAACGATTGGACCAAGCCGATCTCGCCGTCTGGGTACTCGGACAGCGTTCACCTGTTCGTGGTTGCACCACCGGCGACCTTGGCGCGGAAGATTACGCGCCGTGACATCGGAAAGCTGGGCATCGACGCCAAGGCGAAGTTGGAAAGCAATGCACTTTCTCTCGTCATGGTCTTGTCAACGGCCGCTGGCGATGTGGACTGCAACATGCTTCTCTCCGCGGACGGCTCGGTAGACGAGATGCTGTGGGCGCTTGAAACGTGGCACCGCCGTGCTGAGGAGTATCATCGCGTCAAGTCTTTCGACGTGATCAAGGTGCCGCACCACGGGTCGATGAAGTCACACACTCCTGCACTCTGCGACGCGAAGCGCAAGGAGAGCACAGCGCGGATCGCGGCGATCTCAGCGGGAACCCGAAGAGCACTCCCCGACAAGGAAGTCATCCGGGCGTACCTGAACGAGGAATGGCTGGTGCTACTGACAACGACTCGTACCACGAGTCGCCGCGCCAACTATGGCTCATCCGAAAAAATCTGACACACAACAGCGAAAGTACAATCCCCGGAGAAGTTCCGGGCGCTTGGCCATGGATTGCAGCTTTCGCCGTGTCAGGCGTTTGAGTTCGTCTTTCGTTTTCGCTTGATGGCTTTTCAGTTCGTGATGTTTCAAGTGATTCCAAACCTTTTCATCCGGATTCCAGTCTGGCGAATAACTCGGAAGATAAAACACGTGGAGGCGTCGCTGGCTTTCGATATACGCCTTGGTCTTCTTCGATGTATGAGGCCGGGCCTGATCCATCACCACAACAAGGTGGCGACGGCGATGATGCTTCGACATCTGCGCAAGAAAATCGATCACTTCTCGGGATGCAATGCGCTTTTCGAGAAGTCGAAACAGCAGATGCCCAGGTTTGCTGACGGCGGACATCGCTGCCACCCCGCCACGTTTGCCGGTAACTCGGGCTTTCGGTGTCCGGCCGCGCAGTGCCCATGTCTTGCCCAAGAACGCGGTCAGCGAAACGTTCGACTCGTCTTGAAAATAGAGAATGGCCCTGTGTTTCTCGACACATGTGCGAATTCTGGGCACTTCGTAGCGTCGCCATTTTCGCCGCACATCCTCGTCGATCTCGTGGTATTCTCGCTCCGGCTTCTGGTACGTCAGCCCGGCTTCCCGCAACCTTCTCCAAACGGTGTCCCGCGATACCGCAACGTGATACCGTTCGCGAATCACCCAATGCAGGCGGCCGACGGTCCACAAATCCGTCTCATATCCAAAGGCGGATGCCGGCCGCAACACAATCGCGCGAAGCTCTCCTTCATCCAATTGTTCCAATTTTCTCGGGCGACCGCTGCCCGCCCTACGCTCGAGGCCGTCCTCGCCATTTCTCTCATATCGTCTCAACCACCGATGCAACGTCCTTCGAGTGATACCAAACGCATCCGCTGCTTCACAAACCGCCCATCCACGCTCGACAGCTTGCACGGCGCGAATGCGAACTTCAAAAGTCGAGTATCCTTCCCCGCTCATGCGGGTGAGTTATGCACCATTCAAGAATCTCGGTCCATACCAATGTGACACTTT
>DATKZH010000710.1:0-27724 GCA_035528065.1 Thermoguttaceae bacterium | reverse complement strand
GTCTCAAAGCCCGCCAGCAGGCGCGTGCAACCCAAGCGGCAGGGGCTCACTAGCCGCCCTGCTCCCGGGCCCTTCCTCCTCGCCCACGACCCCCGTCGCCGCCCCCCCGTCCGCGCCCCATGCCTATCTCGGGCGCTTACGATTCTCCTTGAGGATTGCCTCTACTTGGGCTTTGGCCGCCGGGTCGCCCTGGAGGACGATGGAGAGGGGCTGGGGGGCGTTAGAGTCATTACAGCCGAGCACGAGGCAGACTACGCACGCAGACAATGGGAGGAGACAATGTCGAGTGCTCATTCGCCTCTCCTGTCTTTGCAGAACGTCGAGGGTCAGGCGCGCTGTAAAGCGTCGCCTGCACCCTCTTGTTGGCCATCCGCTTTGAATCCTTCGTGGAACGTGACGGTGCCCTGCGGACAGTGCCCGTCGAAAGACAGAGCAAAGAAAACCTCCTGTGGGACTCCCTCGTGGACGAGTCCTGGAACGTTCTCGAAGCCGAATCTCCTGTAGTACTCCGGATGTCCCACCAGACAGCAGCCCTGAGCACTCAAGTCATTCAAGCGGGATAGTCCCTCCCGGATCAGAGCCTTGCCAATGCCCTTCCGCTGATACTCCGGCAACACTGAAACAGGTCCAAGTCCATACCAGTTCTGGGTGCCATCCGAAATGGTCACGGGAGAGAACGCGATATGTCCCACCACACGGCCATCCACTTCTGCGACCAGCGATAGCGTCAGAGCTTTTGCGGCACGCAGTGCCTCGATGATGAATTGCTCCGTGTGGTTGCTGATCTCTAGAGTCTTGAACGCCGCGACGGTCACATCGGCTATGGTGGTGACATCGGCGTCCGTCTCGTTTCTGATGACGATTGTAGGGGTCATGGAACTCTTATCCCTCTTTCTGGCCAACGACACGGATCACTGGGTCGCCGCCAATACTCTTTGAATACAATTCCGACTGGACCGGCGACTCCAGTGCATCCGCTGGTTATCGTGCGTTCATTCAAATCTACCGATTGAAAACGGTATCCCAAAGTCGATTGCCAGGCTCTTCTCGCCCGTTCTGATCCTGCGTCTCGGCCAGCCTATGGGCATTCAACGGGAAATAGTATGCAATCACCTCCCAGTCGGCACGGCGATAATCGGTCGGCAACCTCGGGGCGGGGCGTTCAGGATCATAGATTCGCCCGTCACACACAACGACAGCATGGCCTAGAGCGTCTTTCGACGACAGGGTGAAAAACGAGCGTCTACGTCGAATGATGACAAAGTAGTTGCGGTTGGGCTTGCAGAACGATCTTATACGCCCAGAAAGTGATGGTAATGGTCCCAGCCAACGAACACGTGTCAGTTTTCGCAGGAGGTCTCGTATCTCGCGCGGGTACATTGGACGTTCCCCCGGCCACACTGCAGTCAATTCCGCAGCACGTCGATACGTGCAGTTCGCCACAATTGCCGCCGATGCGATCACGCAGTCGGAACCATGCCGTTGCGTGAGATGTCTTAACACGCGGCTACCAGAATTGTCAGGCATAGTCACTTCGAGCACGATAACACAAAGGTCAGCGACGCGGGCGCTACCCCGCGTTCGCTGAACCGATTTGTTCGCCCAATCCTGTGACGCGATTGAAGTGCTTCGTTACCAATGACCAGTCCCGGTCTTCCTTTACTCGGTATTCCTGCAAGTCACGGGGCCCTACGGCGCAGTGAGTTGATTTTGGATTCTTCCGCCGTCGAACTTCCCGTGGGAACGAATCCCCTTTGGAGTCCTTGAGGTAGGTCTTGAGGCAATACTGTTGCAAGGTTCTCAAGGGAAGAATGTAGAACTCATCTCCTTCGTCGGGCTTCAGCAGAACGAAGACACAGACCAGATCCGGATTGCGGAGCTTCTTCTCGCCCTTCACCACTTGGCAATCGCCCTGCTGCTCAATCTCCAAGAACGTTTTCGCATTGAACTGCCAAGACCCCCCGTTGATCGTCTTGACTTGGAGTGGGAGGGAATGACCTGATAGGTCTGAGGCAAGCACATCAAAATCGGGGACGTTTCCGGCAAATGGCGTCGCGAGGATACCAAGCCGACCAAGCTTGGAAACGACAAGATGCTGCCCGATCTGGCGTGTGAGTTGATTGTTATGTTTTGTTTTCATTTTGTATCGGCGAACTTGTGATTCTGCCGCCGGCCCGGCGCCGTCGTAATTAGTTATGGCGGCGATTCCGGCGGCGTAACGCGCAGCGCAACAAAGTGCATCTTCGGCGTGAAGTAGGAACCAGTCAAGCACTTGCGGCCGCCTCCCCCCCAACACGCCCGCGTGTTCTGCGGTCCGCAGAACGCTCAGCCCGTCAGCGACCAGACCACCCGTTAGGAGACCATTTCATCGGCGCCGCGTGTTCTGCTGCACGAGGCGGCGGGAGAACACGCCGCATGGCTCCCCGTAGATGCGAACCTAACTTGCTGCCAGGCCAGCAGTTGCAGCGCGTGCGTCTGGAGGGATCGGAGAGGTTATGCCGCCGCCAGCCTTTCCTCGGCCTAGCTGATCTTCGCCTGCTTCTGCTGAAGCTGCTGCAAGCGTCCGACGAACGACCGTAGCCCTTCCCGGTACACTTCGGTCCACGCCGGGTTGGGATCGACCGGCTCGGCAAACTTGACCAGGACCGCCACGGCGTCGGCGACGGTGAACGGCTCTTCGATGCCGCGTGCCTTGCGGTGGTGCGACTCCACCGCGGCCAGCGCCGTGACGGCGGCGCCCAGGGCCGGGCCCTCGTCGGATTCGAGCCGCTCCAGCCGGCAATCGAGCACCGAGGCGAGGATCTCGCACATCAGGTCGCTTCTGGCGATGCCGCCGGAGACGGTGATTCGGGTGACGTTCTGGCCGGCCTTTCGGTGGGCGTCGACGCCCAGACGGATCAGGTAGGCGATCGCCTCCAGCGCGGCCCGGTATTGGTCGCCCTGCGACGGCGGCCTGGCCGGGAACCACTCGGTGTGCGGCCGGCGGATCCCGAGCGAAGGCTCCGACTTGGAGAACGGCAGGACGAGGGTCCCGCCGACGCCCGGCGCGGCGGCCCGACCCGCCTGCTCGAGTCGGCCCCAGTCGGGGTCGGCCCCGACGACCGTATCGAGGAACTGGGCCCCGTTGGTGTAGCATCGCATCCAGAGATAGGGGCCCCAGTTGAGGCGCATCACGTCGAGATCGTCGCCCTGGGGAAGCTGCTCGGAGGAGGAATTCACCACGGCGGAGTTGCCGAGGATCACGGCCACCTGGCCGTCGTCGACCGCCCCGCCGCCGACCAGGCCCGCCTGCTGATCGTCCGAGGTGGGGAAGACGAGCGGGCCCGTGGCCGGATCGATCCCCACTTCCAAGGCGACGTGGTCGGCCAGCGGGCCGATCGGCTCGTAGTGGTCGACGATCCGGGGCAACTGCTCCCAGGCGAGGCCCTGGTGCTCGGCCGACTCGAGCGCCCCGAGCATCTCGCGGCGCCACTGGCAGGTCCTCAGGTCCATGATCCCGGTCGAGGCGGCCGAGGAGACGCTGGTCGCGTCGAAGTTGCCGGTGAGATATCCGGCGGCCAAGGGGCCGTGCGGGAGGATGCGGTACGTCTGGTGCCACGCTTGCGGTTCGAGGTAGTCGGCGTCTTCGTCCTTCACGAGGTGGCTCAACGAATAGCGATCGGCCCAGGGGCCGCCGATCAGCTCCCTGACGCGGTCCCTGCCGCCGAGCCGCGTTTCGCCCTGCTCGCGGTATCGGGCCAGCGTCTGGTCGTTCCAACAGATCGCCCGACGCACCTGGACGAAGTTGCGATCGATTCGTCCGGCCGTGTGGTGGGTGGCGGAGATCCCTCCGGCGACCCAATGCGCGAGGTGTCCGCCGTCCCGGAGCCGGGCGACGATCGCGCGCACGCTGGCCCGGGCCTGACCCTCCAGTTGCATCAGGTTCAGCTCGGCGACGTCCCCGGCTTCCCCGGTCCACACGTCGGTCGGCAAGCGGATCTCCTTCAGCACCCGGCCCTGGAGATCGAAGGCCAGACACTTCACTCCGCCGGTGCTGAAGTCCCAGCCGGTAATGACGCTTTCCGGTTCGACGCACTGCAAGGACTGGGCCATGGTTTTTCTCGCCTGCGTAAAGGTCGCTGCCTGGGGACGAACGTACGACGGTTGTACCACTTACGGGCACGGGGCTCAAGCGGTGCGAGCCGGCGGGCAACTTCCCGACTTCCGTAGCAGGCACACGCCGTGTGCCGTCCGCAGACGTCAGCTTCGGCCGGACCAACGACGCCTCCAGACGATTCTCGGGGCGACCGGTCGATAGGCGGACGGCACACGGCGTGTGCCTGCTACGCCGCGCCGCGTCACGTGAGCTGGTAGTAGAAGCGGCCTCCGGACCGCGTTCGCAAGAGGAGCCCTTGGGCAGTGAGCTGTTCGGCGTATTTGACCACCTCGTTGGGGTGCATGCCCAGCCCGGCGGCGATATCGTCCAGCGTCGAGGGGCGGCGGCGGAGCAAGTCGAGAATGCGATCCCGGTTGGCGGCGACTTCGGGCCTCTCGGCTTCAGCCCGGAACTCACAGATCACCTCGGCGGGAGGATGGAACCGCCGGGCCAACTCGTCCATCCGGGCTTGTGATACGGCAAGGGCGAAGCTCTCCACGGGTGGGCGGGCCACCGTGTTCAGTTGAACGCGATTGGGCCTGATCCGATCCACGCACGCGACCAGTCGGGACACCTCCGCATCGTTGGCCGTGACGTCGGCAAGCAGAAATACTTCCAGCCAATACTCCCCACGGTACTCGTCCGCCAGCGCGACCAGGCCCTCCACGAGCCGCTCAAAGGAAATCTCCTCATGGGGCCGATTGACGCGCCGGAACGCCTCCTCGCACCCCGCATCCAGGGAGGGAATGATCAAATCGGCTTCCCGCAACTGGCGACGCACTTCTTCCTGCCAAAGCAGCGATCCGTTGGTCAGCACGGCCACGGGGATATCGGTCATCGTCCGGATGCGGTCGATCACCTCGCCGATCTGCGAGTGGAGCGTCGGTTCGCCGGATCCGGACAGCGTGACGTAGTCCGGTCGCGCCGAAAGCCCGTCCGCGAGCTCGGAAAGCACGTCGTTGATCGGCACCCACGGCTTCCGCTCCGTGGTCTTCCGGCTGGTGCGGCCGAGCTGGCAGTAGATGCAGTCGTAGCTGCACGTCTTCATGGGCACCAGATCGACGCCAAGCGATCGGCCGAGTCGGCGTGACGGCACGGGTCCGAATACGTGGCTGCTCATGGGAACTCCGCCCCCACGCCGCCGAGCGGCGCGTCAATGGTCGCAGAGGTTATCCCCCAGGGGCAGGCTTCCGTTCAGGTACGCGGCAACGAGGTCTTCCGGGGTTTCGGACGGGGCGCCGACCGCGACCCGGATTCCCTGCTGGGCGAAGAGTTGCTGAGCCCTTTGCCCCATGCCTCCGGCGATGATCAACTCGGCGCCCTGCTGGTGGAGCCAGCGCGGCAACGCGCCGGGCTCGTGCGGCGGGGGGACCAGGTACGTCGTCTCGACGACCTGCTGGTTCGCCTCGTCCACGTCGACCAGCGCGAACTGGTCGCAGTGTCCAAAATGCATGCTGAGCCGGCCATTGACCACCGGAAGTGCGATTCTCATCAGGATCATCTCCGTCTTGCTAATTGCGTATCGTTTCCGCCAGGGAAGCTCCGCATCGGTCGTCAGGACGGGTTATCGGCGGCCAGGATGGTGTGGACCACCTCGGAGAAGGCCGCCGCGGCCGGCGACCGGGGCCCGTCGCGCAAGAACGGGATGCCGGCGTCGCCCAACGTCACGATCTCCGGGTCGATCGGGATCTGCCCCAGAAACGGGACGCCCATCTCCAGGGCAAGGGCTTTACCACCACCCCGCTTGAACAGGTCGATTCGCTCGCCGCACTTCGGGCAGATCAGGCCGCTCATGTTCTCCACGATGCCCACCACGGGCAGCGACAGGGTTCGGCAGAATCCGACGCACCGGCGGACGTCGGCGATGGCCACGTCTTGGGGCGTGGTCACGACGATCGCCCCGGCGGACGAGCCGACCATCTTGGCCACCGACAGCGGCTCGTCGCCCGTGCCCGGCGGCGAATCCACCACCAGGTAATCGAGCTTGCCCCAGGTGACGTCCTTGAGAAACTGGCGAATCGCCCCGTGCTTCATCGGGCCGCGCCAGATCACCGCGTCCCGGTCCGTGGGGATCAGGAACGCGATCGACATCACGGCCAGACGCTCGTTCACCCGGGCCGGGAAGATCTGCTCGCCGACCACCTGGATCACGTGGTCTTCCACGCCCAGCAGCTTGGGAATGCTCGGCCCGTGGATGTCCACGTCCAGGAGCCCGACCTGCTTTCCCGCGTTGGCCAGCGCCGCGGCCAGGTTGGCCGCCACGGTGCTCTTGCCCACGCCGCCCTTGCCCGAGAGAACCAGCAGCTTGTGGCGAATCTCCGCCATCCGGTTCTGGAGGACAAGCTCCTCTTGCTCCTGTTGCGACGGGTCGGCCATGCGGAGAGAGTCTGTGGGTTTTTCCATCTCGTCCATCCTCGGAGGATTTCCGGCTCACAACACGACAAACGGGCTCGAACGGTTGAGCTTCTTGGACACCTCGGACCAGAGGTGCCTCACGTCGGCCGCCGCTCCGCCCGCAGTATACTCGACCACGGCCTGTCTGCTCATCTGCGCTTCGGTGACGGACCGGTCGTAGCGGACCTTGCCGACCACGCTCAGGCCTCGCTCGGAAGCCCGACACTTGATCTCCCCGCAGACGTCCGTGTTCAAGTCCGCCTTGTTGATCGCCACGAGCGTCTCGATGCCGAAATGGCGGGTCAGCTCCGCCACCCGCTCGAGATCGTGGAGGCCGCTGAGCGTCGGCTCCGTGACGATCAGCACCAAATTCGACGCCGTGATCGAGGCGATCACGGGGCAGCCGATGCCCGGGGCCCCGTCGACCAGGACCACGTCGAGCCCCCGCTCGCCGGCCGTCTTCTTGGCCTCTTGGCGGACCACGCTCACCAGCTTGCCGGAGTTCTCTTGCGCGATGCCCAGCTTGGCGTGGACCATCGGGCCGCACCGCGTCTCGGACACGTACCACCGGCCGCTCGCGACCGGGGCGAACTCGATCGCCTCGGCCGGGCAGAAATGGGCGCACACCCCGCAGCCCTCGCACGCAATCGGGTCGACGCGGTACGTCTTCTCGACGAAGTCATTGCCCGGCCCGTCGCAATGGACGGCGTCGAACCGGCACAACTGCCGGCACTTCGCGCAGCCGACGCAAACGTCCGACAGGATCCTCGCCCGCGAACCCCCGGAAAACTCGACCTCACGGAGAATCGTCGGTTCGAGCACCAGGTGCAGATCGGACGCGTCGACGTCGCAATCGGCCAGCACCGCGCCCTCGGCCAACACGGCAAACGACGCCACGATCGACGTCTTGCCCGTGCCCCCCTTGCCGCTCACTACCACCAGCTCCTTCATCCGGCTGCTTCCCCGTCGCGCGTGATTTGCTCCGCCACCGTTTCCAAAAGGCGGAGGAATTTTGAATCGTATTCAGGCAGGGCCTCGCAGGCCAGCTCACCTCGGCTGTACGCCTCGGCCAGCCTCCGGTCGTCCGGGATCTCTTCGAGGATCGGAATGCGCCGGGCCGCACAGTACGAACGCATTTGGTGGCCGTCGAGCGTGGCCCGATTGATGACCACCCCGCACGGCAGTCCCAGCGCGTCGACCATCTGGACCGCCAGCTTCAAGTCGTGGAAACCGAACGGCGTCGGCTCCGTCACCAGGAGGACAAAGTCCGCCCCGCGGACCGACTCGATCACCGGACACGACGTCCCCGGAGGGGCGTCGGCGATCACCACGTCGGCTTCCGGGGCGGCCGCCTTCACCGCCTTGATCACGGGCGGGCTCATCGGCTCCCCGACGTTCAACAACCCGCGCACGAACCGAATCGGTCCCGCGCGGCCGGTCTCCAGTCGCCCGATTTCCCGGAACGTCTCCGCGATCGCGTCGGCCGGACACACCAGCCCGCAGCCGCCGCAAGCGTGGCACAGCTCCGGGTAAACCAGCACCATCCGGCCGAGACACGCGATCGCGCCGTACTGGCAGATCTCGGCGCACAGGCCGCAATGGGTGCATTTCCCTTCGTCGACCGCAGGGACCAGATTTCCGACCGGCCTGGTGTCGGTGATCCGGGGCTTCAGGAAGATGTGTCCGTTGGGCTCTTCCACGTCGCAGTCGAGATAGGCGACGCTCCGGCCGTTGCGGGAAGCCACGGTGGCCAGGTTCGTGGCGACCGTCGTCTTGCCCGTTCCGCCCTTGCCGCTTGCGATGGCAATCCGCATCGCGTCTCCCTTGTACCGGCTCACTCGCCCTCCCCCAAACGGCGAATCCGCTCCTGGATTTCCTGCATCTGCCGGCCGAGTTGGTCGGCTTGCTCTTGGAGCATCCTCAGTTCGTCCGCTCTGCTGGGGCCCTCGGATGCCTCGGCTGGCGTGGCCTGCCCGGCACCGAACGCGGCGCCGCCACCCATCCCTTGCCCCTGGCCGCGCCCCATGCCTCGCCCCTGACCGCGGCGTATCCCCTGGCCACGCCCTCTGCCTTGCCCCATGCGTCCGCCGCCCGCTCGCCCCATGCCTCGCCCCTGCCCACCGCCCCTGCGTTGTCCCCTACCGGGCCCTATGCCACCCATGCCACTGCCAGGGCCCTCCGGGTTCGCGGCATCGGGCACGACGGATTCCCGCTGGTCGGGCTCCGCGGCCGGAGACGTTGCAGGGGCGGCGGATTGGTCAGGGGGCGGCGCGGACGGGGCGGCTTGGTCGGGGGCGGCCGGAGCCCCCATTCCGAAATGCCCCGCCACGTTCGGCCCTCCGGTCGCCGACAGGCCATCCGCCTGGAACTGCGCGACGACCTCCCGCACTGGGCCGGAACACCCGGTGATTATCTCAATTCCGGCCGCCGACAGGGTGCGATAGGCATTGGGGCCGCAATTGCCCGTCAGCACGAACCTTACGCCCTTTTCGCTCATCAGTTGGGCCGATTGGATACCGGCCCCGCCTCCGAGCACCACGTTCGGGTTCTCCACGGCCTCGAAGGTCAAGTCGTCGGTCTCCACGATGAGGAAACACGCACAACGACCGAATCGAGGGTCCACCGCCGCGTCCAACGAGGGCTCCCCAGCCGTAACGGCCACTTTCATGAGATCCACGTCCCTTCCTCAAATTGCCGAACGGTGGGACGCCGGGGCAGCGCGCTGGGGCACCGTCCCGACGTTCCCCACGGTCCATGCCTGGTTCCGCTACTGCCGTGGTTGGGCTTCGAGCTCGTCGATCCGCCTCTTGATTTCGTCCAGCGCGCCGGCGAAACCTTCCGCCTCACGCCTGAGCAGATCGAGCTCTTGGTCCCGGGTCATGGCCGGCGGGGCGACAACCGGGGCGCTTGGGCCGCCGACGCCCCCAGCGAAGCCAGAGGGAGGCCAACCCCAAGCCGCCCGCTGCCAACCCGGCACGCCGGTCGCGTAGAACCAGTTTCGCCGCCCACGGCCGCGTCCACGTCCGCCGCCCCCGAAACCGCGTCCCGGCCCGCGATTCGCGAACCCGGGCGCCGGATAGCCCGCGCAATAGCCTGCTCCGCGCCCCGTCATCGGGCCCCTACCCATCGGGCCTGTTCCGTCTCCACCTGGCATCGTGATGCTCCCTTCTGAAAAAATGGCTTAGTCAGTGTATTTCGTCACGTTTCTTCGAGTGCTCCCGATCGCGCAACGCGAGCGACGCCTCTAGACAGACCGCCCCCTGCCACGACCGCCTCGAAACCGGCGGCGGCGACCGCAGCAACCCGGCATCACGAAGGCGTCGCCGACGAGCTGGCCGGACAGGAACGTCCGGAGCACCTCGTCCACTTGCCCGCAGGTCTGCGGAATCACCTCCACCCCCGCCGAAACCAGCATCGAGTGGAGCGGCCGGGAGATCGCCCCGCAGATGAGCACGTTCACGCTCAGTTCGGCGATGCGCCGGGCCCAAAGCTCGGGTGACTGTTCTTCCAGGGCCTCCTCGGTTCGGCTTGCCACAACGCCTTGCTCGGCATCCGCCACGAGCAATCGCCTGGCCACGTCGAAGACCGGGGAGACCCTGTCGTCGGCGATTGGGATGGCGATCCTCATGATCGGACGGGAATGCAACCAGCGTGCCCAACACACGGCTGAAATGGATTCCAGGCCACAAGCCGTTTCGAGTACGTCACTTGTGTCACAAGGCCCCGGAATCGACGCGGCATCGCATCGTCGCAACCTGCAATACTCCCCCTTGACACATAGCCGCATCGTGCACTGGTGCTTCCGCTTGTGCATCACTCGGAGAGGGGGTAGTCTGGACGGGACGAGGTGTCGCGGCAGCCGCCTTCTCAACGGCCCGGCCAGCAGCGCGTCCTGAGGACCTCTCCCGAGGTCGGCTACCCCCGGCCCATCCGTTCGAAAGGCCAGTATGAGCATCCAGGTCGAGTGTCTCGGGTGCGGCAAGCGGTACTTGGCGCCGGAACAATGGGCCGGAAAGCAGGCGAAATGCCCCCAGTGTGGGGCGACCGTCGAGATCCCGATCCCCGTCGAGGACGTCGAGCCGGCCGACCCCGCCCCGACCGCCGTGCCTGTGCTTGACCTGCCGGGCGACCAGTTGTCTGCCGGCCCGGCGGTTGCCGATCTGGTGTCGGACCCTTTCGCCGCGATGTCGGACCCGGCGTCACCGTTTGGGGCCGGCGGCGTCGCGCTCCCGCGACGCAAGGCGCCGCGCAGGACCGGGCAAGCCTCGGGCGGGGGCCTGGCGGCGATGCTCCTTTCCCGCAAGCTATCCCTCGCCGTGGCCGCGGCGAGCTGCCTCGCCTTCCTCGTGATCGCCGCGCTGGAGGCCCCGCTGGCGGGACTGGTGGTGGCCGCGATCGGGCTGTCGATCGCCGCCATGGGGCTCAACGCCCGAACCGCCGACTTCGGCGTCGCCGCCCGGCCGGAACCCGTCCGCATGGCGAAGTACTTCGGCGCGGTCTTCACGACGGCCGGGCTGATGACCGGCGCCGCCGTCTGGCTGGGCCGCGACTTCCGCCACACGAATATCAAGATCGGCTTCATCCTCTGCATGTTCTTCTTCGGAGTGGCCGGTCCCACGGTCGGCTTCTGGGGGAAGGCCCTGTTCCAGCGCTTCGGCCTGTTCCGCGTTGCGGCCTGCTCCTACCTGGGGGCGTTCGCGGTGTTCATGGTTGTGGGTCTCTCGGGCGTTTTCGGGCTGGTGGCCGCCAGTCGCCCCCTGACTTGTCTCGAAAACCCGCAAGAGCTGTTCGCCCTCGACTCGGTCCCGCTGCCCGGCTTTCCCGATCGCGGCTCGCCCCGGAACTTGCAGCCCGGCGTGGACGTCGTCGACGTCGAGCTGAAGGTCTCCCGCGGCAAGCCGGGCCACTACAACCGATTGCGGATCTACACGCCTTCGGGCTCGCACGCTCCCGGCTCGCTCCCTTGCGTGCTCATCGCCCCGGCCGGGACGAACCTGCTGAGCGGCTCCCACCTGGGCACCGATCCGGACCACCCGGAGCGGGTCCCATACGTCGAGGCCGGCTTTGCCGTCGTCGCCTTCGAGCTCGACGGCGAGTACTCGACCGAGGAGCCCAGCGACGCCGAAGTCGTTGCCAAGTATCGCCAGTTCGCGGCGGCGCACGCCGGGCTGGTCAACGCCCGCAACGCGCTGGAGTACGTGCTGGCCAAGATGCCCGAGGTCGATCCGGACCGGATCTACGCCGTCGGCCACAGCTCGGCGGCCGCGCTCGCCGTGTTGTTCGCCGAGCACGAGCCCCGGATCCGGGCCTGCGCGGCCTTTGCCCCGGTCACCGACCTGGACAAGAGCTTCGGCCAGGAAGCCGAGATGCTCAGCCAAATCCTGCCCAACGGGGAGAGCTTTCTCGTCAAGGCATCGCCGATCACCCACGCCGCCAGCCTCAAGTGTCCGCTCTTCCTCTTCCACACCGACCACGACTCGGTCGTTCCTGCGTCGCAATCGTACGGGCTCTCCAACAAGCTTCGCGATCTGGGGGCGGACGTGACGCTGGTCACGCCACCATTCGGCGACCATTACGACGCGATGATCGAGGAGGGCATCCCCAGGGCCATCCGGTGGCTCCAAGAGCTGGGGGGACCGAGCGGGGTGGCGTCCGCGGGGGGCGAGACGACGCCGGCGCCGCGTCGGCCGGAGCCCGAGCAGACGCCCCGGCCCGAGCCCGACGAGACGGCGGGTCCGCCGGATTCTCCGGAAACGCCCTTGCCGCCCGACATGCCGGGGCGGTTCCGTCCTCCCGGAATGCGGTCCCTGCCCCACAGGCCGGGAATGCCGCCCGGTTCGCGCCCCTCCGCACCGACCAACCCCTTCGAGACGGCACGCCCTGATTCGCCGGCCACCGTCCCCTCCCGGCCGTCGGGAGCAACACCCGGCGGCGAAGGGGGACTGGATCAACTGCTCCAGACGATCCGGTCGTCCCCAGGCGATTGGGTGCGGTGCCTGCCCGCGTTGAACGCACTGGCCGGCATGCAGCCGGTCGAAGCGCGGCGGGCGGAAGTCGCCGCCGTGATCGAGCCGCTCATCACCGATCCGAACCCGGCGATCCAGAGGACGGCGATCCAGGCGCTTGGCACGTGGGGCACGAAACAGAGCGTGCCGGCGCTGGCGAAGCTGCTCACGGGGCCCGACCTCGGCGTCCGCTGGACGGCCATGGACGCCCTCGGGAAGCTGAAGTCCGCCGAAGCGGTCGACCTCCTTGCCGAGCGCGTGCCGGATAGGCAGGACGGCATGCACGCCGTCAGGGCACTCACCCAGATGGGCCCGGTGGCCGAAGACGCCGTGATCAAGCTCTTGGGCCACGGAGATTTCCTCGTGCGCATGAAGGCCTGCAACGTCCTGGAGCAGATCGGGGGGCCGAAGAGCGTCGAAGCGCTGGAGAAGCTGATGGAGGTAGAAACGCACCCGGCCCCGAAAGGCGCGGCAACGCGCGTGCTCGACAAGCTGCGGAGCAAGTCCTGAGAAGCGCTTGCCGATCGATCCCCGCCCGTTGGTTGTCTGCCCCCTGGCGGCCGCCTTGTACGCCTCGGACGCCGTGGCCGGAGGGGCATCGCCCGTAGTGGCCGTAACCGACCCGGGGACGAATCACCCCGTTCGGCCGCCGGGGCTGGGGAGAAGTGGGGCAATATCCCGCCCCGGCCGGAAACGGCCTTGAGGCTCGGCGCTAAGATGCTAAGATCGAACGCGTTGGGCCCGATACTCGCGGCTCGGAAGCCGCCGAAACCGGCCGTCGAAGTGTCCGGACAGGCCGCCGATGAACGACTCTAAACCTATACCCGGAAACACGTTGCGTCGCAACCCTTTATTGGGCAGGTTTTTTCAGTCCGGCCGTCTCCCGCCGAAGCGGCGGGCGTGAGAGCGGCGGACCGGGAGCGTGGCCGGTCCCCGTCTCCTCGGCCGGGACGGAACAAGGGGTATGAGGGCTGGTGCTTATGCGTATGACGTTGGCAAACAAGGTTTCCATGTGCATGGCGGGGGTGATCGTCCTGGCCGTGCTGAGCAGCGTGGCGGCACTGTTCTCTTCCTGGCACGTCCGCAGCCTGATGTTTCGCACCATGAGTGACAACGTCAAAAGCGTCCGCGCGGCCGAAGAGCTGGAAATCGCCCTCTTGGAACAACGGGGGTTTGTCTCCTCGTACTTCCTCGACGGGGGCAATCGTGACTGGCTGCGGGAGCTGGCGAAGCGCAAGAACCGTTTCGGGGAGTGGCTGGACCTGGCCTACCAGACCGCGCATACTCCCGAGGAACGCGAGATCCTCGCCAAGCTGGAGAAGGTCTACGAGCAGTACGACGTGGAGAGGGACGAGGTCGTCGCCCTGTACGACGGTGGCGACGTGGCAGGGGCCGAGCAGCGTTTTGTGCGCGAGGTGAACGGACTGTACGACCAGGCATACAATCTGTGCGAGGACTTCATCTCGTCCAATGAACGATACGTCGAACTCGCCATGACTCGCGTTCACCGGCAGATTCAATGGGTTTCGTGGGCCGTGGGCGGGTGCGTTGTCCTGACCATCAGCCTTGGGGCGGCTTTGCTCTGGCTGTTCTTCTTCGGAGTGGTCTTTCCGCTCCGAGCCGTGGTGGCCGACGCCCGAGGGTTCGCCGGAGGGACTGCCCCGGTGAACGGCGGGCTTCCTACGGACGAGCTTCGCGAGGTGGGGGTCTATCTGCGCCACCTGATGTCCGACGTGGCCGACACGCGAACCACGCTGGAGCAAAGTCGCAGCCGATTGAGGGAGGCGGAGAAGCTGGCCTCGGTGGGCAAGCTCGCGGCCAGCGTGGCCCACGAGATCCGTAACCCGCTCACCTCCATAAAAATGTGGCTCTTCTCGATCCAGAAGGAGGTGGGCGGCGAACCGGCCCTGGATCACAAGTTCGAGATCGTCTCCGGGGAGATCAGGCGGCTCGAGAATATCGTGAGGAATTTCCTGGAGTTTTCTCGTCCCTTGGAGTTGACGCTGCGCGTCGAGTCCATTCCCACGCTCCTGGACAAGACACTGGAGTTGGCAGCGCCGCGAATCGCCGATCGCAAAATCAGGCTGGTGCGCGAGGATGCCCCGGACCTCCCCGCCGTCCTGGCCGATAGAGAGCAGTTCAGGCAGGTGCTGATCAACTTGCTGAACAACGCCGCCGAGGCCACGGGCGAAGCGGGCCGGATCAGCGTCGTCACGAGGGCTGAGTCCGATCCCGACGGGCGGAAGATGGTCGTCGTGCGCGTCTCCGACACCGGCGCGGGGATGTCGGAGGAGGTCCGGCAGCGGGTCTTCGAGCCCTTCTTCAGCACCAAGGATGGGGGAACCGGCCTGGGCCTGTGCATTGCCGCGCGAATCATGGCCCGGCACGAGGGACGGCTTGTCGTCGAATCGTCCAGCGAAGCGGGAACGACGCTGGCCATCCACCTTCCCGCAGCCCCGGCGGAGCCGACATGAGCAAGATCCTGGTGGTCGACGACGAGTTGAACGTGCTTTCCGCCTTCCAGGACCTCCTCGGCAGCGGTGGACACGACGTGGCCACCGCCCGAGAGGCCGAAGCGGCACTCGACCTGGTCCGCGCCGAGCCGTTTGACCTGGTCGTGATGGACGTCTGTCTCTCGGGAATCAACGGCCTGGAAGCGCTCCGCCAGATCAAGCAGCAACAGCCCGCGCTGCCGGTAATCGTAATGACCGGGCACGGGACGATGCAGACGGCCATCGAGGCGACGAAGTCGGGGGCCTTCGACTACCATTTGAAGCCGTTCGACCCGGCGGAGATGCTCGCCACCATCGACAAAGCGCTGGAAAGCACGCGGCTGACCCGCAGCCACGTCGTCCTCGACCCGGAAACGGCCGCCGTCAGCGGAGACGCGATCGTCGGCCGCAGCCCCGGCATGCAACAGGTCTACAAGGCGATCGGCCGCGTGGCCGCGACGGACGCCACCGTGTTGATCCGAGGCGAGTCGGGCACGGGCAAGGAGCTGGTTACCCGGGCGATCCACCAGCACAGCCTGCGAGCCGCCCGCCCGCTCCTGGTGGTCAACTGCGTGGCCATCCCCGATACGCTTCTGGAAAGCGAGCTCTTTGGCTACGAGCGAGGCGCGTTCACCGGGGCCAACGCCCAGAAGATCGGCAAGTTGCAGCAGGCCAGCGGCGGCACGATCTTTCTCGACGAGATCGGCGACGTGTCGCTGGGAATCCAGGCCAAGATCCTGCGGGTATTGCAGGAGCGGTGCTTTGAACGGCTGGGCGGCAACGAAACCGTTCAGGTGGACGTCCGGGTCCTGGCCGCCACGAACCGGAACCTCGAAAAGGCGATCGCCGAGGGCTCGTTTCGGGAAGACCTCTACCACCGGCTGAACGTCGTAACGATCCACGTGCCGCCGCTCCGCGAGCGACGGGAGGACATTCCCCGGCTCGTCGACTACTTCCTCGAACGCTACGCCCGCGAGTTGAACGTCGACAGGCCGCCCGTGGCCCCCAGCGCCCAACAGTTGCTCCAGGAGTTCCCTTGGCCCGGAAACGTCCGTCAACTAGCCCACTGCATCCAACGGGCGTTGATCTTCACCCGAGGGTACCCCATTCAAGCGGGGGACCTCCCCCTGGCGGGCGAAACCGGCTCGGATCGAGCCGTGGGTTCGGGTCTGGCGGGCGAGGAATTGGGCGAGCTCGTCCGGCGCTATCTGGCGACCTGCACCCGGGACCGTGCCCATGAGGAGTTCATGGAGCAGGCCGACAAGCTCCTGGTCAGCGAGGCGCTTCGGCGGGCCGGCGGCAACCGGACGCACGCCGCCCGGCTCCTCGGGCTGCCGCGTCCGACCTTGCACGCCAAGATGCAGAAGCACGGTCTCCACGGCAAAGGCGACCCGCAGGCCGGATCCCGTTAGTGCCACAAGATGAGGGTCCTACGCGGTTTGCACCCATCTTCCGGCCGGTTTCGTAGTCGCCGGGGTTTACCTTGAGAGGCGTCTTCGTTGAACCCCGCCTCGTTCGCGTTTCTGGAGCCGGGAGCGCTACGCCAAGCAGCCGCCCGCGTCAGGGTGGGAGATGATCATGCGCCGAAGACCCTCCGACTTTCCTTTTGTGGCCATCGTAGGCACCACTGCCTTGGCGGTGCTCAGTAGCTTCGTGGCGCTGTTCTCGTCCTGGCAGATCGCGAGCCTTTTCCGTTCGGCGGTCACCGAGAACTTCCCGGCGCTTCGTGCGGCGGAAGAGCTGGAAATCGCGTTGCTCGAGCAGCGAGGATTTGTCTCTTCCTACATGATCGAGGGCGGGAACCGCGATTGGCTCGAAGAGCTGGAGCGCAGAAAGGAGGCATTCAACGATTGGCTGACCAAGGCACGAGAGACCGCGCGTACTCCCGAGCAAACGGAAAAACTGAGGGAGCTGGAACGAGTCTATCGAGCGTGCGACGGAAGGCGGGATGACGTGGTCGCCATTTACGACCGGGGAGACACCGAACAGGCACACATGGTATACCTGTACGACCTAAACGTCCTTAATGACGAGGTTTATCTCCTCTGTGAGGATTTCGTTGCGGCCAACCAGCGTTACCTCGACTCGGCAACGGCACGCGCCCGGAGCCAAATTCGGCGGGTCACGTGGATGGTGCTCGTCTCCGTGGGGCTGGCAGTCGTGCTTGGCGCCACTCTCGTCTCCGTCTTCGCCCGCAGTCTTCGTGCGGAGCGAGCAAGAAGCGGTTACGAAGCACATCTCCTTGCGGCTCGGAAGATCCAGGAACACCTTCTCCCGGACACGATCCCTGAATTGCCCGGATTCGATATCCACTCAGTCTGGCATCCTGCCGAATTTGCGGCGGGGGACTACTTCGACTATCTTCGCTTCCCGGACGGCTCGTTGGGGGTCGTCATCGGCGACGTAAGCGGCCACGGGTTCGGGCCCGCCCTGCTGATGGCTTCGACGCGTGCCTACCTGCGATCGCTTGTGGAAACCCGCGCTGATCTCCGTGAGATCCTCACCCTCACGAATTCGATCCTTGTTCGGGACGCCGGAGACGGCCGCTTCATCACGCTCCTGCTGTGCCGGCTCGACCTCCGGTCGAAGAGTCTCACGTACGTCAATGCCGGGCATCCTTCGGGCTACGTACTCGACGCTTCGGGCAACCTGAAAGCCCGTCTGGAAAGCACGGCCCTCCCCCTTGGCGTTTCGCCGGATGCCGATTTTCCCTCAGGCAATCCCGTCGCTTTGGCGCCCGACGACGTCGTCGTGTTGATCAGCGACGGGGTCCTGGAGGCGAAGTCTGCCGGCGGTGGTTTCTTCGGCACCGAGCGCGTGCTCGAAGTGGTCCGCGGCAACTGCACCAGACCGGCCCGACAAATCGCGGAGAGCCTTGAGCAAGCGCTTTGCGAGTATGCCGGCCCCGGGGAGTTCACGGATGACGTCACCGCCACGGTGGTCAAGATCCAACCCGGCCAAGGTGATGCCCAGGCCCGGTAGTGTCCGTTTTCTGGCGGGCCGTCAATCTATCGACGGATGAAGCCTGCCTCGGCCAACGGCGCCGCTCGCCGCGGTCTGCCTATCCCCTTTTGCAGCCGCTACTTGGGGTTTTCGTTCGTTCTGATCCCGCCACTTGGAATGGGTTTTGCATAGGATGCGAGTTGCCTCGGAGCAGTCAGGCCGTGCGGTCGAGGCAGACCGAGTCTCGTTTCCACTGAAGCGGAGCCGGGCCATGACGACCGAGCCCAAAACAGGCAAGGCGTTCAAGCCCTGGACCGGCAGGATGTACCCTCCCACCAGGGCCAAGACGACCGCTCCTTCATATCGCGCGGGCGGAGCGATTCCGTCGCAAGACGCAACTTGTCGCTGCCCTCGCTTCACATACTTGGCACAGACCCGCACACCACAAGATGCGTCAAGCACGCCGGGTTACTGGCACAGACGGGCGACGTTCGTCGCCCCAACATGCGGACGAAATCACCTCGGGTGTGCGGGGCTGTAGCCGAGCCGGTCTTCTACTCATGGTCGCCGTCGAATGGGATCGACAGGTCGTCTCTCAAACCGCAGGCCGCGCGGACACAGCCGGGAAACTCGCGTCTGTCAGTTCGCTGCCGTGCGGCGACTGGCAAGACCGTTCGAGGTCGAGACCAACCCCCGATCCGCGGGTTGGATTCTGAGCCGACCTCGGCTGACCCGGAGGGCGAAGACGCGGAAGCTCCGCGCGGAGGGTCATAGGTGGGCCCGTCAGTGTCGGCTTCTTGACGACCTGTCAGCAGACCGGCACTCGCGACCATCCCCGAACGGCTGTCTTCTGCCGAAACCGTTCATCTATATCCTTATCCGGCAGTGATTTGCGTGTCATGGCCCCAGACCCGCGTATTTGGCACACCTGTTGCACTCCTGGGAGCCGTTAAAATTGGACACTCTTTCCCAAATTGCCGATGCCCCTCAGATGCCCACCATCCTGATAGCCGACGACAACAAGAACATCCGCGAATTCTGCCAGCGCGAGTTGGAGGAAGAGGGGTATCGGGTCGTCCTCGCCCGGGACGGCGCCGAAGCGGTCGGATTGACCTCGCGCCACTGGCCCGACCTGGTGATCCTGGACATTTGCATGCCGGGCATGGACGGGCTGGAGGCGGCCCGGCGGATCAAGGCCATGGATCCCGAGGTCCCGGTCATCTTCTTTACCTCGTTCGACGACGTTTGCATCCGAGATGAGCGGTCTCTTCATGCCACGGCGTGCGTGGAAAAGCGTGAAGACCTCGAGCAGCTAAAGCGCGTAATCAACGGCGCATTGAGCTCGCGTCGTGAGAATCGACCCTACCGCCTGGGATTGCCTCCGGCGGTTCTCTCCGGCAGCCCGACCCGGTAGCAAGCGAGGCTGCATGCCCCCCCCTTGGGAAGGAATCCCGCGTCATGTTAGTGCTTAGCCGAAAGATCGGTGAGGAGATTGTACTGCCCGCAAACGACGTCAGCATCGCGGTGCTCGCGGTCAACGGAAAGCGGGTCCGGCTGGGAATCCGAGCGCCCTCGAGCACGGTCGTCCATCGTGCGGAGGTCTGGCAGCGAATCATGGCCCCCCAAGCGCCGCCGAAGACAACCGCAAGCACCGAACAGCCCATTTTGCCCGCGTTCGGTCCCATGAGCCAAGATCCAGTGCAAACGCAGGGAGTGTTGTCACGCGCGTCTCGGCCGGCCAAGACAAACGGATGATCGGCTCCTGCTCTTCACGTGGGAGGAAACCGTCACCTCGAGAGTAGACACCTCGTCAAATCATCGGGCCAGTCGCCGCTCGTCTGTCCGTCCTTTTCCGAAGGAAGCAATCATGGAAGTGTTAAACGCCGGCGCGGCGACCGAACGTCCAGACGTCGCTTCGGAACGCATTGTCGCGGAGATCCGCCGCCGACTCCATTCGACGGGCTTCCACGCTTTGCGCTCCGTCGAGTGCGAATACCGTGACGGCACGGTCGTGCTCCGCGGTCGAGTTGCCACGTATTACCATAAGCAGCTAGCCCAAGCGGTCCTGCTGATCGACCCGTTGGTCGAGACGCTCGTGAACCTGATCGATGTCTCCGACAACGGCGGCAGAGCTTTCGCGAAGCTCCCGTCGTGATCAACGCGCCCACCTCCCCAAGCCGCGGCGAACCGCGTGCTCGACAAGCTGCGGAGCAAGTCCTGAGAAGCGCTTGCCGATCGATCCCCGCCCCTTGATTCTCTGTCCCCTGACGGCCGCTTTCTGCGCCCCGGACGCCGTAACCGGAGGGGCATCGCCCGGGTTGCCGACGAGCCAGCCGCACGCGATGGCCACGGCGACCGCGGCGACGGGCTGCAAGCGTTTTGCGCGGGGGGCTGAGGAATTCCGCTCTATCTCTAATCCGCCTTCTCTGTCTCGGTCTCTTGGGCCGAAGGTGCAAGCGGCCCCACGCCGAAATCGCGGAAGGGGTCGATCTGGCCGCCGTCGTCCTTCTTGTTGGTGCCGACCGAATAGATGAGCCAGCCTTCCGGCAGCTTCTTCACACGGAGGCGATCGCCGGTGAAAGGGTCAAGGACAGCGTCGGCGGGCAAGCCGAGATCCGCAAGATCCGGCTCGTCGGGCCCGCCTTGCTCGGCGGCCTGCTGGAGGGCGTTGAGCACGCGGAGGCAGCGGACCTGGGCCCGGGTGCGTTCCATCGCGTCTCGCGTTGCCCGCATCGTGGGAAGCCAATTCCGGGCGGCAGGCGAAAGGCTGAGGGCGCTCTCGGCCCGCTTGGATTCCGAGTTGGTGCCTGAAGCCCGCGAGAGCGATTCCTCGAAGTCCTCGAGGTAGGCACTCGCCTCCTGGCTTCGTCGGGCCTTGCCCAGCCATCCGTCTGCGGGCCGGCCGCGGATTCTTTGCAGCCCGTCAGCCCGTGCGGTCTTCAACATCGACTCGTATCCCTCGACGCCTTCCTGACGCGCCAGCTCCGCATCGAGCGATTGCCGCGCGTCGGGCGAGACCGGCCCGCTCCGAAGCACGAGGTTGGCGCTTTCCACGGCCAGACCGCGGCAGGCCAGCGCCACCAAGTAGCCGGCGACCGTGGGCTTCTTTTCCAAAAGCCGCGCGAGCCGGAACATGGCCACGCAGTCACCGAGCGCCTCGTCCCGCCTGCCCTGGGACAAAAGCATCAGAATCCGGGCTTGGAGCGCCCGGATCGCGGCCCGGCTGGCCTCGTGGTCTCCGCGCGGAACGTAATCGTCACGGGCCGTTGCCTGCTCGAGCAGGGTAACCGCCTCGGCGTGCGCTTCCAGGGCCGCCTGAATCGCCTTCACCTCCGACTCGGTGGGCCGGCCCTGCTGATAGGTCTCGCTCTCGGGGACCTTGTCCAACGCTTCGATGATGGCGAGGAGCCCCTTCCGGGCGCGGTACAGGAACTCGCCGGCGTCTTCCTCCGGCGGAATCGACCGGTTCCGCAGCTCCGCCAGAGAAGTCGGGTCGCCCGCCGCCCGAATCGCCGCGATCTGCTTTTGCAGCGTTGATTCGGAGATGGCACTCAGAATCGCAATCAGGCCCAGGAAGATCGTGCCCGCCGCGACGGCGAGAATCGCGATCCACGCGAGAGCCCACAAGAGCCGTCTTACGACGTCGGGCATGGTGCATCCCCGGCAAACGGTCGTCCGACTACGGCTGCACCCTACCAGAAAACCGCCTGCCTTCACAAGCCCCCGCACGTTCTCTCACGCCCGGGGGTGAAACTTCCGGTGCACCGCCTTGAGCCGGGTGGGGTCGACGTGGGTGTAGATCTGCGTGGTGGCGATGCTGGCGTGGCCGAGCATCTCCTGCACCTGGCGGAGATCGGCGCCGCCGGCCAAGAGGTGCGTGGCGAAGCTGTGCCGCATGGTGTGCGGGCTGACGGCCGCCGGGGCGCCGACGCGCCGGGCGTATTTCTTCAACAGCTCCCAGATCCGCTCCCGGCGGAGCCTTCGCCCTCGATACGATAGAAACGCCCAGGGCGGGTCGGCCTCGGCCCGATCGGCCAGCCCGGCACGCTCCTCGTCCAAATAGAAGCGAAATGCCTCGGCCGCCCGACCGCCCAGCGGGACCAGCCGCTCCTTGTTCCCCTTGCCTTGGCACATGGCGAAGCCTTCCTCCAGGTGCACGTCGCGAAGCTTGAGGTTCGACACCTCGCTCGCCCGGCAGCCGGTGGCGTAGAGCATCTCCATCAGGGCCCGGTCGCGCCGCCAGCACGGGTCGCTCTTGCGCGGGCTTTCGAACAGCCCGTTGATCTGTTGCGGGCTGAGCACCACGGGCACGCGCTGCCAAAGCTTCTGGCTCCCCAGGAGCTCGGCCAGGTTGTCCTTGAGCACGGCTTCCAACTGGAGGTAGCGGAAGAAGACGCGGAGCGAGACGAGATGGCGCGCCAACGTGGCCGGGCCGAGGTCCTTCTGGTGGAGCCACGTGGCGTAGTCGGCCAGGTCGCGGATCGAGAGCTGCGGGATGCTCCGGCCGTCGAGCCACTCGAGGAACCGCCGCAGGTCGCGCCGATACGCGGCCACCGTGTTGTCGGCCAGGTGGCACTCCCCGGCCGCGTACTCGACGAACCCATCGACCCACACCCGAGCAAGGCTTCGGGCCTCAAGCGGCTTGGGACGACGCGGTTTTCGCGGCTTGCCGAGCATCCTGGATCTCACTCCACGTTCCGGCGGTACAATGCCCCCCTATCTGATTTCGGATCGGAGGGGGGCCAGGGTGCGGCAAAGCTCCAGAATGCGGCTTCGCACCCCCATTTGGGCAGGGGAGCGCCCGGCCATGTTGGGCAGTCGGGCGTGCAAATGATCGCGCCGCCGGGTGGTTCTGCCTCGACGGCCGGTCTCCGACGGATCGAGTTACGGACGCCGGGCCGGGGTGAGCGTCAACCCGCCCAGGTCGAGGGGCTCGTCGGACCGCCCGCCGGGCATCTCGGGAACGGTCAGCGCGTGCCGCAGGTTGGCGATCACCGGGCCCGGGACAATCTGACCGCTGGCGGGCGGCGCTTGCAGCCGTGCGTGCAGTAGATAGTCGCCCGCCGGGACATCGTCGAAGCGAAACGATCCGTCCGCCTCGACCTTCGTGCTGTAGTGCTCGGATTGCCTTTCGTTAACCGCCTCGGCGTAGCGTTTCATCTCCTCCTGATAGCGTTTTCCCTCTTCGGTCTCCTTCCACGTTTCCCACCACTTGATCGCGGCTTCGCGGTCTTTCTGGGGATCGATTTCCTTCGGGAAGGGCATCGGCGGCGAGGCCGGCGCGGAACCTTGCAGGGAGATCATCGCATAGTGCCAAACCGGGGCGATCTCCGCGTCTTGGGGCGCGAGAAGCTTGCCCACGACCGGCCGTCCATCGCGGCTCACCTCGACCTGGGCCGTCTCGCCCGGGGCCAAGGTCACCTTCGTCGAATGGGTCGAAATCCAGCTCGAAGTCTGGCCGTGCTCGCTGACGACGCTTCGGGTGACTCGCGCGTCGCCCGGGATGACGTTCTCGAAAACGAAGCGGCCGCTGCGGTCGGTGGTCGCGCGGTAATCGTAATGGACCCGGAGCGATTCGCCCCAGGACGGCTCGTCGCGCTGGAGCGTCACCAGTTGGTCGGCCGCCGGCTTGTTGCCGACGAGGACCGTTCCCTCGATGCGAGCCCACGGCTCGAGCCGAATCTTGTTGGAGCGCTCAAAATCCTCCCTCGCCACGTAGGCCGCGCCCGATTCGTGAACCACCATCAGGGCGAACTCTCCCTCTTGCGGAGCGATGGCAAATCGCCCTTGGGCGTCGGTGGTCGTTCGCGGGCAAGTCGAGTTGGGCGAGACGACGCCGTTGCGGATGCTCGGCCCGAGCCGCGGAGTGCAAACGGCCACGGTCGCCCCGCCGGCAGCCTGGCCTTGCGGCGTCAACACCACGGGACCCGACGCCGCGGCCGGCTCCAGCTCGAAGTCGAGCGTCACGCTTCCCTCGTCGAACTTGATCGGTCGGGACGTGGCCGGCAGGTAGCCGTCGGCCTCGATGCGAATCACGCGCGCAGCCACCGGCGACGCGAACTCGCTCGACGAGAAGTCCCGGCGATAGGTCCCGCCGCGACCTTCCGCCTGACTGTCCTGGAGCCAGTAGTCCGTTTCCCGCCCTCCGTTCCTGAACCCCGGCGTGATGCGGAATCGTGCAATGGGCTGCTTCGTCCGGGCGTCGAGCACGCGCCCCGCGACGCTCAGCAGTTGCACTTTTTCCGGATGCATCGTGACGACGTTCTCCTGCGGACCGGCTGCAAGCTCCCGGTCTCCCACATAGGCGTAGCCCCGCTTGGAGATGGCGAACGCGATCGGCCCTTGCGGCGCGTGGGGCCACGTCCAGACGCCGTCCGCGTCGGTCTCCCCGCAGCCGGAGGGCAATACGCCGGAGATATCGTTCTGCTGCCAAGTCCAGAGCTCGACGCCGACCCGCGGAAGGGGTTTCCCGTCGGGATCGACGACGCGAACGCGGAGCGGCCGTCCCCGCGTCAGCTTGAAATCGACCGGGTCCATATCGGGCGCAATCCGAGTCTTCTCCAGCGACGGCGCCCAACCTTCGGCCGACGCGGTGAGAAACGTATCGCCGGGGCGGCCGTTCGCGAGACGATACGAACCGTTTTCGTCCGTCTCTGCCTTCAAAATCCTGATTCCGTAGTCACGGGAATCGCGGTAGCGCACCACGGCTCCCGCCACCGGCCGGCCCTCTTCGTCGGTCACCTTGCCGGTGATCGGGAGACCCCGCTTCATCACCAAGACGCCCGCCGGGGCCTCGTCGGCGGAGAGCGCGAACTTCGAGGTCGGCTCCGTGGCCCGCGTGGCGAGATAGTCGGGGTGTTCCAGCCCAATCTCGAGTTGCCGGAGGTCCGCCGGAAAGCTGAGGTAGGTCCATCGCCCCTGCGCATCGGTCGTGATATCGGTGCTTGCCCCGAGCGCGCGGGTCCGCTCTTCTCGCATCTTGAGGTTGAACCGCGGGCTGACCTTCGCGCCTTGGATCGGCTCGCCCTCTTCGTTCTGAACGATGCCGCCGATCAGCCGTCCCGGGTCGAGCCGCGCCGTGTAAGACTCGGGAATCGGGTCCGGCACGTCGCGATTCTCCCACTCGGCCCAAAACGGGGCGAAGCCGGGCAATTCCACGCGAAGGGCGTAGTAGTGCGGCGTCTCTTGCGGCACGTCGACTCGCAGGCGACCGCGCTCGTCGCACGGGTGACGCGTGACCTTCCACGGCCCGCGCGTGACTTGCCGGATCCGCACCGTGACCTTCGCGCCGGGGACCGGCTTGTCGTTGTCGTCCAGGACCGTCAACAACAGCGACCGGCTCGCCGGTTTGGCGGCCACACCTTCCTCGGCGTCCCCCGATTCGGCCGCCGTCTCCTCGGAGACGGACGTCGTGGTCACGGTCGAAGCGACCGCCGACTCCCGCGCCGCGCCGATGGCCGTGGTTTCGCCCGCTCGAAAGCTGGGCAACAGAACCAGCCCGAGCACCAGGAGCACGGCCAGGGCCCCGAGGCTGAGCCGCGTCTTGAGCGGCCGATTCGTGTCCAACAGGCGTATGAGTCTTCTCCTCAAGGTGCTCTTCGTATTGCACAGCCCCAGGGCCGTGGCCACGGGGTCGCAGTACGCGCAGGCTCGCTCGGCGACGAGAAGGAACGCATCGCCCGACTGCCGGCGCGTCGCCGAGCCGGCGGCCAGCGCGACGTCGTCACAGGCGTATTCGCGAAGCGCGTGCAACATCCGGCCGGCTATCCACACCGCCGGATTGAAGCAGAACACGCTCGTCGCGAGCTGCTGGAACCAGGCCGCCGCCACGTCGCCGCGGCGCACGTGGGCCAGCTCGTGCAGAAGGACCCATTCGAGCTGCGTCGGGGCCAGACGGTCGCAAAGCTCCGTGGGCAGGACGATCACCGGCCGAAACACGCCCCAGACCGCCGGGCTCGCGATCCGCTCGCTCTCCAGCACGCGAACGTTCTGCCGAAGACCGATCCTCTCCCGCAACGCTTCGGGCGAAAGGGAAAGGCGATCGGAATCGATCGGTCGCGCGCCGCGCAGTTCCCGAGACAATCGCCATTGCACGGCCGAGAACGCCCCCAGCAGGGCAATCACCACACTCGTCCAAGCGAGCATCGCCCAGGCCGCAAGCGAGACGCTCGCCACCCGCTGGTCTCTTGCCGAAACGGCCGGCGCTGCTTCGATCGGCTGGATTGCCGCCGTCGACTCCTGCTCGTCCGGAAGGAACTGGCTCTGCCCTGCCGGACGATCGAGGCTCGAAAACGCAGGCCGTATCGCGGGAGATGGACCCTCTTGCTCGACGGGCGATTCGGCCGGCCCGAACGCCCGGTCGCTGTGTCCGGCAGCGAGATCGTCATCCGCTTTCGTCGGTTCCTCTCCCAATACCATCGTTCCCGGCGATCGCTGCCACATAGCGAGCCGTTCGGCCGCGTAATAGCCGGGCGACGAGACGGCCCAATGCGGCGGAACGGCGATCTCGACCGGCACCAGGAGCTTCACGAAGACCAGCAGGAAGAGGAGATAGCCGAACTGTGCGGACAACTTCCGCCGACATGCGAGCCAGAGAACCGTGACGGCGGCCAACACGACCGTCGCGTCGACCGTCGAGATGACCGCCCAACGCGCCCAGCCCTGGGCCATCGGGTTGAGCCATTCTACGAACATGATCTACCCCTACTCGTTCGTGTCTTCTTCCGGGGCCATCTCGTCGAGAAGCTGCCGCAGCTCGGAGATCTCTCCGCTGGAAAGTCGCCCCTTCTTCACCATGTTCACCAGCACCGGCCCGATCGACCCTTCGATGGCGTAGCCGAGCAACGTTTCCGCCGCGGCGCTGAGCGTGGTCACGGCCGATCGGCTCGGGCGATAGAGGTAACTGTTGCCGACCCGTTTCGTATTGAGATAACCCTTGTCCACCAGGCGGCGCAAGAGCGTCTTCACCGTCGCCACGGCCCAGCCGTAACGCTCGCCCGCCACGGAGTAGATGTCGCGGGCGGCCCCTTCCTTCTGCTCCCAGACGATTTTCATCACCTTCCACTCCGCCGGAGAGAGATCCTTTTGTCCTTTTCTTCCATCCTGTTCCATCATTGTCTGTTTTCCTTACCCGTTATGTACGCTTGACTTACGCTCTGTATGCACCCTAGACGATTACAATAGGCTGCCTAACGCCTACAACTGTAGACGTTTGGCCCGTGTTTGTCAATGGCCGTCGCGGAAGAATTTCAAGACCATTTCTTGGGCGTCAGGCCCTCTTCGGAAACCTCGCCGCGCGCGGATAGCGTCGAATTGCCGACTTCTGAGTCGCCACGGGGGGCAAAGCCGGATCCGGAGAGAAACGAAGACGGTCCTGGGGCGATCCAACGGGGACCTGCATCCCGGCCCACGGCCTGACGACGGGACGGCCGGGATTGGAGCGTCGCCGCCATCCTCGCCCCTGCGCCGGGCGACGAGGCACACGCGAGATGCGCGCGGACCTGAGCGAGCCCAGACCTTTTGTCGCAAATCCGAAGAAACCCACGAGTTCTCGGGCCCGTCAGGCGTCGCGGACGCTCAGAAGGTCGCGACGACGTCCGGCCCTCCGGTAGTACGCATTCACAGCGTCCGGCTGAGACCAGCATTCCAGGCAACCAGTGGGTTGCCGGGCTTACGGGGGTGGGCGCGACGTAGGAGGATGTGAGCGTCGGGAAGAGGGGTGAGGCGGGACCGTCGGGATCAGGGGGAATCAGCGC
>DATKZH010000709.1:0-16625 GCA_035528065.1 Thermoguttaceae bacterium | reverse complement strand
GCGATCTACGTCAACGAAGACTGGACCTCCTTTCACGCCGCGCGCATCGAGCGGGAACAACAAACGCTCTACCCCTATCGTGACCACCTCGCCAGCTTCCTAAACCACGCAGCTTGACGCGATCCGGGGGTTGCAACCGTTCGATTTCCTGGAACGCATGTTTGCGGAGTTGGAGGTACCTGGGACAACCGATCTGAAGGAGTTGCAGCGTCGTCTGTACGGGAAGTACGAGACGTCCGATGACCGCGTTCGGTTGATGCGGGCGACGTTGTTGCTCGCCTCCGCGGCCCGCGAGGAAGACCGGGGCGAACTTGCCACACTTTGTGCGGTCCTGCAGTTGCTGCTGCGCGGCAGGCTCGAGCTCGATGAGGAGTGTGTTTCGCAGCTCCTGGCGTTCGTCGTTTCTTTCGAGACGCCCGATCCGAAGTCGGTGCCGGTTGCGGGAGTCGTCGATGCCGTTGAGAGGTGCGCGGGGAGCAACGGACTCTCTGCCGCATGGAAGGAGTCGCTCGCGACAATCAAGGATAGACTCTCAGCGAATGACCTTAAACCGACCCAATCGCTCAGGTCGCTAGCCAGACGGATCAGCGAACTCTGCGACGACTCGATTCTCAGCCGCCTGAAGCCGGACGACGGTTGGGCCAGCCTGATGGTCTCTGAGATCACGATGATGGCCCCAGAGCGGCAGCGTGCCTGGGATCCCCTCCTGCGACACGCCGCGACCGTGCACCCTGAGCCGCCCGCGAGAAGCTGGGATCTCGAGCGTGGCGAGGTGGATGAGCGTGCAGTCATCGACGATACCTACTGGCAACGATACGCGGAGTTGATGCTCGATCGGAGTTGCGCGACGGCGTGGGCTGAGCAGATGCGGGCGCATATCGCCGGAATCGGCGAGCAGGAGTATCGGACGCGGTTGCTCGCATGGTTCGAGGCAGTGCCAAACTCGAAGCCGGGGTATCTTTCGCGCGATTCACTCAACCGCGAGATCTTGCGTGGGTTGCTCTGGAGCTCGGTCGATTTCGCCGATCCGGCGTTCGCGCGGGCGATCGGAGCGGCATGTGCTTTTCTGTTCAAAAAGAACTCCCCGCTCGGAGTCACGGGCGTCAGGCTGCTCGCGCGGATCCGCGCCGAGAATACGCTCAATCAGTTGACGGTCCTCGCGGGACGAGTCAAGGCGGCCTCGCAGAAGTCCCTGATTCAGGCCGCGCGCCAGCGCGTCGCGGCCCGGAGCGGACTCCCGATTGGCGATCTCGATGAAATCGCTATTCCCAGCTCCGGGCTCACCGAACTCGGCCGTCGCGTGGAGACGCTTTCCGGCTTCTCGGCCGAACTCGTGATCGTCGGAGATGGCGTCGAGCTGCGGTGGCAGAAGCCGAACGGCGAACCACAGAAGGCAACACCCGCCAAGGTCAAACGCGAGCATAAGAGCAAAGTCAACGAACTCAAAGGGGCGATGAAGGAGATCAAGACCACCCTCTCGATGGTGGCACGCCGCATCGAAGAGTCGCCTCTCGCCCGGCGACGCTGGTCGTATGCCGATTGGAGGCAACGATACTTCGATCATCCCGTCGCGGGAACGGTCGCGAGGCGGTTGTTCTGGGTGTTTTCGGGCAGCGGAATGCGTGCGGTCGGGGCGGCCGATGGAGACCGAATTGTCAGTCTTACGGGGGCACCCGTTGCGATCACCGACGACACCGTAGTGACGCTCTGGCACCCAATCGACGCGGATCCAAACGAGATCGTCGCCTGGCGCAGGTGGTTGTTCGATCGGGAAACCACGCAACCGTTTAAGCAGGCCCATCGCGAAGTCTATCTGCTGACCGATGCCGAGCGGGAAACCGGGACGTACTCAAACCGCTTCGCGGCGCATGTCCTCGGCCAAAGTCAGTTTCGCGCCCTCGCCAAGTCTCGGGGCTGGCAGACCGGCTACCTCGGCCCTTGGGACTCCGGCGATCACGGGATCGCCAGGCTCGAACTTCCCGATTGGAACATGCGGGCGGAGTTTTGGCTTGAAGGGGCCGGAGAGGAGATCGCGCAGGCAGGCGGTTTTCTCTACGTGGCGACGGACCAACTGCGGTTCTACCAGCCCCGCGATGCCCGCGAGCCGATGCCGCTGACCGACGTCCCGACGCTCGTCCTCTCCGAAGTGATGCGGGACGTCGACCTCTTCGTCGGTGTGGCGAGCGTCGGCAATAACCCCGAATGGCAGGACGGTGGACCCGGGGGATGCTACCGGGACTACTGGCACAGCTATTCGCTGGGTGTACTCTCCGAAACGGCACGGACCCGCAAGGCGGTCCTCGAGCACATCGTGCCCCGGCTGAAGATCGCCGACCGCTGCACGTTCGAGGGCCGGTTTCTCGTGGTCCGCGGCGACCTGCGGACCTACAGAATCCACCTCGGAAGCGGCCACACTTTCATGGAGCCGAACGATCAATACCTTTGCATCGTGCCGGGGCGCGGAGCCGCCACGCAGCGGCAAAGCGAAGTCTTCCTCCCTTTCGAAGGGGACCGGACACTATCGATTATCCTCAGCAAGGCGTTCATGCTCGCCGAGGACGTGAAGATCACGGATTCGACGATCGTCAATCAGATCGGGAAGTCGAGATGAAACCGACCTTTCCGGGCTTGTAGCTCGTCTTCGCTCAAGATACGAGCCGAAGGTTGACCGTCCGAGTCGCATGAAAGCTCGGCAACCTGAATGGGGTCCTTGATTCGAAGGGATCCCCAAGCATCCGTTGCTCGGCGCGATCGTTCCAGAGTATCAGCGAGAGGAACTCCGTGAGCGCCTCTTCCAGAGCTACCGGATCGTGTATCGTGTGCGCACGGATTCCGTGGAGATCGTCACGATCTCCCACGCCGCGCGATGGCTCCCTGAACCGCCGCCGGAATAGGACGACCAGCCCGCCTCTGAGATCGAACGCCCACCTGACCGAATCAGGTGGTCGCCGGCCGCAAGAAGTTGACACGCGCACCCGCTACCCGGAGAATTGCGGAAACCGTGGCCCGGGAGAACGTGTAGAGATTCTACGGATCATACCGTCCTGTCCAGAACCATCCCGCGGGGCAACCAGCGACAGAAAGGAATTCGCCATGATCGTCGGGTGTTTTGCACTGGTGGAGCCGTTCGCCGGCATGGAGCGGCAGTTCCACGCGATTCGGGAGATGGGGATCCAGTACGCCGACGTGACCGACAACCACGACGGGGCCTCGCTGGGGGCCACCTACGGGTTCGCCCCGTCGATCAGCCTCGACGCCCATCCCGCCACGATCCGCAAGATGGCCGACGATGCCGGCCTCACGCTCACCGCCTTCTGCGCCCACGCCAACCTGCTCGATCCCTCGAGCCCCGACCGCTACGGGAGCTTCGAGGTGATCAAGGCCATCCGGCTGGCCCACCTCCTGGGCATCCGCCACGTGATCACCACCGAAAACGACCCGCGCACCGAGTTCGGCCGGAACCTCTCGCCCGACGAGCAACTGTTCATTATCCGGGAAAAACTCTACACCCCGATCCTCTGGGCCGAGGAGCTGGGGATCAAACTCTTGTTGGAAACCCACGGCCCGGTGACCGACTCCGTCGACCGCATGGCCGAGCTGCTGGACGCCCTGGGGCACGAAGAGACGGTGGGCATCTGCCTCGACACGGGCAACAGTTGGCTCGGCGGCGCCGAGCCGATCGACTACATCACCCGGTTCGGCAAACGAATCAAGCACGTCCACTGGAAGGACATGGGCGCCGAGTGGCAGGAGAAGCGCGGCACCGAGTACGGCTGCGGCATGGCCACCATCCCCCTGGGCGACGGCGTCATCGACCTCGTGGCCGTCATCAACGCCCTCAAGGGCATCGGCTTCGATCAGGCTACTACCCTGGAAGTGGCCGGCGCGGAGAACGTCCGCATTTCGGCCCAGCGATTGAAGGAGTGGTGTGCGTAGCAACTCCCTCTCCCTCTGGGAGAAAGTCGGGGTGAGGGCATTTGCCGGTGAACCGTTTCCTCGTTCCCAAGCTCCCGCTTGGGAACGCACATCTGGGAAGCTCCAGCTTCCTGGGAGGCGAGGCAGAGCTTCGCGAAACCTCGTTCCCAAGCTGGAGCTTGGGAACCAGGGCAACACACGCTCTGATGAAAGAACGGCGCAAGCACTTCCTGAGAAGAGGAGAATCGTCATGAACGTCAATCGTCGCAAATTCCTGGCAGCGTCGGCGGCGGCCGGCGTGGCGCTGGCCGCTCCCGCCGTGCACGGGGCCGAGAAGAACAAAAAGTACAAGACCGCCCTGATCGGGAGCGGCTGGTGGGGGATGAACATCCTCCGCACGGCCATCGAGGCGGGCGAGTCGGACGTGGTCGCCCTGGCCGACGTCGACCGCCGCCACCTCGACAAAAACGCCGCCGAGGTCGAAAAGCTCACCGGCAAGACGCCCCACAAGTACAAGGACTTCCGCGAGCTGCTCGACAAGGAGAAGCCCGAGATCGCCATCGTCGCCACGCCCGACCATTGGCACCCCCTGATCGCCGTCGCCGCCTGCAACGCGGGAGCGCACGTCTACGTGGAGAAGCCGATCAGCCACACGGTCAAGGAAGGCCGGGCGATGGTCAATGCCGCCCGGGCGAACGACCGCGTGGTCCAGGTGGGCACGCATCGCCGCGTGTCGCCGCACAACATGTGGGGCATCCAATTCTTGAAGGACGGCAAGCTGGGGAAGATCGGCATGATTCGGGCGTTCGTACACGGCGGCGGCGGGCCGGGCAAACCTACGCCCGACAGCGATCCGCCCCCGGAGCTCGACTGGGACATGTGGTGCGGCCCCGGGCCGTTGCGCCCTTTCAACGCGGCGATCCACCCCCGCGGCTTCCGCCAGTTCCTCGACTACGGCAACGGCACACTGGGCGATTGGGGCATCCACTGGACCGACCACATCCTCTGGTGGAGCGACGAAAAATACCCCAAGCGGGTCTCCTCCACCGGCGGGCGCCACATCCGGGAAGACAACACCGACGCCCCCGACACCCAGGTCGTCCACTGGGAGTTCGACGGGTTCACCGCCGTCTGGGAGCACCGCCGCTACGCCGCCAACAACGCCGAAAAACACCCCCTGGGCATCTACTTCTACGGCACCGAGGGCACGCTCCACATCGGCTGGCAGGGCGACGGCACCACGTTCTATCCGGCGGGCAGAAACAAGGAGCCGGTCAACGTCCCGCCCCAGCTCCACGAGCCCGACAGCCAGAACATCCCCGAGCTCTGGGCCGACTTCCTCCAGTCGATCAAGGCCGGCAAGCCGTCGGTCTGCGACATCGAGATCGGCCACCGCTCCACCAACCTCAGCCTCCTCGGCATGCTCTCCCTGAAGCTCGGCCGCAGCATCGCCTGGGACGGCGAAAAGGAGGAATGCCCGGGCGACCCGGAGGCGAACAAGCTGCTGAGGCGTGAATACCGGAAGCCGTGGGTGTATCCGGAGGTGTAGAGTACCAGCGACGCCGCCAGTACCCCCTGTTGTGGGGGGTGCCTGTACGGATCGGCATTCGACCGCGAGGCCATTTTCGCTATATTTGGAGGAGGGCGACGGCTCTGCCGCTTCAGTTGCTAAGGTCGTCGTTTCAGGGCTTTTGAGAGATCAGGCGCAACGACACGTGGCGAGAACGCTCACGTGCTCGTTCGTGCTCTGTTCGTTGGCACAGACTAAAAAGGAGAGCAGCGATGCGAATCAGACGTGTATTCGTAGAGAAGCTGTTCAACCTCTTCGATCATGATATTCCTATGAACATGGATGATCGCATTACGATCATCCATGCCCCGAACGGCTTCGGGAAGACCACCATCCTCCGAATGATCGACGGGCTGTTCAACTCTCGATACTCCGAGCTAGCGACGTTTCCCTTCGTCGCCTTCGGAGTTGAACTAGACGATGGAACGACGCTTCAAGTTGGTAGGCGCAATGGCGTCATAGCCCGAGGCAAACGCACAAGGAGAACCTCGAACGGGGAATCCCTCGTCTTTTCCCGTAATGGGAAGGATCCCTTCGAGCACGTGTTGACACCCGCGCCGGAGGAACTTCCGTTTCCAATCGACATGATTCAAGAGTTCATTCCTGACTTGCACCAAATCGGTCCAAGCGCTTGGCGCACATCTGAAGGAGAGGTTCTCGGTTTACAGGACGTATTTTCCAGATACGCTCACATGTTCCCGGAAATGGCATGGCGAGGCCGTGAAGAGCCGGATTGGCTTCGGGAAGCGAAGGCCGCGGTGGATGTTAGGTTCATTCGCGCGGATCGCCTGGTCCCTCGCCGACAAGCGGCACGAGCACGAAGACACGAGAGACCCTCGGTACTTCAACCTACGGTCATGAGCTATTCCGCCGAACTCGCGTCCGCCATTGGAGCGACTCTGACGAGGTATGCGGAGCTTTCGCAGTCGTTGGATCGGACGTTTCCGGTTCGACTTGTGAGTGATTCCGCGTCAGCGGCTTTGACCAAGGAGGAGATCTCGCAACGTCTCTCCGAATTCGAGGCAGAACGGAAGCGGCTCATCGACTCGGGCCTGCTTGATCAGGAGAGCGATCCCCATTTCCAGGTGCCCAAGACGATGGACGATACACGAGCCAGCGTCTTGTCCGTGTACGTGGGGGACGTGCAAAGGAAGCTGGCCGTCTTCGAGGAACTCGCAGCAAAGATCGACTTGTTCAAGTCTCTGATAAATCGGCGCTTCAAGCACAAGAAGATGGCCATCAGCAAGGAAAGCGGCATCAACTTCATCACCGATTCCGGACAGCCCCTAGATGCAACGAGCCTCTCGTCCGGTGAGCAACACGAAGTCGTCTTGCTTTACGAATTGCTGTTCAAGGTTCAGCAAGATTCACTTATTCTGATTGACGAGCCGGAGATTTCACTCCATGTCGCCTGGCAAGAGGAGTTCCTGAAAGACCTCGAGGAAATCACGCGACTCTCCGGCTTCGACGTCCTCATCGCGACGCATTCGCCGCAGATAATCAGCGATCGCTGGGACTTGACCGTGGAGTTGCGCGATACGCCTCAGCTCCAAGAAGCCGCTCCATGAAAGAGGCTATCACTCCGCACACGGTCGCGAACGAAGTGCGCATGATGCGCACCCAGCACAAGGGCGCCCTCGTTATTGCAGAGGGCCCGTCCGACAAGCGCGCGTTCCGCAGTCTGCTCGATTCCGAGCGCTGTCGCATTGTCGTGGCGCACGGAAAGCACAACGCCACGGGGGCGATCCAAATCCTCGAGCGAGAGGGCTTTGCCGGTGTATTGGCAGTAGTGGACGCCGACTTCACTCGCCTTGAGGAGGCTCCGACGGTCTCGGAGAACGTCCTGGCAACGGATCTTCACGACTTGGAATGCATGATGATCGCCTCCCCCGCATTTGAGAAGCTACTGGGGGAGTATACGCAGCCGCCTGGCGTCGAGGCCTTCGAGAAGCGACAGGGATGCAGTCTCCCGACTGCGCTGGCGAGGAGCGCCATGACCATCGGGTACTTGCGATGGCTCTCTATTCGTGAGGATCTCTCGCTCACTTTTGAAGGTCTGCCCTTCGTGAGGTTCCTCAAACGTGGCGACTTGCGGGTCGATCTTGGCGCACTGCTCCTGGCGGTGAAGAACCGCTCGCGGAGACATGATCTGGACGACGCGGAAATCGCGTCAGGCATGGAATCGTTGCGCAATCCGCACCATGATCCATGGCAGGTGTGCTGCGGGCCTGACCTACTTGAGATGCTGTCTTTGGCGCTCCAAAGAACGATCGCAGCACGCAAGCAATCCGAAGTCAAGCCGGACACCTTGGCGCGCGGCCTGAGGCTTGCATACGACACCGCGCATTTCCAGGAAACGGCTCTGTGCCGCTCGATGAGGAGGTGGGAATCGGCACATCCTCCCTACCGAGTGTTGCGGGCGTAGCATTCATCCGCTGCCCGGCAGGCTGCGCATGACCCCAACCCGTGAACTCGTTGTCGTGGCAGCCGTCGCTCGTTGCCTCGCTTCCGCGGAGGAACGAATTCTGCGGGATTCACGCCGCCGCTACTCGAGCTCCTTGATCCGGAGGTTCCGCCAGCGGACCTGGTAGGGTTGGAAGTCCTGGGCGCGGATGGCGTGGACCTGGAGGCCGATGATGCCTTGGGGGGTGAGCGAGTCGCGGAAGTCGGCGCAGGGGACTTCGTTGACCCAGGTCTTGATCGCGTCGCCCCGGCACTCGACGCGGTAGTGGTTCCACTCGTCGTTCTTGAAGGCCTTGCCGGCGGCCGGGTCTTCGGAGACGTCGCCGAGGAAGAAGCCGCGCCGGGCCTCATCGTAGACCCCGCCCGAGTTGCCCCGCTCCGCGTCGGCGATCTCCACCTGGTAGCCGTAGACGCGATCGGGCGGGATGGTGCGTTTGCTGGGTTCGCCCTTCGCATTGAGGAACCAGAAGACCATCTCCTTCTCGGCGATCAGGCTGCGGAACTGGACGCCCGAATTGAGCTTGGGGTCGCACTTCACCTCGAACTCGAGCACGAAGTCGCCGTACGGTTTGTCGGTGCAGAGGAACGAGTTCGGGCTGCCCTGGACGGCAGTGCCCAGGATCGTCCCGTCCTCGACCTCGTACTTGGCGAACCCGCTGTGCACGCTCCAGCCGTCCAGGGTCTTCCCGTCGAACAGGTCGACCCAATCGCCGGCCGCCGCACTTGCCGCGACGACGAGACATACCATCATGCTGACGAAAAAGCTCTTACCCATGGCTGCACTCCTCATCAAGAGACCATCGAGTTTCCAAGCCGCATCCGGTTGCGCGGTGCAACGGGCGTCGGCCCGAGCCGTGCCCTCAGTCGCCGCGGTTCGGCAGGCACGGGACCTGGCGATCCCCCGATACTAAGCCGGGAGCCGGGGCGGTTCAAGGGCTTGGAGAAACCGTCGCCCACTATGGAGGCTTGCATGGCCAATGCTCGAGGCCGACCGGTTGCAGGCTCTCTGCGAGGAGTGGAGAAACGAGACCGCCGGGAGTCGACGGTCGTCGAAGTGAGCGGCCGGCGTTGTTGCGTGGGCCGGCCGGAGTGCCGGCGACCTATTCGCGTCCCAAGCAGAGGAGGCACATGTCGTCCTGCTTCGGGTGCTCGCCGATGAACCGTTTCACGTCGGCGACGAGGTCTCGGCCCAGTTGCTGGGGGCCGCCGGGCGTGGCGTGCAACTGCCCGCAGATGCGATGCAGGCCGTACAATTCCTGGTCCTCGTTCATCGCTTCGTTGATGCCGTCGGTGAAGATCAAGAGCAGCCCGCCCGAGGGGAGCTGGATGACGCACTGCTCGTAGCAGATCTCTTCGACGATGCCCAGGGGCAGCCCCGTCACTTCGTGTCCCACGTCGACGATTTGGCCGTCCGCCTGGCGGAGGATCGGGCGCATGTGCCCGGCGTTGACGACCGTCACGTCGCCCGTGGAGGGCGCAAGCACGACCACGGCCAGGGTGACGAAGTGGCCTTCCATGAGGTCCCGGGCCAAGGAGGCGTTGAGCCGGGTAACCGCGTCGGCGGGTCGGGGCGCGCTGAGCAGATGAAGGCGGACCTCGGCGGCCAGCTTGGCGGTCAGCATCGCCGCCCCCAGGCCGTGCCCCACGACGTCGGCCACGACCACGGCCAGGCGTCCGTCCGGCAGGGCGACGTAATCGTAGAAATCGCCGCCCACGTGACTGGCCGGCTCGTAGAAGTTGAAGAACTGGTAGCCCGGCAGGTCGGGTGTGTGTTTGGGCAGAAACCCCCGCTGGATCTGATCGGCAACCTCCAGATCCCGCTCCAGCGCCCGCTGACGCAGCGTGTACTCGTGCAGGCGCGAGTTGTCGATGGCAATCGACGCCTGCGTCGCGACGCTGAGCAGCACTTCCAGATCCTCCTCCCGGAAGCGATCTCGCTCGCAGACCGTGTCGATTTGCAGCACGCCGAAGGACTTGCCGTCGTTGTCGACCAGCGGGGCGCACATGACCGATCGGATGCGGACGTCGGGCAGGCTCTTGCTCGTTTCGAAGCGGCTGTCGTCGGCGGCATCGGCCGAGAGGATCCCCTGCTGTGTCTCCATCGCCTTCCGCACGATGGTGCGGCTGATGCGGACCGTTCGGCCGGGATCTCCTTCGCGAACCTTCACCCAGCGAGGCTCCAGCTCCCCCTTCTCGCTCTTGAGCACGATGAAGCCGCGTTCGGCGGCCGGGAAGATGACGAAGAGGCTGTCGAGAATCTGCGGCAAGACCCGGTCCAGGACCAGGGTCTTTCGCAGCGACTGAGTGATCTCCACCAGGGCTTTCAACTGGGCTTGGAGCGTGGCGTGCGTCGGAGTGGTCGCCTGACTGGAAGAGACGTCCGGCTTCGACAACGGAACCAGCTTGAATTCCTGCTCTTCATCGTCGATCATGAGAAACTTCACCCTCGCTTCGACCAGGGGGTGCTTCGGACGCGGCCGGCCGGTCTGCCGAAGACAGAACGTGAATACCGTGTCGGTGATCCGGATCCGATCGCCGTCGGCGATCTTGCGGAGACCCTCGACCTGCTCGTCGTTCAGGAAGGTGCCGTTGCGGCTGTGGAGGTCTTCGACGAAGTAGTCGTCCTCGACGAACACAATCCGGGCGTGGTAGCGGCTGGCGGCCCCCGCGTTGACCGAGACGTCGCAGTCAGGATGCCGGCCCAAGATGCATTCGGGCGTCTTGAGCTCCCAGACTTGGCCTGAGTTGGGACCGACGATCACCCTGAGATAAGCCATCACACCTGGCATCCCGCACCGGCAGCGTTCGAGCCGGCCCTCGTCCGTCCTGGCCTATCGGACCGGGGGTACCCCCTAATCTTAATGGCTGCACTCCCCGACTGTCAACTACCCCCCACTACACCAATGGAGGGGGATTGGCGGCTCCAGTCCCCCGCTTCGACCGGCCGAGTCCCCTCGGCCGGGCTGCTCGCTCGCGACGGGGCGAAATCTTGGGCCGCTGCTCCATCCGCGTTCGGAGAACTCCCGTAGCGGGGATCAATTCACCTCGGGTGAGGGAACGTCCGCACCACGTTGAATCGCCACGAGCACCTCGGACCAGCAGCGATTGGAGGCTGTAGCTGAACGCTTATCGACCACCAACGAAGCCTACCTTGGGAAGGTCTCCCGGCCCGCGGGGAGGTTTGCGCGACGGTCTTCCGGTCGCGAAAAGGCGTAGCGTCTGTGGCAAACAGTCAAGCGAGAGAAGTCGGTTCGGCTACGACGAACGAGAGAGTTTGTGGGACAAATGTGATGATAACGGTTACTCACGGACGAAGAGAATCACGAGTCGACTACATGCGTCGGAAGGGTTCCCTTTGCGCCTTAGTTCCACCACGGGCAAGGAAGTCATGAGTCACATGCACGCATTGCACGCGGACAACCGCCGGCCCGCAGGCAACACGCCGGCGATCACGCCCTTCGCACGCATCTCGACCGCGGTCGCCAAGGTTACCGCGTTGGCGTTGTGTGGCTTGGTGTGTCTGGCGCTCGGATCGCCCGTGATCCGGGCCGACACCCTCTCGGGCGTTGACGGCCCCTCGGCCCTTCGCGGCCTATCCCCCTTGCCGACCGGGGTCAGGCAAGCGGGCGCGGTTATGGTGGAAGAGACAAGTGTCGACGACAACGTGGCCCAGGCGCGCCCCGAGCCGATGCAGAAGAGCCCGCAACCGAAGCAGGCGAGCCCACTGCTCCAGCCGAGAGAGATGAGCACTCCCAGACCGGAACGGGTAGCCTTTCAGAATCCCTTTCCCGGAGAGCCTGTTTCCTTCTCCGCAGAGCCAGGGCCCTTGGGCAAACAGTCGGGCATGTCGTCGGAAGCGTGCGAAATGGATCTTCCTCCGATCGGCGACGTGACCACGGACATCCGCCCCCCCGAAGGGAACCTCCCGTTCGATTGCGCCCGGACGAAGCTGCCGCAGTTGGGACAAGTCTCGCCGGGCGAGCCCGCGTGCCGCGAGTGGCCGCAGATCTTGTACCCGTGGGAGGCCACCTCGTATTGCCATCGCCCGCTCTACTTCGAAGAAGTCAACTTGGAACGCTACGGGTACATGTGTTGCGACCATCGGTGCGGCGGGGTCACGGCCGCGTTGGTGCAGCCGGTGTTGTCGGGCGCCCACTTCTTCGCCACCGTGCCGCTTCTGCCGTACAAAATGACGGTGGACCCCGCCTGCGAGTGCATCTACACCCTGGGCCACTACCGCCCGGGCAGCCCCGTGCCCTACCAGATTCACCGCATGCCCTTGCGCCCGGTGGCCGGCGGGGTCGAGGCGGTGGCGATCACGGGGTTGATCTTCGCGATTCCGTGAGCGCGGGAGCAGGTCTCAGAAGAGCGAGAACCTGAACGTCCGTCCCAGGTAGCGATAGAGGCGCCGGGCGAGGGATTGGGGCTCGGCGAGGATCTTGGCCCGGCCGCGGCTGCCGATGAGCAGGCGGGCGTCGTGGTCGTCGAGTGCCACACGGGCCTGATAGGACGTTTCCACAGGCCGCGGGATCCCTTGGTCGTCCACGCGCACCGGAAGCTCTTCGCCCTTGGCCAGCTCGCGCGGCGCGACTTTCATGTCGGTCTTGGCGATCTCGGTGATCGTGCCGCCGAGGAGACGGCCCGGCAACTGGTCGAGCTTCAGACGCACCCGCTGCCCAGCGCGCACGAACTTCACGTCGGCCTGATCGAGCACCACGGACGCCTCGAGGTCGTCCGGATCGCCGACGAGGCACCAGAGCGCTCCCGTCTCCAGGTGACAGCCGAGATTGCGCTCGTCCAGCGGACTCGCCTGCCACGATTCCAGCCGGCCGGGCGAGTAGGACCGAGCGGGCCGGCGCGGCGGCGGCAGCACCGTCCCGCCCGCCGGCGCCCGAAGGACGAGCCGGTCGTGGTCGCGCCGCCGCTCGTTGAGTCGGGCCTCGACGTCGGCGAGCGCCTCCCGGGCGGTCGGGATTTGCGGGGCGACGCTCGGGTCGTCGGCCTGGCGCAGCCGGAGATTCTCCAGCTCCAAACGGGCCAGATCGCGCTGGCCGGTGAGATCGACGATCTCTTGGCGAACGTCGAGATTGACCAGCCGGGCCAACGGTTGGCCCTTTTCAACCACCTCGCCGGCCGAGGCCGATTCGGCCAGCGCTCCGGGAACGACGACGTACACGTGCTGGGCGTCCCGCGGCTGGAGCACCGCCGGAGCGCTCACGCGGAACGGCAGCGGAATCAGGCCCACCGCGACGATGGCCGCGATCAGGATGCCGAAAGCGAGCATCGCGCGTCCGCGGCGGATGCGGCGTCGCCAGGCCGGGTTCCGCAGGAGCATCCCCAGGGTCACGACCGGCATCGCCACCAGCCCGGCGGCGACCATCAAGGCCAGCGCTTGGGCCGCCGCCTCCAGGTGATAGGGCTTGAGCACCCGGTAGCAGAACCCCAGGATGGCGATCACCACAAACCAGCGATACACGGTCGAGGCCACGCCGTACGCGGCCAGCACGGCCCGCTTCCGCTCGGGCAGCGATCGGTCGCGGCCCGGGTCGACGCCCAGGAAGAGGCGTGCCAGCCCGCGCCCCACCAGGGCCCGGGATTGCTGGGCGAGGTTGGGCACTTCGAGGAGGTCGGAGAGGATGAAGTATCCGTCGTAGCGCAACAGCGGGTTGCCGTTGAACAGGAGCGTGTTCACCGAGCAGATAAACATCATGCTGAGACAGAGCGTGTTCAACAGCCCCGGCTCGCTGAGCCACCAGAGGAGCGTGCAGACGGAGGCCAGGACCACCTCGACGAGAATCCCCGCCGCGGAGATCGCGATCCGCTGCCACTTGTCCGAGAGCATCCAGGAGTCCGACACGTTGCAGTAGAGGCACGGCGTAAACACCAGAAACAGTATCCCCAGCTCGTGGCATTCCCCGCCAAAATGCTTGCACGCAAGCGCGTGCCCCATCTCGTGCAGCACCTTCGCCAAACCCAGGGCCACGGCGAGCCAGATCAGGTTTCGGGCGGTGAAGAACTCCTGGAACCGGGGCAGTCGGGACGCGAGCACGTCGAACTCGACGGCGACGAGCGTGCCCGCGCACGCCACCAGCAGCAGGCAGGCGGCCAGGAACCAGAACGAGAAGAGCCGGCGGCACTTGGGATAGAGCCAGGCCAGAAGCGGCTCGGGATCGAGGCCCCGCAGTCGAATGGCCAGCACGTTCGACAGGGCCTGGAGCCGTGCCTGGCGCCGGCGGCGAGCGTGGCGTACGAGCAACCGGTCGCCCTGGCCGGGGGCGTCGGCGAGCACCAGGCCTGACTGGTGTAAGCGACCCAGGAATGCCTGGAGCTGCTCGAAGCTCATCTGGAGCGGGGCGAACGTCTCTTCAAAACGCCGCTTGATCTCGGCCAGGCTGGTGCGACCGTCGAGCATCCGGAGGATCGCGTGCTCCTCGTCGCGCAGATGGAAGTAGGCGAGCGCCACGGGGTCCTTCACCACCCAGTAGCGCTCCCGCCCGAACCGCTGCGCGTGCACCGCAAGATCGGGCCGCATGCGCAGCCGGACGGGCCGGGCCGTCGCGAAATCGCTCTTGGCGTCGGCAGGTGGCATGGGAGCAGGTCAATCTGCAAACAGGATATCCCAATCATCACCGCGCCGGCGGCGGCACGACGATCGTCATCTTCGCCCGCATCCCCGGTCGCACCCGCAGCTCCTCGTTGTCGATTTCCACCCAGATGTTCACCTGCGAATTGACCGGATCGATCTCGGGGCTGACAAAGACGACCTTGCCGGGCAGCTTGGCGCCGGGGTCGCCGGGCAGGTCGATGGCGAGCGTGGCTTGCCAGTCGTCGATGTCGCCCGTCAGGTGGCGCGCGTCGAGGAAGCCCTCGGCTCGCAGGCGATCGAGCCGCAGGATGCGCAACACGTTCTCCCCGGGCTCGACCCATTCACCGCGGCGCCGGTTGAGCTGGACGACCATGCCGCTGATCGGCGCCGTGATCCGGTGCCGCTCGACCTTCTCCTCGGCCGACCGGCACTCGTTCTCCTTGATCTTGCGCGTGAAGGCGGCAACGTCGAACTCGTGCTCGGCCTGCTCCACCTCCAGCTCCGCGCGCTGGACCACCAGGCGGAGCCGGTCCATCTCCGATTCCGAGATGCTCTTCGGGTACTTCCGGATCGATTCCTCCGACCGCCGCAGCTCGGCCCGGGCGACTTCGACCGACTTCTCGGCGAAGCGGGTGTTGACGTCGTTCTCCGCGTTCTTCGCGGCGATTTGCAGCTCGATCTCCGCCCGGTCCGAGGCGATGCGGGCCTCGGTGTCGACGATCTGCGCCAGCACGTCGCCCTCCTCGACCATCTGGCCCTCGCGCACGTTGACCGCCGCCAACACGCCGGCCTCCCGAGCGGCGACGTCGGCCTGCTCGATCAGCTTCACCAGCGCCGAGGCGATCTCGATCTCCTTGGGAGCCTGCTCGGCCGCCGACGCGGGCTGCGCCGAGGGCGACGTCGACGGCTGCGGGGCAGCCGCCGCCACGGCGATCGAGAGCATGAGCAGAACGAAAGAACATACCACGGTCGTCTCTCTCACGCATCTCGTTCCCGGGCTCTGCCCGGGAACGCACTGCACGCGAGGCTCTGCCTCGCCCAGGCAGTCGGAGCCTGCCGAGTAGTACGTGCCCAGGCAGAGCCTGGGCACGAGACGACACAACAGGAACAGAGCGGCCGAACGTACCATGATCGTTTCCCCCATCAAAACAGAACCCACGTCTGAATCGCTTCCCAGAGATCGTGAAACCAGACGTATCCGACCGCTCGCCGGCCGCAGTGGATCTTCGCCACCACGGAACCGCCCGGGATCAGCTCCGGGATCTCGTCGCGGTGGATGCGGACCGCGGCCAACACGAACGCGTCTTCCGTCTCGCTCACCTCGGTACGGATTCCCACGCGATCGATCTCGCCCTGGAGTCTCCGGCCCGGATCGGCGGCCAGGACAAACGACACGTCGAGGCCCTTGCCGATCTCCTGCTGCGCGGCCAACACGTGGGCCACGCGATCGTCCGGGACGCGGATCTCCAGCACCCAAGGCCCCCTCAAATCCGCCACCGTCATGAGGACCTGTCCCCGGTTCACCGGGCGGGCCTCCAGAAGCTGCCTCAGGTCCCAGGTGAGCACCTCGCCGTCGATCGGGCTGCGTACGGCCAGCTCCGCCTGCTGCGCTTCGAGAATCTCATATTGCTTCTCGAAGCTGGCGATCTCTTCTCGCAGCTCTTCTTCCTGGGCGGTCAACCGGCCGTATTGCCGCCGCTGGTCCTCGGTTTCGCGGCGGTTCTGGAGTCGCTCCGCCTCGACCGCCGCGAGTCTCTTTCTCGCGGTTTGCAGCTCGCCCCACACCCGCTTGAACTCGAAGTCCAGCTCCGGCCTGCGCATCACCAGGAGCACCTGGCCGGCCTCCACGCGATCCGCATGAGCAACCTCCAGCTCGCTGACCACGCCGTCGCTCGGGGCGAACACGTCGCGGCGCCCGAGCGGCTGGAGCTCGCCGTGGGCCTCGACCTGGAAGTCTGCGGGCACGGTGGCCAAGGCGATCACCACGGCCGCCAGGGCCACAAGCGCCGCCGCGGTCTTGCCCAAGTGCTTGACGCCGACCGTCCAGCCGACCTTGCCCAGGGCTCGCAGCAGTCGCACGACCGGCCCGCT
>DATKZH010000708.1:0-7809 GCA_035528065.1 Thermoguttaceae bacterium | reverse complement strand
ATTGACTCATACGTACCTCTCCTGGCAACGCTCCGGGAAACAGCGACCACCGCATCACGATATCCAAGCTAGCGTCATTTTCCCGGCATGCCCAGTGGGCCTCCGAAAAAAATCACAGCCTCGCCGTGTGCCGTCCGCTGGTTACACCACACGCCGTGTGCCGCCCGCCGGTTACGGCACACGGCGTGTGCCTACTACTCCGCAAGTGCGGAAGTTATTCTTCGGCGGATCCTGACTCCATCCGCGTTGCGCGCTTTGCCCCGTGAAAGGGGGGCACCGGCCCGGCCCCTTGACGTGCCGCACTTGGTCGCCTACCAATAGAGGACGAATCGCCGGACGGTCAGGTTGCTTCTGTCACATCGCAGGAAATCAGGAGGAGACCAGCATGGGGGGGCTCTACGGCGTTGCTTCCAGGGAAGACTGCGTCACCGATTTATTCTACGGGACCGACTATCATTCCCACCTGGGTACCGTGCGCGGGGGGCTCGTCGTCAAGAACGACCAGGGTTTCACGCGATTCATCAAGGACATCACCAACGCCCAGTTTCGCAGCAAGTTCGAAAACGATCTGGACAAGCTGCACGGCGCGACCGGAATCGGCGTGATCAGCGACTACGACGATCAGCCGTTGATCATCGGCTCGCACCTGGGTACGTACGCCCTAGTCACCGTCGGGCGGATCGACAACCTCGACGCGCTCTCCCAGGAGATCTTCCGCAGCCGCACCGCCCATTTCTCCGAGATGAGCGGCGAGGCCGTCAACCCCACGGAGCTGGTCGCCACGCTGATCAACCGGGAGAACTGCTTCGAGGACGGCATCCGACACGTCCAGGAGGTCGTCGAAGGGTCGTGCTCGCTCCTGCTGCTGACCGACGGGTGCATCTACGCCGCCCGCGACCGCCTCGGCCGCACGCCCTTGGTCGTCGGACGCAAGGAGGATGCCCGTGCGGTCACGCTGGAGACGTGCGCGCTGGCGAACCTCGACTACGAAGTCGAGCGATACCTCGGGCCGGGCGAGATCGTGCGGATCTCCCCCGACGAGGCAGAAACGCTCCAACCGCCCGGCGACGAGATGCAGATCTGCTCCTTCCTCTGGGTCTACTACGGCTATCCGGCGTCGAACTACGAAGGGATCAACGTGGAGGTCGTCCGCAACCGCTGCGGACGGGCGCTGGCCCGGGGCGACGACGTGGAGGTCGACCTGGCGGCCGGCATCCCGGACTCGGGAACCGGGCACGCGATCGGCTACGCCAACGAGGCGGGGGTCCCCTATGGGCGCCCGTTCGTGAAATACACCCCCACGTGGCCGCGGAGCTTCATGCCCCAGGACCAGCAGATTCGCGACCTGGTCGCCCGGATGAAGCTGATCCCCATCCCCGAGCTGATCCGCGGCAAGCGGGTGCTGTTCTGCGAGGACTCGATCGTTCGCGGCACGCAACTGAAAGACACGATCCAGCGGCTCTACGATAGTGGGGCCCAAGAGGTCCACATGCGGCCCGCCTGCCCCCCGCTGATCCACGGCTGCAAGTTCCTCAATTTCTCTCGCAACAAGACGGTGCTCGACCTGGCCGGCCGCCGGGCGATCAGGGAGCTGGGCGAGACCGAAGAGCATCTCGACGAGTACGCCGACGAAACGTCGGATCGCTACGCCGCCATGGTCGAGCGCGTGCGCCAGCGATTGGGGCTGACGACCCTGAAATACCAGAAGCTGGGCGACCTCGTCGCGGCGATCGGCCTCTCGAAGGAGAAGCTCTGCACCTATTGCTGGGACGGAGCGGACGTCTGCCCGACCTGTCCGGCACGGGCCGCGCGAGAGGAGGGCCTGCCCGTCCGCCCGAAGTGAGGCCAAACCGGCACCAGACCCCGAGGAATTGACATGCCCGTCGCGGCCGCAAGGATCGTTGCGCTGCTCGTCTTGCCCCTTGCCCTGAGTCCGCCGTGCCTCTCCGCCGAAAAGTCGGCTCCGCTCCGGCCGGTGGTCGAGGTGGAGGACGACGTCTACCGCCACGAGCCCGCGGCGAACGGCTCCGGGCCGATGTGGTGCTCCGGCTCGACTTGCCTGGTCCGCATCGGGGACGACGTGTTTGCCGGCGGCGTGGAAACGCTCCAGCAGCACAAGCCGCTGAACAACTGCCGATGGACGTTGTTCCAGCGAGGAGCGGGTGGCTGGGAACTCGAGCGCGTGGACGAGGCGGGGCGCACGCGCGAGCCTTGCCCGTTGGTCGGGTTTCCCGATGGGCGCCTGTTCCTGTCGGCCAACCCGACCCTGACCGGCCCCGAGGCCCGGGGCGGTCCGGCCCGGCCGGAGATCTTGCAGTTTCAGGCGTCGGACCCGAAAGCCCCGTTCGAGACGATTCTGCCCGGGTGGGACGGCGAGCCGCCGTTCACCGAGCACTCGTATCGCAGCTTCGCCGCCGATGGGCCGAGCCGCGAGATGATCCTGTTCCAGAATATCGGCTACACGCACGCCGAATGGGCGTTTTGCGATGCGTCGGGCAACTGGGCCGCCGGGAAGCTCCCCTGGCCCTGGGGTGCGGAATACCCCAAGCCGGAGCCGATCCGCGTCTGCTATCCCACCGTAATGCTCAAGGATCGGGCCGTGCACTTCTGCGGCACGAGCGACGTCGTCGAGCCTTACCCCGAGTGGCGGGCGTACAAGAAGGAGCTCACCGGCCGCGACTGGGACTACGACTTCCGCAGGTTGTTCTACACCTGGAGCGACGACATCACGTCGGGCAAGTTCCACCCCTGGGTCGAGATCGCCAGCCGCGACAAGACCGCCGGATGGATCTTCCCCCGCGACCTTTGGGTCGACGCCGAGGGGGGCGTCCACGTCCTCTGGAGCGAGCGGGCGATCGACGAGCGGCTCCGCAAAAAGTTCTTCCCCGAGGAGAAGCAGTCGCACGCCCTGGTCTACGCCGTGGTCCGCGGCGGCAAGGTCGTCTCGCGTCGCACGCTGGTCCTGGCCGAAGAGGGCGGCCCGAACGAGACCCCCGGCGCGGCGCGCTTCCAGATCACGCCCGACGGCCGGCTGCTGGTGTTCTACTACGCCAGCGGCCGCGACGCCGAGGGCAAGGCCGTCTCGGAGAACCGCCTCGTGGAGATACTCCCCGATGGGACCGCCGCAGAGCACGTCCCCGTCCCGTTGAAACACCCGCTCACCGGCTACTTCACGGCCACCGTCCGCGCCGGATCGCCGCCCTCGAACACACTCGAACTGCTGGGCAACCGCGTCGGCGCGTCCACGACGATCAGCTACGCGCGAATCCGGTTGCGGTAGCCTGATTCTGTGGAAGACCGGACCGACTCCACCGAAAGCCCACGGGTCGCATCCCGTGGGATTGCCACCCCGCGACCGCTCGTGCGACAATAGTGATTCGGACACGAGTTTGCCCGTCCCTCACTCAGGAGACCTCGACATGACCAGACCTCTCAGGAACTTCCCGGCGGCCGCCTTCGTCAGCATTACGATGCTGCTCTTCTTCGCTGCATCCCTCCGGGCGGAAGCGGCCGGGCCGGTCTTTCGGGCCGGCTTTGCCGAGACCGACATCACGCCGGAGCTCGGCATGGAGCAGCCCGGCGGGTATGGCAAGTCGTATCACCGGACGCTGCACGACCCGTGCAAGGTCCGGGCCGTCGTGTTCGACGACGGCAACACCCGCGTGGCCCTGGTGGGCGTCGACGGGATTGCGGTCCACCGCGAGATGGTCCAGGACGCCCGCAAGGCGATCCGGGAGAAGTGCGGGATCGCCTCCGAGGCGATTCTGATCGGCGCTTCGCACTCGCACAGCTCGGGCCCGATCTTCGGCGTGCGGCCGGGCGAGCTCGACGGTGCCCCGCCCCTGGTGCAAACGTTGGGCTACGAGAAGTCGACCGCGGTCGACCCGAAGTACTACGACCTCTGCCTCGCGCAGACGATCGAAGCGGTTTGCCGGGCGGACGCGGCGAAAGCGGAGGCCCGGTGCGGCGTGGGCAGCGGCCATGAGGACAAGGTGGCGTTCAACCGCCGCTTCCGGATGAAGAACGGGCTCTCGCACACGCACCCCCGGCAGGGCAATCCCGACGTCGTCGAGCCGGCCGGCCCGATCGACCCTGAGGTGGGCGTGATCGGGGCGTGGGACACCGAGGGCAAGCTCCTCGGGTGCGTGGTCAACTACGCCTGCCACGGCACCACCAGCCCCGGGGGCATTTCCGCCAATTGGATCCACTACCTGGAGCAGACGATCCGCGGCGCGATGGGCGAGGACGCGATCGTCGTCTTCCTCCAAGGCTGCTGCGGCGACGTCACGCAAGTCGACAACCTCAGCCCCTACGCCTCCCCCGAGCGGGAGCGCTGGGCCAAGCTGGTCGGCGGCCGCGTCGGGGCCGAGGCGGTCAAGGCGCTTCTCTCCATGGAGCCGGGCACGCTCGCCCCGCTCGGCGCCAAGGTGAAGGCCTGGCAGAGCGAGCGCCGCGTCCCCAACCCCGAGCGCGTCAAGCGGTGCTTGGAGCTGGCCCGGAAGGACCCGAAGGAAGTGGGGGCCACCGAATGGACCTTCGCCAAGGAGATCGTGCTGTTGGACTATGAGCTATCGAAGCAGAAGCTCAAGGAGGTGGAGGTCCAGGCGGTTCAAGTCGGGCCGGCCGTGTTCTGCGCCAATCAGGCCGAGGCGTTCTGCCAGATCGGGCTGGACGTCAAGGCGGGAAGCCCCTTCCCGTTCACCTTCCCCGTGGAGCTGGCCAACGGCTGCGTCGGTTACGTGCCCACCCAAGAGGCCCTCGGCCCGCACGGCGGCGGCTACGAGACGCGGATCACCACCTACAGCAACCTGGAGCCCGGGGCGGCGCGGAAGATCGTCGAGGCCACCTTGCAGCTTGTCGGCCAAATGGCCCCCGGCGAAGCTCCCACTCCGCCGGCCGCCCCGGCCTTCCGCGGCGAAGGCTGGTTGTACGGCAACGTGCCGCCGGAGTTGGAGTAGCCGGAACGCACCTGGAACGGCCCCCCGCAGAGCCGCTTGCGGCTTCGCCCGGATGGGACGCCCTCCCCTTCCCACTGCGGACGTCGGCGATCCGGCGTTCGCCCCCGCCATGCTCGCCGACGACGCTACATCTCGTCCGGCCGGTCGTCCGGGCGGGGCGGGACGGGGACGCCTTTGCCGTTGTAGCGGACGACGGCGAAGATGAGCGGCTCGTCGCCCGTGTTCACCAGCCCGTGATAGACCCACGGCTCGGCGTAGAGCACGTCGCCCTTCTGGGCCGGCGACTCTTTGCCGTCCAGCGACCAGGTGCCCGAGCCTTGGACGAGAATCAGGTACTCCTCGTGCGGGTGCCGGTGGGCCCGGTGTACGGCCTTGCCCGGCTCGACCACGGCCGCGGCCACCAGCACGTCCTTGGTGGCGCAGGTCTCGCCGGTGAAGTATCGGCGCATCTCGCCCCAGTCGGCCACGTGGGACCGGGCCTCGTCCCAACCGACAATCTGGGACTCAAGCGGCTCGGGCTTCGCGCTCTGGGCCGCCGTGGTATGCCGCATCAGAAGACAAACGGCCAGAGCGGCACCGCAAAACGTCAGCACGCAGATCAGCCTTCTGGGCTTGGCGGACATGGACACCTCCGATTCCTGAACTGGGGTCTTGCTGCGGCCGGTCGCTGCGACCGGCAGGGCCTGGGCGGGACAAGGAAAAGGCTGCACGACGCGGGTGCCACTGGCGTCTCGCCAGTGCACGGGCAAAATGCCCGTGGCACCCTACTGCACCGTGCAGTCTATCGTCCGTCCCGCTCAGTGTTCAAGAGTACCGCCGGAATACCGGAGGGTCAACGATTGCTCGTTGCCCACCGCTTCACGCCAGGGCGTCCAGTCCCGCGCGGTCAGGGCCGTCTTGAATCGCCGCGAACTTCTCCAGCCACGCGAGGCGGCGCTCGACCGAGACCGCCTGGGGCAGTTGGCCGGCCGAGGGCGAGCCGCCGCTACCGGCGGGGTCGTCGAGCGATCCGTACAGCTCGCTGAGCTTGTCGAGGTAGAGATCGACCAGGTTCAAGGTCTCGTCGGGATCGACGCCCTGGAGATCCAGATCGACGCGAACTTGCGAGAGCTCCTGGAGCTCCTGGTCGGAGAGCGCCCCGGCCTCGTGCAGCTTGCGGATCATCTCGGAGAACTCGCGGGGCGAGATGTCGGTGACGTCGTACTCGGCGACGATCTGGCGAAGCACCGGCGAAGCGCCCGCCGGACCGGCCGAGGTTGCCGGCGTCTCCAAGGGCTGGCCTTGGGCCGTCTCCTGCGGCTGACTGGGCTTACCCAACTGACTCAGGGCGGAAGACAGGAATTTCCCGGCGGTCAAGATCCCGGCGATTTCCATCGGGTCGACTCCTGCTGGACAGGGGGGACTTGGAAGAGGGGGATGTGTTCGGAAACCAGAAGAGTAGCGCATTCGCTTGGGGCCCGGCACCTGGCGAGACCTGTTCTCGGCCAGACCGGCAAGCGACCGGACAAGCATGAGCAAACGCCGCGCCGCTTCGCACGCTCACCGCAAGCGCGGGCAGGTCGGCGATCCTAACATCTGCCTCGGCAAGGGGTTGTGTCGCCGGCCTGCATCGCCACGCGGCTCCCAACGCAGCCCTCAATGCGCTGGGAATCATCGGGTGGCGGAGCGTTTCTTGCCGGTCCCAGGGGCAGAATCGGCCGCTCGGCCCCCGCCTCAGTCCGTCGGTTTGGTGAACTCCGCCCGATAGACCGGCTCCCCGTGAAGCCGCTTGCGGCGCTCGAAGTGGGTGCGATAGTCCATGTCGTGCTCGGCCGGGGACTCGGGGACTTCGTGCGGTCCGTCCAGGCCGGTGTGGTCGGCCAGCATCTGGAGCGTGGCGTGGAAGTACTCCTCGACGTCGGTCCAGAAGTGGAGTCGTCCTCCGGGCTGGAGCGTCCGCTCGACGTGGCGAACCAGCGACGGCCGCATCAGGCGCCGCTTCTCGTGCCGCCTTTTCCACCAGGGATCGGGGAAGTAGACGTGGACGGCGGCGAGGCACGCGTCGGGCAACCGCTTGTCGAACACCCGAGCGGCGTCGGCGATCACCACCACGGCGTTGGGAATCGCCAGCTTGACCAACCCGGCGGCGGCGAACCGGGCATACTTCGGGCCGATCTCGATACCCAGAAAATCGACGTCCGGTCGCTCGGCCGCGGCCGAGCGCAAGAACAGCCCTTTGCCCGATCCGACCTCGACCTCCAACGGTGCCCGACGGCCGAACAGCACCTCGGCGTCCCAGGGACGGGGCAGCTCGTCGAGCGTCTTCAAATGACGCGACAGATCGAGGCGGGGATCGATTTGGCGGAGCGCTCGGCGACCCATGGGGGAGGGTTCGGGGTTCGGGGTCCAGGACTCGTGGTCAGAGGCGCAGTCCCAACTCCCGGCCACTGGCCACGCGGCTCTCTGCCCGGCTAGGGCACTTGGTTTCGGAAACTTGCTGCAAATGAGTCAGGTTTGTGGGGTTCAGGGTTCGGGGTTCGGGGTTCAGGATTTGCGTGCATAGGTGGAACTCCAAGTCCTGAACCCTGAACCCTGAACCCTGACCACCGACCTCTCGCCTCGGTCTGAGGCCCTGCCTCGCTAGAAGTGATGGTCGTCGGGCCGGCGGTAGTCGTCCGACTGACCGAAGCCGAAGAACTCGGACGGGTCGGAGGGCTGGTCGTCGTCGGTTGGCCCCGCCAGGGAGCTCAAAAGGGGCATCAGGACCAGTCCGGCCAGGAAGCCCCCGACGTGGGCCCACCAGGCCACCCCGCCGCCCATCTCCAGGTCGGCCGCATTGGTCGCCGAAACCAGTTGGACCAGGAACCATACT
>DATKZH010000707.1:0-18649 GCA_035528065.1 Thermoguttaceae bacterium | reverse complement strand
GCGACTTGTCGCCGCTTTCTTGGGCGTCCTGCGCAACCGGCGAGCGATGTCGAGGTTCACCTGAAAGTCTTCTCCCTACGTTTTCCGGCCGCTCAAAAAGCGGCGACAAGTCGCCGCACTCCAAAAGGTCGCTTGCTTTGGGCCTAGAACTCGACCTCGTAGCGTTGGGTCATCAACCGACGCACGTCGGTGGTCGCCTGGATGATCTCGTCGCGGATCATCTGCACGTTGCCGGCCATGGCGCCGCGTTCCTCATAGCGGACCTTGCGACGCTCCGAGCCGACCGCCCGGGCTTCGGCGCGCGGGTTGTATACGGCCACGCCCCCTCCGTACGCTCCATACCTCCCGTAACGGTAGCCGCCGGCATACGCATAGCCCGCTCCGTCCCCCGACGTGATGTCCGACTGGCGCACCGCGGATCGGACTCCCATGCCGCGGACGGCGAGCGACGCGTTGCGCAACTGCCTGGCCGCGTAAGTGCTGTACTCCAAAAGGTCCTCGTCTACGTTCAGGATCGGCAGACGCTCGATCTTCTTGGCGTACTTGTCGAACCAGAGGGACATCGAGGAGAGGTTCGCCAAGTTGCCCTTCATGTCCTTCTTGATGTCCTCCAGCAGCGTGACCGCGCTTCGGAAGTGCTCCAGGGACTTGACGGCCATGATCTGCTTCGGGTCATCGGGGCTTGGGGCCTCGGCCGTCGGCTTGCCCTCCGACACGTCGGCCGAGGGCGACTCGACCACGCTGAGGACCCGCCGCAAACCGTCCGTGGATAACTTCCCCTGCAAAGACGCCTCCTTGCCCGACACGGCCGGCTGCCAGCTCTCCAGATCGGCGAGGCTCATTCCGGCGTTGGCGAGAATGCCGAGGAAGAGCGTCTTGGCCAGCTCCGGCGAGATCGACACCTCGTCGCGGAAGTCGACCGCCAGCTTGCCAAACGTCTCCGAGCCGAGTCGGATCCCCAGCCGCACACCCCGGACGCCGCTGAGCAGTTGTGCCAGCGACGCGACGTTCTTCTTGGCCTCCGACGGCAGTTCGGCGGCGTTCAGGTAGTTCTGAGCCTGCTGGACGCCCACGACGCCTTCCAGATCGACCGCCATGATGATCTCCGTGCCCGCTTCGTCCGAATAGACGGCGGCCTGCTGCAAGTACGGCGACAGCGGCTTTTTGGACCTCAAATCGTACAGCCAGCGCCACACGGCCTGGCGGTTCGCCGGGGCCATGGCGCCGAACGTCCGGGGCGCGAATCGCACGAGGTAGACGTCCCGGGGCAGGGCGACCGCGTCGACGTCGAAAATCTTGTCCAGAGTCCCCTTATGCTTGACGGCAATTTGCTCCACGGAGATCGTCTCGCCCGCCTCCATCACCGCGGCCTCCCAGATCGGTTCCATGAACTGGAAATCGATCTGCGAGGCGAGCACGAAGCGGTTCGCCTTGGGCGGGACACGCATCATTCCGGCGTCGAACGCTTTCTGGAGGTTCTCTTTCCACCCCTCGCGAACGCCCAGGGGGCTCCCCAACGCCTTCTCCACGTTCAAGATGACGACGAAGTTCGCCGACCGGGGGATGCGGCCGACAAGCTGCCCGAAGGGATCTTGGGCGTAGAGCGACGAAGCCCCCGTCCATTCGACCAGGACCGCCCCCAACACGGCGGCCGACAGCACGAGTGAAGATGTCCGTACGAAGCGAGTTGGCCTCATGTCGTTTCTCTCCTTCTCAGTTGCGAACCGGGATCTGTGAGTAGACCTTCACTCGGATGCCGTCGATCTAGGGGAGTTGGCTTCGGACAGTTACGGAAATGAGTGAAGTCTGCGTGCTTCAGGACTCACGTGTAAACGTCGAACTCCAAGTCCTGAACCCCGGACCCTGACCACCGCACTCTCGTCTCGGTCTGAGGCCCTGCCTCGTTCGGTGTTTCCGATTCTTGCCGCCCGACAATCCCCACAAAATCCGGGCATTGCATTGGCCCACCTCAGGGTTCCGAAATCGCCGGTACCGACCGACCAGCCGGATAGCGGGGCCGGAAAGACAATCCACGAGCCAACCATTGAACTGGGCAGAATGGCGAAGTAATCGAGGCCAATGCTAACCAGCGAACGTGAATCGGCAATCCCGCCGGAAAGGTATGAGCGGTTCCCCACCAAAGGGAGTAACGCTCCGGCTCTTGCTGGTGGAACGCAGGTTTGTTGGCAGCCAGTTCACTTCTCGCGAGCGGACGCGAGGTTCGCCCACCCATCCTGGGGGCGCGATCGCGCCGAAAAACCCGGAGAATCCCATCTCGGCGCGATTCGTCGCGCCATCGCCGGCCAAACGTCGATAGGTCTACCGAGGCCTGCCGCAAGAGGTCGGACCGCGCGCGAGGGCGGGGTCTGCCGTTTGTTATGGAAATGCGTGTTGGGAGGTTGAAGCGGGCGAGGAACGGGCGTAGGACTCCTTAGGTTTTCGCCCGTCCCTGGCATCGTCCACCGTCGGGAGTTGCAGACCATGGCTATTTCGACCCATTTATCGACGAACCGCGCTCTACGGAGATCGACGATCGCGTCGGTGCTCGTCCTGCTGGGAATGCAAGCAGCACAGTTCCGTCCCGAGTGCACGGCGAGAGCCGATGACGGGCAGGGCATCCTTCGTTGGGATCCGCTCGACGAGGAACTCATCCCCGTTTCCCAACAAGAGCTGAAGCCCGGCTGCGTCTACAGCCGTTTCAGCGACCGGTTGAACCGGCGCGTGTGGAGCTACGTGCAGCCCAATGGCGAGTTCTGGTACGCCCTGGGAGAGGGGACAACGCTGGAAGGCAGGCGTCTGGACGTCCGGGCGATTACAGGAGACCGACTCGATAAGCTGGAAGACAAGTACCCGGACTTGGCGCAGCAGTTGAAAGAGCGCGGCAGGATCGTCACGGTCCTTTATTTCACGCTCGGCGGCGACGGCAGTTGGCGGGACGTCAGCACCGCGAAGCACCCGACGATCTACAACCTCGAGACCGGGCAGCGATGGGAGCGAGTCTACCTGAAGAACGCGCAGCCTGGAAACACGTGGGAGCTGGGCCCGGCGGCGTTCCTTCCCGTCGTCCATACGGGGGGATATCGCTGGGCAGTCCGGGACGGCAAGTACGTTCCGGCCCCGGACTGCTGCGGCATGGAACACCCCGGCGCCTTCGGCACGCCGGCAACCACCTGCGATTGTGCCCCCTTCTGAGGCGGCCGAGGATTCGCTGCCGCACGGGCGAGGTCACTCCGGAGATGGCGCGAAGACGGGCGACATGGTATACGTCTCGCTGCGGCCGTCCTCGTAATGCACCACGACCTGGCCCTCGGCCCGGCTCAGGCTGCCCAGCTCGGTCTCCATGACGGTCGCCGTATCGGCGCCCATGGTCCAGAACACCCGGTCTGCTTTCCTGTCGATCGATCCCACCAACGTCTGCCTGCGCTTGTTCTTTGGATCGTACGTCTCGCCGGCGACCTCGCCTTCCCGACTGACCGCCAGTTGAACCAGGACGCTCGCCTCCGGCTGGCCGGGCTTCGCCAGGCCGAACACGCCGAGCGACATCCACTGCCTGTCGGACACTGCACGGTCCTCGTCAGGCGACGCGGTCCGCTGGAGCACGAACAACGTTCGGCCGCCGCCCGGCTGGGTCAGAAACTCGGTGGCGCGCCGCATGTCGACCGGCGCCAGACAGAGCATCAGCGTGTCGCCTTCCACCCAGTAGATCCCCTTCTGCAAGGTGATGCCGCCGTACTCGTCGCGAAAAACCCACGTGAAGTGCGGCGGATACGGTTTGACGTCGAGGTGATAGGCCACGATGACGGGCTGGCGCCCCCGCTGCATCAGTTCCAGCCTGCCCCGGGTGAACTTCATCTGGAGGTCCGGGGCAAGGTCGGGACGCGGCTGGCCCTGGTGCTCGAGGTGCGTGACCTGCCAGGTCCCCTTCAGGTTGTCCCGGGCGAGGACTTCTTCCGAACCCAGAAGGACGACCGGCGCTCGGCCCGGCCGCTCGATCACCACAAACCGCCGGGGCTGGTCTTGGACGACTACCGGCTGGACTGCGTCGGGACCGTTGGAGATCACCAACGGCAAGATCGCCACAAACGGGTACAAGCAACTCATGAGAAGACTCCTGTTCCAGGGTGGCACGACGGGGACCCGCGATTCTGGAGGCCGCAACGAAGCTTCTCGTGCATCCGGCTCTCAGCCATCCATTCTGGTCGGCGCAACCCCCAATGTAAACGCTCAAGTCGGCCGATTCGCCGCGAAGGGGGCCGGATTGGCACGCGGCAGTCGTCCCCGTCGGGCAGGCTCGGCTCGCCACCCGATTCGGTCCCGTCCGGCGGCGACCCCTGCGGCGGGCCCGCACCGCCGTGCCGGAAGAAAGTTTGGTGTGCGGCAAGTCTTCCCGGCGGATGGAGGGGTGGCTGGCGGCTCGCTGCGCTCGATCGCGACATGCTTCGCTGGGGGCTCGCTGCACTCGACCCCAGCCACCCCGAGCTGAGTCGCCGGGAGAGCTTGCCACACACGAAGGTTGGGGCGCCCCGCCCGCCCGCTCGTCTGCGCGCGATAGAACGCCGCTCGCAGACGGCCTCGCCGGGCGTTACAATAGGCCCCCAGCGTCTCGTGACCAGTCGCCACGGCCGTTCCTGACCGTTGTGAGAGGATCGGCCGGGGCGAGCCATGAACCGAGTGTTGTCTCGACGAGCTCAAGGAGCAGCCACCATGAGATTGAACGTCCTTGTCCGCAGGACCCGCTTGCATTGCGTTCTCCCGACCAGGCTGGGCGACGCGGCCCCGCCCAACGCAGTCCGTCGGCTCTGTCTGTTGGCCGGGACGACCGTGCTGACGGTTGTCGCGGCATTTGGCGCAGGTGCCCTCGCGGCCGAACCCGACCCGGACCACGTGCTGCCGCTCTACACCCGAAGCCGCGCGGAAACGCCGGACCAGCCGGGCAAGTTCCAGATCGTCTACAAGACGATCGAGTGGGACGCCCGCAAGACGGGCGTCATCGTCTGCGACATGTGGGCCCGGCACTGGTGCGAGGGGGCGTGCCGGCGCGGCGCCGAAATGGCGCCGCGGATGGACCAGTTCGTGAGCGAGGCCCGCCGCCGGGGCGCACTCGTGGTCCACTCCCCCAGCGGCGGCATGGACCTCTACGCCGACCACGCGGCGCGAAAACGGGCCCAGGAGGCGCCCAAGGCGGCCAACCTGCCCGACGGCGTCGCCTCGTGGTGCCGGCAGATCGAGTCGGAGACGCGCGGCGAGTATCCGCTCGATCAGTCGGACGGCGGCTGCGACGACGAGCCCCCCTGCGACACGAAACGGCCCATGGACCGCCACCAAACCCCCGCGATCGAGATCCGCGACGAAGACGCGATCACCGATTCGGGCGTCGAGTGCTGGAACCTGTTCGAGCAGCACGGCGTCGAGAACGTGATCCTCGTGGGCGTTCACACCAACATGTGCGTGCTCGGGCGCCCGTTCGGGCTCAGAAACCTGGTCCGCTTCGGCAAGAACGTGCTCTTGGTCCGCGACCTGACCGACACGATGTACAACCCGCGGATGCCGCCGCAAGTGAGTCACGTGCGGGGCACGGAGCTGATCGTCGAGCACATCGAGAAATACGTCTGCCCGACGATCACCTCCAGCGACCTGCTCGGCGGGCCGGCCCTGCGGTTCGCGGAGGACGATCGGCCGCACGTCGCCTTCCTGGTGAGCGACGATCACTACCATGCCGACAAGCTCCTGCCCGTGTTCGCCCAGATGCTCCGGGATCGCTACGGCTGCCACTCGACGGTGCTCCACGGCCAGGGGACGTCGAACATCGCGGCGACCGGCGAGCTTGTTGGCGAGAACGCGGCCGACTGCCTGGTGCTTTACGTCCGGCGGCTCGCCCTTCCCGAGGAGCAGCTCGATCGGGTCCGCAAGTACCTTGCCTCGGGGAAGCCTCTGGTAGGCATGCGCACGGCGAGCCACGCCTTCGACACCAAGGGCAAGCACGAGCCGGGCCAGGCCGAATGGCCGGAGTTCGACCACGAGGTCCTCGGCGGCAACTACCAGGGGCACGGCCCCAATCCGGCGGGCACCGACGTGGCGATCGTGCCCGACCAGGCGGGCCACCCGATCCTGGCCGGGGTCGAGCCGGCCAAGTGGCATAGCGCCGGCTCGCTCTACTTCACCTCGCCGGTTGCCGAAAACGCGACCGTGCTGATGACCGGCGCCTTGGAGGATCGCGTGGAGCCGCTCACCTGGGTGCGAGACTACCAGGGCAGCCGCGTCGTCTACACCGGGCTGGGCCATCCGGACGACTTCCAGGACCCCCAGTTCCGCCGGCTCCTGGTCAACACGATCTTCTGGGCGATGGACCGGCCCGTGCCGGAGGTCGCGAAACCGACTCCATGACGAGCGTCGGTCCGTGGTTGTCTTCCCCCAAGAAGAAGCCGCTTGCGGCTTCGCAATGAATCGACTTCCTTGCTTCGGGCGAAGCCGCAAGCGGCTCTGTTGTCCTGCGCGTGTCAACGGTCGAATTGCTGAATCCTGTCGCTCAGGAAAGCGACCAGGTTCTCCATGTCGTCCGATCCGACGCGAATGACGCGCTTGCCCATGCAGATCTTCACGCAATCGAATCCCCAGATGTTGTACGTCCAGCCGCGCCCGGGGATCCAATGGACGCCCCAGCCGTCGATGAGCGAGGTCCGGCCCGGCTCCACGGCGGTGATCTGCGAGTAGGGGACGCGTTTGCGCAGCAGCGGAAGCGGGCCGAAGCGGATCGCCAGGGCGTCGCCCTCGTCGCGGACCGTCAGGTAGTGAAACGACTGAGTGAAAAGGAAGATCAACCCGGCGACGCCCAGAACCAAACACATCAAAAGCGGCTGGTGCCGGCTGCCCCAGGTGGCCGCCAACGCCGCGGCGGCGGCCACGTACAGACCGTAGTGAAACCGTCCGTGCTGCGTTCTGCTGTACCCCATTTCCCCCTCCCCTCGTATCGTCCCCTCACTCGATCCACCCGCCGCCGAGCACGCGGTCGCCGTCGTAGCAAACGGCGGCCTGGCCCGGGGCGACGCCGTGGCGGGGCTCGTCGAAACGGACCGAGAAGCGGTCGCTCCCCAGCGGCCGAACCGTCGCCGCCACTGCCCGGCTGCGATAGCGAATCTTGACCTGGCAGCGGAACGGCCCGCTCGGCGGCTGGACGAGCCAGTTGGCCCCGTCGGCCGTGAGCTCCGTCCGGGCGAGCTCCTCGCGAGTGCCGACGACCACCCGCCGGGTCTCCGGCTCCAGGCGGACCACGAAGCGACGCTCCCCGAACGCGATCCCCAGACCCTTCCGCTGCCCGACGGTGAACCGCTCCAGGCCGTCGTGGCGCCCCACCACGGTGCCGTCCGTGGTGACGATCTCGCCCGAGGTGTCGAGGTGGGGGCGACGCTCCCGCACGAGCCGGGCGTGGTCGCCGTCGGGCACGAAGCAGATCTCCTGGCTGTCCTGCTTGCCGGCCACGCGGAGCCCCAACTGGCCGGCCATGCGGCGAATCTCCTCCTTCCGGTGCTCCCCCACCGGGAACAGAAGCCGGCCGAGCAGCCGCCGATCGATCCCAAAAAGCACGTACGACTGTTCCTTCCCGGCGTCCCGCCCGCGGCAGAGCGCGGGCAGATCGACGTCGTCGGTCGCGACCAGCCGGGCGTGATGGCCGGTGGCCACGTACCGGGCGTCCACGCTCTCGGCGTACTCGAACAGCCTGCCGAACTTGAGCCACGTATTGCACAGGATGCAGGGGTTGGGCGTGCGCCCGGCCGCGTATTCGTCGACGAAGTGCTCCACGATCCGGTCAAAATCTTCCTCGAAATTGAGGGCGTAGAAGGGAATGTCGAGCACGTCGGCCACGCGCCGGGCGTCGGCCGCGTCGGCCGCACTACAGCAGCGCGGCTTGCCGCGTGCCGCTTCGCCGGCCCCGGCGATGCACGGATCTTCCGCCTCGACCCCGTGGCGCATGAACAGCCCGATCACCTCGTGCCCCGCGTGGCGCAGAAGCCAGGCGGCCACGCTGCTATCCACGCCACCAGACATTGCCAAGACGACACGAGCCATGGACGAAAAGCCGGACGGAGGGCCGGGAACTTGCCACCCCCGAAGTCTATCCACCGCACCAGAACCGGGGAAGAGGGCAGGCCGGACGGCCCGTATCCGTTCTTCCCGTACTCTCGGGAGGCGATATAATAGGGTGGAGTCCTGGGTAACGACTGTTGGGGAGGAAGACGGCAATGGACAGGGAATTGATCGACCGGGCCGAGATGATTCGGACGCGGATTCTCCAGCTACGGGACTCTCTTTGACTACGATGCCAGGCAATCCCAAGCGGCCGAGATCGAGGAGCGGATGGCCGCCCCCGACTTCTGGGCCGATCAGCAGCAGGCCCAAGCGGTCGTCGTCGAGCTCAAAGGGCTCAAGTCGATCTTGAAGCCGATCGCGGAGGTGCTCCAGGCGTCGGAAGACCTGACGGCCATGGTCGAGATGGCCGCCGAAGACGAAGGATTCGCCGCGGAGGTGCCGGGGGAAATCGAGCGTCTGGAGGAGGCCCTTGAGGAGTTGGAGATTCAGGCCCTGCTGGACGGACCCCTGGACCGTAACAACGCGCTGGTGACCATCAACGCCCGCGACGGCGGCACCGACGCCAACGACTGGGCGGAGATGCTCTTGCGGATGTACGTCAACTGGGCCAAGGGCCACGATTACGACGTCGAGCTTCTGGATCGCCAGGACAACGAAGAGGCGGGGATCAACAACGCCAGCATCGCCGTGCGCGGGCCGATGGCGTACGGCTATCTGAAGGGCGAATCGGGCATGCACCGGCTGGTGCGGATCAGCCCGTTCAACGCCGAGGGCAAGCGTCAGACCAGCTTCGCCGCCGTGGACGTCTCGCCCGAGGTGACCGACGAGGTCATCGTCGAAGTGAACTGGGAGGACGACGTGCGGGAGGACACGTTCCGCTCCAGCGGCGCCGGGGGCCAGCACGTCAACAAGACTTCCAGCGCGATCCGGCTGACGCACCTGCCGACCAACATCGTGGTGCAGTGTCAGAACGAGCGGAGCCAGCACAAGAATCGGGCCACTGCGCGCAAGATGCTGCTGGCCCGGCTGGCCCGGGTGGAAGAGGAAAAGCGCGAGGCCGAGCAGGCCGCGAAGTACGACAAGAAGCCGAAGGTCGGCTTCGGGTCGCAGATCCGCAACTACTTCCTCCATCCCGACCAGCGCGTCAAGGACTCTCGCACCGGCCATGCGGCCACGAGCTTCCACAGCGTGCTCGACGGAAACATCCAGGGGTTTCTCGACGCGTATCTCCGCTGGAGGGTCGGGCGGGGGTAGTGGCGAGTCGTGAGTGGCGAGTCGTGAGTGGCGAGTGGAGGGTCGGTAGCAGGCAATCGGCAGCCGAGCCGCTTGCGGCTTCGCCATAGACTGCGAGAGCAGCCGGGCCGTCGCTGCTACTTCACCTCCAGCATCCGCTCCAGCGCCAGCAGGGCATCGTGGGCCGTCTGGTCGTCGAGCCGGATCACGTTCACCGGGGTGCCGGCGGCCAGGTTCTCCAGCGCCCAGCAGAGGTGGGCCAGGTCGATCCGGTACATGGTTGCGCACATGCAGACGACCGGCGAGAGGAAGTGGATCTCCTGCTCGGGGTGCTCGTGCTTGAGTCGGTTGACCAGGTGCAGCTCGGTGCCGATCGCCCACTTCGTGCCCGGCGGCGCCTCCTCCACCGCGCGGATGATCTTGCCCGTGGAGCCGATCACGTCGCTCGCGCCGACCACTTCCATCATGCACTCCGGGTGGACCATGATCTTGATCCCGGGGACCTGACGGCGGAAGTGATCGACGTGCTCGGGCAGGAACATCTGGTGGACGCTACAGTGTCCCTTCCAGAGGACGACGCGGCTTGCGCGGATCGCTTCGGCCGGGTTGCCGCCCAGCTCGTCCTGGTGCGGGTCCCAGACGGGCATTTGCTCCAGCGGGACCCCCATCGCCAGCGCGGTGTTGCGGCCCAGGTGCTGGTCGGGGAAGAAGAGCACGCGGCTGCGTCGGGCAAAGGCCCACTCCAAGGCGGCCGCCGCGTTGGCCGAGGTGCAGACGATCCCGCCGTGACGCCCACAGAACGCTTTGAGCGTGGCGGCCGAGTTGACGTAGGTGATCGGCATCAGGTCCTCCGCGTCGATCACCTCGGCGAGCTGCTCCCAGCAGTCCTCGACCTCGTGGATTTCGGCCATGTCGGCCAAGGAGCAGCCGGCCTGCACGTCGGGGAGGACCACGGTGACCCGCTCGCCGCCGCGCTTGCGTAGCCGCTCGGGGCGGTTGGCCAGGATCTCGGCCGTCTCGGCCATGAAGTGGACGCCGCAGAAGGCGATCGCCCGGCACGCTTCGTTCTCCGCGGCGAGCTGGCTCAGCCGATAGCTGTCGCCCCGCAGGTCGGACAGGGCGACGACCTCGTCCCGCTGGTAGTGGTGACCGAGGATCACCAGGCGCGGGCCCATTTGGGCGCGGACCGCATTGATCCGTTGGGTGAGCACCCCGTCGTCCAGGGACCGGTACGGCTCCAAGTCGAAGCGGGGCGAAGCGGTCTTGTCGGTAGTGGAAGTCATGGTCTCGAAGGCTCGATCCGCAGTCGGCTGAGACTTGTACTGAGGGCTCAAGATACTGATCGGCAACGCCTGGGCGCGGACACCGGACAAGTCGACCGAATTCGTGCCGGGCGTGCAGGCGTACCGCCTGCATTCTGCCGGGCAGGCGGGACGCCCGCACCACGCCCGATTGCGCGGCCCGGGCCGCCTAATCCGCTTGCTCAGCCAAGTTTTTGTGTATCTCGAGGATATCGCGGAGGATGAAGTCTTCGGGGAATGGCTCGTCGCTGGCGTCGAGGATTCGTCGGTACACTTTAATCGCATCGATCAAGTCCCGAGCGAACTCACCGTCTCGGACCAGCCCCGGAAACTCCGGCGAGTCGAGGACCTCGCGCCACTTGGCCAGGCCTGCCTCGTACTTCTCCTTTGCCAGCGGCAGGTTGGTCTGTTCGACGAACGCCTGGCGCCCTTCGTAGAGGAGCTTTCGTGCTTCCAGCGCTTCCGGGGTCTGTTCGACCGCCGCGCGGCGTGCCCAGTATTCGTAGTTGACCAGGTCTTGGTAGCGGGCGATGATTTTGCCGATCCGCTCGGTTTCGGCCAGCTTCTTGGCCAGGTCCAGGGCCCTGCCCCGCTCGGCCCCGATCAGGCGTTTGGCCGCGTCTTCGTCGGTGACCTGGAGCTTGCGGTTGACCTCGGCGGCGAGTCGGTGTTGTGCTTCCGTGCGATCCTCCGCGGGCGTTTCGATCGTCTTTCGCTCCTCTTCGCTCAGCGCCGCTTTTCGCTCTTCGGCGATTTGTTCCTGCATGCCGGGCGTCATGGCGTCGAGCTGGGCATGGAGCTCTCCGGTCATCTGATGATACCTTTGGCGGTCGTTGAGCTGGATGACGTCGCCGAAGGTGGAGAGGATGTCACGGTCGCCGTACTCGTACCACTCCCGGCCGGCCCGGTTCCAGGAGAGGCGGGCCTTCTCCTCGAAGATGCCGTCATCTTCCAGGGCCTCGGCGTAGTTCATCTGGCACATGGGGCGCTCGGAGTAGAAGAGCACGGGGCTCATCTTCTTGAGCGAGGCGCCCTTGTCGACAAGCTCCTCCGCCTCGGCGAACGATTCTTTGCCCACCAGCCAGTTGTCGCGGAGCTCGGGCGGTCGGGAGCCGTGGAAGTCGTCGTCTTCTCGGAACATCCGGCGGAACTGCTTGTGTTCGTCGGCGCGGCCGATCTTCTGGGACGTGTACCAGCCCACGTCCCAGTAGAGCACCGGCTCGCTTTCGTTGTAGCGGATGCCCTCCTTGAGGAAGTCGATTCCCTTGATCACCCAGTGGTAGCGCCCGCGATAGTCGTCGAATTGAGCCGAGACGTTGTACGAGACCCTCCATGCCTGGAATCGCCAGACGGCAATGAAGTGGGGTTCCAGCTTGGCGATCTGCTGGAGCGTGGCGGAGAGATTCGTCCAGTCCTTCTTCTTGTCGTAGCGATTGGCCTTCTCCCAGAGGATGTTGGCCGCCACGCCGCGCAGTCCGAAGGTGGCCAGCTTGATCGTTTCGCTCGTGGGGTCGATCTCCCCAAGCTGCGCCTCGCTCAACCCATGATCGCGTCGGATCTGGGCCAGGATGCCGCCGTGGCTGCCCTGGGCGGTCTTCACCCTGGTGGTGGCGGGCTGGCTAAGGCACGAAAGCGGCAACAGCAACACGCCGATGGCCATCAGGTAGGCGATCTTGAGGTAGAACGAGCGTCGGGAGGTCATCGAGCCACCTCACGTGTCTTGAGGAAGAAGTGCGCGGCCACGAACACCGGCAGCAGGAACGCCAAGGCGTTGACGAACCGCATCAGGACCAGCTCCAGCGAGACGTCGAATCCGTAGGCCACGTACTCGGCGTAGCTGAACCGGCCGAAGGCCGGCAGAACCGACGAAATCACCCACAAGCCGCTCTGCATCACGCTGTCGGCCATCTGGATGACGTTGACCCACACCCCGCCTTCCAGGTCCGACATCAAGTTATTCTGCGTGACCAGGCGGTAGAATGCCTCCAGCGGACCGCCGCCCTGCAGTTGGCCCCGGGCCAATTGCGACATGAATTCGCTGAAGAACCCGCCCACCAGGGCCCCCAACGTGGCGATCATCGCCACCGCTCCGCTCAGGAACGTGCTGAACATCACGCCAAACCCGACGACCAGCACCATCTGGAGCCAGATGCCGAAGTAACCCTTGATGAAGTTGAGCCAGAACGGGGCGTCGGCAGCGCGGAGATACAGGTCGGCCTGGGCCGCCCCGAAGTACTGCCCCGGTTCGATACATCGGACCCAAATCTCCACCTTTCCGTCGGCAACCAGGTCTTCGTAGACGTCGAACTCGCGCTTCTGAGCCAGGCCGGCGTCGGGCTTCTCGGGAGTCTGCTTCACGCCCTCGCCCGTCTCGATCTTCTGCGGAACCACTTGCGCACTGGCAAACCGGGTAATCTTCCTCGGGATCATCAGCTTGTTGGTGGTGAACTCCTTGGATTCGAAGACCTCCACCTCGACCATCAGGCCGCTCACCGGGTTGCGGATGCCGACGCTTCCGTACACACCCCTCTCGATCTTGCCCTTGTGGGTGCGAAACACGCCAATCGTCATCTCCATCGGGATCCCGTCGGGAAAATCCTTCTCGTTGACGTCGTCGAAGGTCCAGACGAGCGCGGCGGGGCTCGCTCCCTGGACGTAACCGCGGTACGTCCATTCATCGCCCACGTTGATCCCTTCCTTGGTGTCCATCCCGTCGGGATCGCGGAAACGGACCTTCCCATAAACCGGAACCCTGGCCAGCAGCATGCCCTTCGGGCGGCCCACTTCGTATCGGGCGCTCGGGCCGGAGCCGTTAACGGTCACTTCGTGCCAGTGCCCTCGGGCGACGTCGGTGATGGCGTTCCCCGCGGAGTCCGCCAGCATCCCATGCCGATGGCCCCGCTCGTTGCTGGTGCGGCCTTCCCAGAATCTCGGCTGATCCCCTTCCACGAGGCCAATCGGCCTCACGTCCTCGGCGGAAAGCGTGTGGCTGTGCGTAAGCCCTTGTCGGACGAACGCGTAGCTCACCAGGGCCATCACCGCCAACAGCCCGGTGCCGATGATCGTGAAACCCAGCATCCGCCCGAGGACGATCTCGCTGGGACGGACCGGCTTGGTGACCACCGTGTGCAAGGTCTTCGATCGGATGTCCAAGGGCAGGCTGAACGCGCTCAAGAACAAGGCCAACAGCAGGATCAGGTAACTGGTGGCGGTGAGCACGAAGCTCAAGTACAAGCGCGCCGGGTTCGGGCTGCCCGGATCGAGGAACAAACCGGCAAAGGCCAGGACGACGATGAATACCGCAAACACGACCACCACGCGACGGCGGATCGATTCCTTCACCGCCAGCCACGTCAGGGCCCACACCCTGCGAGGCGACAGCCTTATCAAGTCGACGACTCCCGCAGCGATTGCCCGCCTGGTCCTCTTGACCGCGATCACGGGCCCGTGCTCCATGGCCGCGACGAGCAAACCGATGAACATGGCGGCCACGGACAGGCAGACCACCACGAAGAGCCAATAGAGGATGCCCCAAGGAAGCCACGTTAGAAACGGAACGATTGGGGTTTCAACTACCATCGCCGCTTCCTCCCTTGGCGTTGTCGCTGCCGCCCCCGTGCACGCGACGCCCGGGATGAGCTTCACTTTCCTCAATGACCCTCAAGAACAGTTCCTCGAGCGTGGTGGTCGGGTTGCCCGACGAAAGCAATTCGCCGTTCTGAGCCCGAATCGCGTCCTCAACCTGCTCCCGCCCCGCTTCGCTCAAACCGGAGACGCGGAACTCGGTTACGTCGCGGACCTTCAGCAGGCTGTCGACCGCACCCAGCTCCTTCAGCTCTCCCTGGTGCAGGATGCCGATCCGATCGCACACGTCCTGCACGTCGGCCAACAGATGGCTGCACATCACGATGGTCTTCGGCCGCTTTTTCGGGTCTTCCTCGTGTTCGTGCTTGAGCTTGAGGATCAGGTCCTTCATCCTCCGGGTCCCGATCGGGTCCAACCCCGTGGTGGGCTCGTCCAGGAGAATCAGCTCGGGGTCGTTGATCAGGGCTTGGGCCAACCCGATCCGCCGGGTCATCCCCTTGGAATACTCCCTCAACTGACGACGCTTGGCCGACCCGAGGCCCATCAGCTCGATCAACTCCGCCGTCCGCCGGCGACGCTCGGAGCCCGACATGTTGAACAACCGGCCGTAAAAGTCGAGCGTCTCTTCCGCGTTCAGGAATCGGTACAGATAGGATTCCTCGGGCAGGTAACCGATGCGCTCGTTCTTGGTCACGTCGGCGGCCTCACGGCCGAAGACCAGGGCCCGCCCGCTGGTGGGGTGCAACAGCCCCAGCAGCAGCTTCATCGTCGTGGTCTTGCCCGATCCGTTCGGCCCCAGGAGCCCGAAGACTTCGTTCCTTCGGATCTCCAGGTTGAGTGCCTTGAGGGCCCGTACCTTCTGCCGGCCCCAGAAATCCCGGTAAACCTTGGTCAGGTTCTCGGCTTTGACAACAGTCTCTTCGGACATACTTCGTGCCTCGCGCTGGCGGGGGACTCAAGAATCGTGCTTAGTACGTCGCCTGCAAGGTAGCAGTTCGCCCTTCCCCTAGCAGAAGGCCTACACGGGGCGACGAAACCTCTACTATAACCCAGGGCTGCAATCCGTTTCAAGGAAGATACCATTCTGAGCGGGCACTCTCCCCCGAGAGGAAGGGTGAAAGACAAATCCTCTGTCTCAGCATAGACTTACGGTTACGATTGCCGGACAATTCCACAAACGGACCGTCTTCCCCTCGCCGATGGAGGGCCGTCTGGATACCCGAACACTACGGCCGGAGAGAACGCGATCATGATTGCCGCGTTCGTCACCAGCCGCCGAGGACAGGTTCCAAGACATCGCGAAACGCTCTGATAGCCGTCCATGTCGTCCCCGCTCAGCCTTGACCCCCACTTTGACCGCCAGGAGGCCGCCCGACGGTTCCTCCACGGCCGGATCGACTACGAACGGGCCCGAACGGTCCCCTATCGGACGCGGACCTTCAAACTCGACCGGATGCGGGAGCTGCTGGACCGGCTCGGCAACCCCCAACGGGCTCTCGCCGCCGTCCACGTGGCCGGGACCAAAGGAAAAGGGTCCACGGCCGCGATGATCGGCGCCGTGCTCAGGGCATCCGGATACCGCACGGGCGTCTTCACGTCGCCCCATTTCGATCGGGTTGAGGAGCGGTTGGCGATCGACGGCCAACCCTGCACGCGGGCCGAGCTCGTCGCGCTGGTGGAGCGGTTGGTCCCCGCGGTGGAGGCGATGGACAAGGCAGCCGGCGCGTGCTCCCCCCCGGAGGACGGGCCCACCTACTTCGAAGTCATCACGGCCATGGCCATGCTCCACTTCACCGGACGCAAGGTCGACCTGGCCGTGCTTGAGGTGGGCCTCGGCGGCCGGCTCGACTCGACCAACGTCTGCCGCCCGCTGGTCTCCGTGATCACCAGCATCAGCCTCGACCACACGCGACAGTTGGGCAACACCCTGGAGTCGATCGCCGGCGAGAAGGCCGGGATCATCAAGCCGGGCGTCCCGGTGGTCAGCGGCGTGACCGACTCGGGCCCTCGCCAGGTGATCCGCGAGGCATGTGGCCGGCTGGGGTGCCGGCTGATGGAGCTGGGCGTGGATTTCGATTTCGACTACCGGCCCCCCCGACGGCTGGATCTGGCCCCGACGATGGGGAGCATCGACTTCCGCCAGAATCACCCGGGCCGTGAGCCCAGTTGCCGCGGCGTCTCGCTGTCGCTTCCGGGCCGTCACCAGGCAGCCAACGCCGCCGTGGCCCTGGCCGCGCTGGCCGAGGTCCGCCGCAGCGGACTGACGATTCCGGAAGAGGCGATCCGCGCCGGATTGCGGGACCTGGGCTGGCCGTGTCGGGTGGAGGTCGTCGCCCGGCGGCCGGCGGTCGTCATCGATTCGGCCCACAACGTGGCCTCGATCGACGCGCTGGTTCGGGTGCTCCAGGAGAGCTTCTCGCCCCGACGCCGGTTGCTCCTGTTCGCCACGACCCACGAGAAAGACATCCGCGGTATGCTCTCTCGACTCGTGGGAGAGTTCGACCAGGTGCTCCTGACCCGCTACCTGAACAACCCCCGAGCCGTGCCGCCGGAAGAGCTGGGCGCCCTGGTCGCCGAATTGACCGGCCGGCAGCCTCACCTCTGCGAGACTCCTGCCCAAGCCTGGGAGCAGGCCCGGGCAGCCGCCGAGCCCGATGACCTGATCTGCGTGACCGGTTCCTTCTTCCTCGCCGCGGAGGTCCGCCAGTTGATTCGAGGCCGGTCGGAGCGAGGCTGACTACGGTTGAGGGACCAGAGAACGGGACAAGGAGCAGGGAGAGTTGCCGGGAGATGGCGGGGCGGTCCGCGGTGGTTGACGGGTGGCCGGCGTTGTCGCTTCGAGCGGGCGGCTTCGAGAATCGTCGCCGTGGGGGCAGGTGGGGCACCGGGAAGCTGAGCTTGTTTGGCAAACGACCCGCATGGGGGGCGAGGCCGGGTTGCACGCTAGAGACCGGCTCGGCTCGGCTCGCCCTGCCACTCGTTCCGACGCAGCCGGTTGAGCCAATCGGCGGTGTCTTGGGCTTCTGCCCGCGTGGCGTAGGTCTCGTCGATCGAGACCGAGCAAGTCGACGCGGCGATGGCCATGTAGCGGCCTGTCGGTTGGGGGGCAATTCTGTAGCGAAGCATGGTAGGTCCTCCCGGTTGCTGCTGCCGACATCGAAGGCGAGGGTTGTCAGCCGCTCCTAAGTTGACTTGTTGGTCTTCCACACTTATCTACCCTACACATCGCCAAATCCCGCCGATGCTGGACACTCCGAGCGTGGATTTCTTGCGATTTTTCGAGGGCCCCGTACGGATCTTTCGTCGGCCGATCCTCCCTGCTATCCTCATAGACGAAGATGGCGAGGCAGCCTCGTTGTTGCGCTGTGACGCCAGGTCGGCCAAGCTGGCTCACAAGAGGAGAAAGGATAGCGGAGATGTCAGATTTAACGGGCAAAGTGGCAGCCGTCACCGGAGGCGGAGGGATCTTGTGCAGCGCCTTGAGCAAGGCACTAGCCGGCCGGGGCGCCACCGTGGCGGTGCTCGACCTGATGCCCGAGGCCGCGGGGAAAGTCGTCGACGAGATCCGCGCCGCCGGCGGTAAGGCGATCGCCGTCGAGGCCGACGTGCTCCGCCGCGAGAGCCTCCAGCAGGCGGCCGAAAAGATCCACCGGGAGTGCGGGCCGGTCGACGTCCTCATCAACGGGGCCGGGGGAAACAAAGCCGAGGCCACCGCCAGCCCGGAGAAGTCGTTCTTCGATATCCCGGCCGACGCCATCCAGTGGGTCTTCAACCTGAACTGTGTCGGCACGATCCTCCCCTGCCAGGTGTTCGTCCCGGACATGATCGAGAAGCAAGAGGGGGTGGTGATCAATATCGCCTCAATGGCGGGTATCCGCCCACTTACTCGGGTGGTCGCCTACTCGGCGGCCAAGGCGGCGATTGCCAATTTCACCCAGTGGCTGGCCGTCCATCTGGCCCAGGAGTACAGCCCGAAGATCCGCGTGAACGCCATCGCCCCGGGCTTCTTCCTGACGGCTCAGAACCGGTTCCTCCTGACCACCGAAGACGGAGAGCCGACGCCGCGGGGCAAGACCATCCTGGCCCACACGCCCGCCGGCAGATACGGCACGCCGGAAGACCTGCTGGGCACGCTCCTCTGGCTGGTGGGCGACGAGTCGGCCTTCGTGTCCGGCACCGTGATCCCCGTCGACGGAGGATTCGCCGCGTTTGGCGGGGTATAGAGAGCGAGCGGAGGGATGACTCTCGCAAAGGCGCCAAGACGCAAAGAAGGAATTGAAGAGGAAGGAGTCATAGCCTCACAGGAGAGGCGAACCCATCTCTCGGTCGTTGTGTTTTGTCCATGACCCAAAGCCGTACAACTCATGCCTTGCGTCTTTGGGCCTTTGCGAGACGCCTTTGTGCCGGGTGTTTGAACCGTGTTTGAATCAACAGGACAGGAGGGC
>DATKZH010000706.1:0-23826 GCA_035528065.1 Thermoguttaceae bacterium | reverse complement strand
CCCTCTGGGAGAGGGTCGGGGTGAGGGCAAAATGGTGAAACGACAGAAACTCGGAAGGCGACTTCCCCTACAAAACCCCTCACCCTAACCCTCTCCCACAGGGAGAGGGGACCTGACGCTGGCGCTTTCCGGATAGCCACTGAGAAGCCGTCGCCCCACCAACCGCGACGCGCTCCGCGCTGGCCGTGGTCGCACGAGAGTCCGACGTTCGCGTCGTCGGTGATTCTCCGAAGCTTTCGGACGGCTCGGCCGGCAGGTACAATGCGGCACAGCGGCCCGATACTCCTTGGACGTCCAACCCGTGCCTTGAGGAGACCCAATCATGATGGTCCATTCGCTGCTTCTATTGGTCAGCCTGAGTGCGACTGCGGGCGAGCAAGTGATCGACGCGTTTGATTACGCCGACTCCCAGGCGGCCCGGGAGGCTTGGGTCGCCAGCTCGGGAACGCCGGAGGTGGAGATGGTTCGAGAGGGCGACCGAACGGTGCTCCGCTTCGACGCGCCCTTCGCCAGCGACGAGAAGCTGCCGCGGACCATCCTCGACCGGGAGGTCAAGCTCGACCTGGCCGCGCCCGGGCAGTTCTTCGTCGAAGTCGCCGTGGAGAAACCGGAGGTCGCCGGGCGGTTGAGCCTCTATTTCCGGAGCGGAGACGGTTGGTACGCCTCGGGCGCAGGCTTCGCGAAAGCGGGCTGGCAGACGCTCCGCTTCTCCAAGGCCTCGTTCAGCATCGAAGGCGAGCCGGCCGGATGGCACCAAATCGACGCGATCCGCATCTCCATCTGGCGCGGTCCGCCCGAGGATTGCACCGTTCGCCTGGGCCGGCTGGCCGCCGTGTGGCACGACGTCGCCCTGGTCATCCCGGCGGCCTATGCGCACGAGGGTGACCGCGAAATCGAAGGCGCCCTGCGTGCCGCCGAGGACCTCGGCAATATGCTGGACGAGCTGGGCCTGGGCTCCGACGCCGTCGAGGACGCCGCCCTGGTGCACGGCGCCCTGGGCGACCGGCACGTCGCGATCCTCGCGCACAATCCGCGAATCGCTCCCGAGGCCGTCGAGGCCCTGGAGCAGTTCGTCGAGCGAGGCGGGAAGCTGTTCGCATGCTACTCGCTTCCACAGCCGCTCGCCCGCGCGTTAGGCATAGGGGGCATGCAGTACGTGCGTCCGGAAAAGCCCGGCGGGCTGGCCGAGATTCGCTTCGACGCGGCCGACGTCCCCGGTCTGCCCAAGTCGGTCCGCCAGTCCTCCTGGAACGTCACCGTCCCTGAGCCGAGCCGTCCGGATGCCCGCGTGATCGGCCACTGGTACGACGACCAAGGCAACCCGACGGGCCACGCCGCGATGGTGCTGAGCGACCGCGGGGCGTTCTTCAGCCACCTCGTGCTCCCCGACGACCGCCCCGCAAAGAAGCAGCTCCTGGCCGCGGTCCTCGGCAAGCTGCACCCGCCCCTCTGGGAAACCATGGCCCGAAGCGAGTTGGAGCGGGTCGGCCAGGTCGGCCACCTGGAGGGGATCGACGCGATCGCCGGTCATATCAAGTCGAGCGGGAACGCCGCGGCGATCCGCGGTTTGGACGAAGCCGTCCGTGTCCATGAAGCGGCCCAGGCGAAGCTGGCGGGCAAAGACTACCCGAACGTGGTCGGGCTGGCACGCCGGGCTCACGAGGCGCTCGTCGAAGCCTACTGCCTCGCCGCCCCCAGCTCGTCGACGGAAGGCCGGGCCATCTGGAACCACTCGGGAACCGGCGCTTATCCGGGCGACTGGGAGCGCACGGCCAAGGAGCTGGCCGAGGCCGGGTTCAACATGGTGGTGCCCAACCTGCTCTGGGCCGGCCGGGCGCATTACCCCAGCGACGTGCTTCCCCGCAGCAAGACCTACGAAGAGCACGGCGACCAGATCGCCCAGTGCGTCGCCGCCTGCAAGAAGCACGGCGTCGAGGTCCACGTTTGGAAGGTCAACTACAACCTCTCCGGGGCGCCTAGGGAGTTCGTCGACAAGCTGCGCGCCGAGGGCCGGCTCCAGGCGAGCCACGAGGGCAAGGAAGAGAGGTGGCTCTGCCCCTCCCACCCGGAAAACTTCAAGCTGGAGCTGGAAAGCATGCTGGAGGTCGCGCGGAAGTACGACGTCGACGGCCTCCACTTCGACTACATCCGCTATCCGAACCGCAGCCACTGCTACTGCGACGGCTGCCGCAAGCGGTTCGAGGCCGACACCAAGCTCGAGGTGGCCAATTGGCCCCGCGACTGCTACTCGGGCGAGCTGCACGACCCGTACCACGACTGGCGCTGCAAGCAGATCACGCGGCTGGTCGAGGCCGTGCATCGGGAGGCCAAGAAGCTCAAGCCCGAAATCAAGATCTCGGCGGCCGTATTCGGGGCCTATCCCGACTGCCGGGAGAACGTGGGGCAGGACTGGGTCGAATGGGTCAAGGCGGGCTATCTCGACTTCCTCTGCCCGATGGACTACACGCAGAGCGACCCGAACTTCATCGGCCTGGTTGAAAACCAGTTGCGCCTGGTCGACGGCCGGATCCCCGTCTACCCGGGCATTGGGGCTTTTCGGCTTACGCCCGACCGGGTCGTGGGTCAGATCCACCACGCCCGCGCGCTCGGCGCCTCGGGCTTTACGGTGTTCAACCTCGACGCCGGGTCGGCCGCGTCGGTGCTTCCCGCCGTGGCCCTCGGGGCCGGCCGAGAGCGCGCCGCCCCGCCGCACGCGAGACGTTGACCTTTGGGTCCGCGCACGGGGTTCCCCCCTGAATGGACCTGGAGGAATCCGTTGCTTCGCTCCAGCAATTCGCCTACAATGCAATTATCCTCAGCAGACGGAGGTGCGATCGGCGGCTCTTTTCCGTTCTGAGCACGGCAGGTGCGATCATGGCAACGTCGGTGATTATCGAAGAGCAGGTTGAGATTCCGCTGGGTATTCGTTCCCTGGACGACTTCCGCCGCTGGGCCCTTTCGGATGGGTTCCCCGAGCGCGGCCGCATCGATTTCGTGGCCGGAAAGATCGAGGTCGACATGTCTCCGGAAGACCTTTTCTGTCATGGCACGCTGAAAGGCTTGATCTACGCGACGTTGTTTCAGCGGACCGAAGGTCAGGACCTGGGGCACCTGTTCATCGACAGCACTCGGGTGTCCGTCCCCGCCGCCGGTCTGTCCGTTGAGCCCGACATCGTCTTCATCTCCCACGAGTGCCTCGACTCGGGCCGCGTGCGCCTGGTGCCCAAGTCGGGCGGCGAGCCGGGAAGGTACGTCGAGGTGGAAGGGGCGCCGGATCTGATCGTGGAGATCGTCAGCGACAGCTCCCTCACGAAAGACACGCAGCGTCTGCCGGCGGCGTACGCGGTGGCCGGCGTGCCCGAGTTCTGGCTCGCCGACGCCCGCAAGGAGCCGGTCGTCTTCCAAATCCATCATCTCATAGAGGGGGCATATTCCTTGGCCCCAGCCGACGCGGAAGGCTACCTGAGGTCGAACGTCCTGGCGTGCCGCTTTCGCCTGGATGCCGGGCGCGACGCCCGAGGCCACTGGAAGTTCAAGCTCCTTGATCGGCCGTGAAGTAACTCCCCGAATTCAGTAGCACGCACAAGCCGGGTGCCACGGGCATCTTGCCCGTGCACTGGCGAAACGCCAGTGGCACCCGCGTCGTGCAGGCTTCTCCTTGTCCCGCTTAGCCGGACTTGGCGCCGGCTTTCTTCGGGCTCAGCCTGTTTGACCGCGCCCGTCGCGCCGGCTTACAATGGCGACGTTTTCGTGCTTCACTGTGGTCCACCTGACTTGCCGGGGATATTGCCATGCCTGAGATTTCACGTCGCGATTTTCTCACCCGAACCGCGATCGCCGCCGGCGCGGCCGCAATAGCCGGACATCGGGCACAAGCCGCCGAGACGGCCCCCCGCATCCGGCGCGGCACCGACCTCGTCACGCTGGGCAACACCGGCATCCGGACCTCGGTGCTCGGCATGGGCACCGGCAGCAACGGCGTTCGGCGCTCGTCGCGACAGCTCCGGCTGGGCCAGGCCGAGTTCACCCGGGTCATCCGCCACGGCATCGACCGCGGCTTGAGATACGTCGACACGGCCGACCAGTACGGCACGCACATCTTCGTGCGCGAAGCGCTCAAGGGCGTGCCCCGCGAGGATCTGTTCATCCAGACGAAGACCCGGGCGTTACACCCCGAGGTGGCCAAGGTCGACCTCGACCGTTTTCGGCAGGAGCTGGGCACCGACTACATCGACTCGCTCTTGATGCACGGGATGGGAACCGAAACCTGGCCGGCCGACATGCGGTCCGTGATGGACGTGCTCGCCGAGGCCAAGGAGAAGAAGATCGTCCGCGCGGTCGGTATCTCGTGCCACGGCATCGCCCCGCTTCGGGCCTCGACCGGCTGCGACTGGCTCGATACGCAGCTTGCCCCGATGAATCCGTTCGGCGCGGTCATGGACGCTCCCGCAGAAGAATACACCGAGTGCTTCCAGGCATTGCACGACCAAGGCAAGGGCGTGCTCGGCATGAAGCTGTTCGCCTGCGGAGGGCACGTGACGCCGGACGAGCGCCGCCAGTCGCTCGAGTTCGTGCTCCGGCTGGGCTGCGTCGACGCCTTCCCCATCGGCTTCGAAAGCCCCGAGCAGATTGACGACGTCCTCGACACGATCGAAAAGGTGCTCTCATGAAAGCCAACGCCGTAGGGTGCGTGCAACGCACCAATCGCTTCTCTGCCCTTTGTCGTATGGTGCGTTTCACGCACCCTACGGTCTGCCATGCGGTGCGTTTCACGTACGCGACGATCGTAATCTTGGCAGTTTGCCTGGTTGGGCTTGCCGCTCCGTCGGCCGCGTGGACGCAGGTCCCCAATCCCGAGCTCGACCAGGGCGGCGACGCACCCACCGGCTGGACGCTCTCCGGCGGCCAGGGCCGCTGGGTCGACCGGCAGGTGTTGGAAATCACCGGCACCGGTGCGGCGGACAACTCCAACTACTGGCAGTGCGACGGGTACGAGTTCGAGCCCGGCCGGTTGTACCACTTCGAGATGCGGGCCCGGGGCTCGATCGCGGGCGGCTGCGTCGTCTCCGGACCGAGCTTCGCCAACCGCGACCACCACGGCACCCCGAACGAATGGAAATGGTACGGCCACGTGTTTCGAGCGCCGGAGAGCACGGCCGGGGCCTACCTGCGGCTCGGCCAATGGCAGGCCAAGGGGACGGTGCAGTTCGACGCCGCGCGCGTCACGCCCTCGCTCCCGGTGCATCGGAAGGTCGGCGATCTGATCCTCGGCGAAGGCGAGACGATCCGCGACGGCCTCTACCGGTTCCTCGGCACGTTCGGCCACGAGGGGAGCAACTACCATCGCACGCTCCAGCGGGCCACCGCCGGGTTCAACAGCGACCGGTGGTGCCTCGGGCCCGGAAGCGAAGTGGTCTACCGATTCGAGCTGCCCGGACATCAACTCCTCTCAGGCGACGTCCGCTTCAACGTCAACTATCACACCCGCGGCGGCTGCATGGCCGAAGTGAGCCGTGACGGGAAGCAGTGGCATGCCCTGGCGACGCAGGAAGGGCTGGGCGTCGGGGAAGCGAAGCTGCCGGCCGATCTCGTGCCGGCCGGGGTGCTCTTCCTGCGGCTCCGCCCCTCCACCGAGAACGGCTCGTTCCAGGTCAACCGCGTTGAGTTCCAGGCGAAGCTCAGCGGCGAGCCGTCCGACGCGGCCGGAAAGACCGACTTCGCCGACGTCGAAGGCACCAGCCCCAACCTGGCCATCGAGCAAATCACGCTCGAGGACGCGCAGGGGGCCGGCCGGGCGAGGTTGCTCGTGGCGGCGAAGAACAACACGGAGAAGCCCGTCGCCGCGACGCTCCGGGCCGCGCTCTCATCGCCCGACAAGCCGCCTGTGGAGTTGCCGACCCAACAAGGCGACCTGGCCGCCAAGCGGCGGACTACTTTCACGATCGACGTCGCGGCCCAGGGGCCCGGCGAGCACCAGGTTGCGCTGGCCCTGGAGTCGGCCGACGGTCAGTCGGCCCGAACCACCCTGGCCCTCTCCGTCCCCGACTTCTACCGGTCCGACTATGGCGAGCTTCTCGTCGGCGGCACGGGCGGGCCCGGTGCGAAGGATGGTCCGGCCGTCTGGTGGTGCGATGCGGTGCACAAGGTCCCCCGGCAGCGGCCGCCTGCGGTTGTCGCGGGCAGCGCCGCCCGGCTCTCCGCCGCCCGCAACGACTACGAGGCGGTGCAGATCGTCGTCCGGCCCGGCGAGCCGCTCAAAAATCTCAGGGCGAAGGCCGGGGCGCTAGTCGGCCCCCACGGCAGCAGCATCCCGGCGGAGAACGTCCAGGTCCTCCGCGTCTACTACCACTTCGTCGATCACCCGACCGACCGCACCGGCGTGCGCGATTGGTGGCCCGACGCCCTCCCGCCGCTTGACGCGCCCGTCGACGTGGCCGCCGGAGCGAACCAGCCGCTGTGGGTGCTGGTCCACGTGCCCGACGACGCCAAGCCGGGCGACTACTCGGGCGAAATTCGACTCGAGGCGGAGGGCTGGTCGGCGACCGTGCCGATCGAGCTGCACGTGTGGGACTTCGCGCTGCCGAAGCGGAACCACATCGACACGGCCTTCGGGCTCTCGCCGGGGAACGTCTTCCGGTATCACCAACTGAAGACCGACGAGGACCGTCGCCGCGTGCTCGACATGTATCTCAAGATCTTCTCCGAGCACCGGATGAGCCCCTACGACCTCACGCCCATGGACCCGATCGGCGTCAGGTTCCTGCCCAAGGCCGACCCGCCCCGGGCCGAGCTGGACTTCTCGGCGTTCGATCGGGCGATGGCCCGGGCGATCGACGAGTTCCACTTCACGAGCCTCCGGCTTCCGATCCACGGCATGGGCGGCGGCACGTTCCACGCCCGGAACGAGCCGGAGATCGAAGGCTACGGTGAGAAGACGCCCGAGTATCAGGCCATGTTCTCCAGCTACGTGAAGCAGCTCGAAGCGCACTTCCGCGAGAAGGGCTGGCTGGAGATGCCCTACATCTACTGGTTCGACGAGCCGGCGCCCAAGGACTACGAGTTCGTGCGGAACGGGTTCGAGCGGCTGAAGAAGTACGCCCCGGGCCTCCGCACGATGCTCACCGAGCAGCCCGAGGAAGCGCTGGCCGGACCGGTCGACGTCTGGTGCCCGGTCAGCCCGAACTACGACCACGAGGCGGCCGAAAAGCGGCGAGCCGAGGGCGACGTCTTCTGGTGGTACGTCTGCTGCGGTCCCAAGGCGCCGTACTGCACGCTCTTCATCGACCACCCGGCCACGGAGCTCCGCGTGTGGCTCTGGCAGACGTGGCAGCGCCGCATCGTGGGCAACCTCGTCTGGCAGGCCATGTACTGGACCTCCAGCGCCGCCTATCCCGACGAGCCGCAAAACCCGTACGAAGACCCGATGGGCTACGTGAGCGGCTACTCGACGCCCAAGGGGGTGAAGCGCTTCTGGGGGAACGGCGACGGCCGCTTCGTCTACCCGCCGCTGGCCGCCGCGACGCCGGGCATCTCCGGCCCGGACCCGGTGTTCGAGCCGCCGGTCTCCAGCATCCGCTGGGAGATGCTCCGCGAGGGGATCGAGGACTACGAGTACCTCCATCTCTTGCGGGAGCTGGTCACCAAGCACCGCGGCAAGCTCTCGCCCCAGGAGGCCGCGAAGTACGAAGCCCTGCTCGAAGTGCCCGAGTCGATCACCAACGACATGACCACGTTCACCACCGACCCGGCGCCGATCTACGCGCGTCGGGCGCAGGTGGCCGAGGCGATTGAGCGGTTGAGCAAGTGACGGACACAACCCAATCCACAGACCGCAAATGCAACTGACCGACCAGCAGCGTCAAATCCTCGACGGCGCCCGAGGCCCCTTCCCGGCCAAGTGCATGCGGTGGCTGGTCGAGTGGGGCGAGGCGATGGGGGCACGGCGCCTGGTCCCCGTGGCCAACACGCACGCCCTGGTGACGGTGCCGGGGAACCTGGTGCACGGCGCGGGCGAGAAAGCGCTCGCGCAGTCGATGGAGCTTCTCCGCCCGGCCTGCGCGCACAAGGTCTGCTGCCACAGCACGTCCCACATCACCTTCGCCCACGAGGACCAGTACGACGAGATCGAGATGCCGGCCGAGCAGGTCGCCGCGCAGCAGGAAATCCAGCGCGCCGCGCGCGACGCCGGCTTCTTGATGACGTACACCTGCGCCCCGTACCTGGTGGGGAACGTCCCGCTCAAGGGCGAGATCTGCGCGTGGACCGAGTCGTCGGCGGTCGTCTACGCCAACTCGATCCTCGGCGCCCGAACCACGCGGCACGGCACCGAAAGCGCGATCGCCGCCGCCCTGACCGGCTACGTGCCCGAGTTCGGCGTGCTGTTGGACGAGAACCGCCGGGCGACCCTCCAGGTCGACGTCGCCGCGAGGCTCGCCACGCCGACCGACTGGGGAGCCCTGGGCTATTTCGCCGGCAAGGCGGCCGGGCTGGAAATCCCCGTGTTCCAGGGCGCGCCGCAGCCTTCGCAGGACGACGCCAAGCAGCTATGCGCCGCGTTGGCCTCCGGCGGCGGGGTGACGATGTGCCACGTCGCCGGCGTCACGCCCGAGGCGGCCACGCTCGAACAGGCACTCGGCGGCAAGCCGCCCAATCGACGCATCACGTTCGGCGATCGGGATCTCCGCGACACGTACGCCCAGCTCCGCACGCACACGGGCGATCGCGTCGACACGGTGATCCTCGGCTGCCCCCACGCCTCGCTCCGCGAGGTGGCCGAAATCGCCCTCCACTTGAAGGACAAGCACGTCGCCGACGGCGTCACGCTTTGGGTATGCATGGCCTATGCCACCCGGGCCAATGCCGAGCGGCTGGAGTACGCCCGGCTGATCCGCGACGCGGGTGGGTACCTCTTCTGCGACACGTGCCCGACCAACTCGATGCGGGTGAAGGCCAAGCGGATCGTCACGGCCGGGTTCAAGCAGGCCCACTACGCCCGGGGCATGATCGGGGCGGAAGTGATCGTCGACAACGTCTGGGGCTGCCTCAAGGCCGCGCTAACCGGAAGGTGGACCGATGCCCGAGGTGATTGAGATCAAGTGCCGGGGACTGGTCAAGGGCAAGGCGTCGGGCGAGGCCCTGGTCGCCCCGACCACGCTCTCCTTCTGGGGCGAGGTCGACCCCGTCGAGGGCCGCGTGATCGCCTCCGGCCACCCGCTTGAAGGCGAGCACCTGCGCGGCAAGGTCCTGGTGATCCGCTCCACCAAAGGCTCCTCGGCGACGCCCATGGTGATCGGCCTGGCCCATCGCGAAGGCAACGCCCCGGTGGCCTTCGTCAACACCGAGGTCGACTGCCTGGCCGTGCTCGGCTGCGTGGTCAACCAGATCCCGATGGTCGCCGATCTGGAGCGGGATCCGTTCGAGGTCATCCAATCCGGCGATCACGTCGAGGTCGACGCGGACAACGGCCGGATCGTGGTCACCAAGGCGTAGCGACCGGCGCTGGACGGTTGACGCACGGCCGTTTCTCGACGATTCTGGGGAGAGAACCCCGGCGCGGCGAGTCCCCCCTTCAGAGGCCGAACGCTTGCTGGAACTGCTGCGGACCATCCTCACGGGCGAGTTGCTCTACCCCATCGTTGTCTGCGCGGTCCTGTTCCTCGCCGTGGGCGTGGCGACAATGTGGGCGGTATGTTGCAGCCGACACTGGTTTCTCAAGACGACCGTGGTCGGTGCGGCCCTTGCGCCGGCACTCCTCATCCCCGGCTATGACCTCGTGTTGGTCTTCGCCATCCAAGCGACCGTCCTGTGGGTCCTGCTGACGCTTACCAAGATTCGCCGCATCCGCGCCCTCCGCCGTGCGGGCCCTGAAGCAGGCGACCAGGCGCCCGCGCTGGAGCGACCCCGTTTCCGGTTCACGCTGAGCGATCTGCTGCTGATGACCGCCGCGATCTCCGCCGTGCTGGCCGTGGCCTCGCGCGTGCCGGCGGCCGTGTGGGCGGAATGGAAGGGGATCGGGCTTCTCGGGCTCGTCTGTGCGCTGTACTCGGCTCTCATTCCCGACACCGTGCTGTTCGTAAGCGGCAGAGAACGGCTAGGCACCTATCCGGCGGGCAAGAAGAAGAAGCGAGGAAGAATCGCCGTCGTCCTGGTCTCAATCCTGTACCCCCTAATGATATGCCTCGTGATGCTCTTTCTCTGCCCCGCCGCCGCGATCTTTCACTTCGTGATCCATCCGACGCCGATCCCGCCGATCACGCTTCCCGACCCGAACGGGTACGACGATCTGGTCGCGGCGGGGAGCCGGCTGGTGAACGGCACGGTGCCGAACGTCGACGAGGCAACCGCCGCGGAGCTTGGGCAGTTCGTGGCCAAGCACGGCCACGTGCTGGACGAGGCTCGCAAGGGGCTTGCCCGGGAGTGCCAGGTCCCCCTCACGTACACGCAGGCCGACCTTGCTCGCACCGATAACCGGGCCCTGCGCGAACTGAGTCGAGCGTTTCTGGCGGAGGGCAAGCTGGCCGAGTGGGAAGGTCGCACGGAGGACGCCGTGGAGGACTACCTCGACGTGATGCGGCTCGGCACCGCGTGCACCCAGGGAGGCTTGTTGGTCGACGCGTTTACGGGCTGGGCACTCCACGAGATGGGCATCCAAGCGCTGGCTCCCCTGACCGAAGAGCTCAACGCCGACCAGTGCCGCAGGGCCATCGAGCTGGCCAGGTCGATCGAGGCAAACCGCGAGCCCCTGGACGAACTGCTCGCACGCCAGACCCTCTGGGACGAGCATGGCTGGGGTAAGATGGGTCGGGCACTTGAGGCAACGGGGCTCGATTTCGAGCACACGGAAGGGCCCTGGCTAGAGGAGTGTGCCGTCCATCATCAGGCCAAGATGCGGCTCCTGATCTGCGAGCTGGCCGTGCGGCAGTACCGGGTGGAGCACCAGCGCGAGCCTGAGACGCTGGCGGACCTGGTCTCCGACTGCCTGCCCGAGCTACTCATCGACCCCTACACCGGGAAGCCCCTCGTCTACCGCCGGACCGACACCGGCCACCTGCTCTACAGCGTGGGCCCCGACCGGGTCGACGACCGAGGCGAGCCGATCGACTGGAGCCTGGGCAACGACGATCCCCGCGGCGACCTCCTGCTCGAGGAACCGGAGAGGGAAGAGCCGGGCGGAGCGTCGGCACGCGCGCAGTGATCTCGACTTGGGGGTATTGACCGTTTGTGCCATAATGGAGTAACCAAGCAGTCTGGGGGATCGTGACGCAGGAGTGCGAAGCGTGTTGAGAAGAGGGCAACGCCTGGGGAAGTATCGCGTGGGGCGGCGGATTGCCCAAGGGCCTTTCGCCGACGTCTACCAGGCTCTCGACACCATCGAGGGGCTGCGCGTGGCTTTGAAGGTCCCGCACGCGCAGTTATTGAGCAAGGAGGTGATGGAGGACTTCCGCAGCGAGGTCCGCCTGGTGGCCCGGCTCGATCATCCCAACATCCTGCCGGTCAAGGACGCGAGCATCATCGACTCGCACTTCGTGATCGTCTTCCCGCTCGGCGAGCGGACCCTGGCCGATCGGATGCAGCGGCGGATGTCGCTCCGCACCGTGCTCGACTACGCCGATCAGATGCTCGACGGCGTCGCCCACGCCCACGCCAATCGGGTGATCCACTGCGACATCAAGCCGGAGAACTTCATCCTCTTCCCCGGCAACCGGCTCCGCCTGGCCGACTTCGGCATCGCCAAGCTCGCCCGGCGGACCGTGCAGGCGTCGGGCTCGGGCACCGTGGGCTACGTGGCGCCCGAGCAGGCGATGGGCAAGCCTTCGTTCCGATCCGACGTCTTCTCCCTGGGCCTGGTTCTCTACCGCATGCTCTCCGGCCGGCTGCCCGAGTGGCCGTACACGTGGCCGCCGCCCGGGTTCGACCGGCTTCGTCGCCGCGTGCATCCCGACCTGATCGCCGTCGTGCGCAAGGCGATGGAGGTCGATCCTCGCAAGCGGTTCCAGGACGCCGAGCCGATGCGGGCCGCCGTCCGGCGCGTACGACCTCGGGCGCTCCGGCGCGGCGCCAACCGGGCCGTGCCCGCCACCGGGACCACGAAACGGTACGACTGGCAGACGGTCCGCCGCAAGCAGTTCCAGCAGGATTATGGGAAGGCACTCCAGACGCGGCTCTCGTGTCACCGCTGCGGCGGCCCCGTGGCCGAGAGCATGATGGTGTGCCCCTGGTGCGGCGCGAAGCGGGCGGTGCACCGCGACGAGACGCCGTTTCCCTCGCAGTGTCCTCGCTGCGGCCGCGGCATGAAGCTCGATTGGAGCTACTGTCCCTGGTGCTACGGGCCGGGATTCGAGCCGACCACGACGCGGCGGTATACCGACGCCCGCTACACGGCCCGCTGCTCCAATTCCGGCTGCTCGCGCCGCCTGCTGATGCCGTTCATGCGGTACTGTCCGTGGTGTCGGCGCAAGGTGCGTCGGGCGTGGAAGGTGCCCGGCACGAGCGACACGTGCCCGGCGTGCGGCTGGGGAGTGCTCAAGTCGTTCTGGGACCACTGTCCCTGGTGTGGCAAACACCTCCCGAGCCGATGAGGGACGCTCGCATGAGTGAGCATGGATGGGAGCCGACCAGGCTCTACGTCGACCAGCAGATGGTCGCAAGCGAGCTTTTGGAGATCGGCGTGGGATCGCTGGCGGTCTTCTCCTCGCGATCGCCCGAGAAAGAGACGCCCAACGAGGACGCGGCCGCCGTGATTCGCTCCGACGCCGAGTCGGGCCTGTTGGTCGTGGCCGACGGCCTGGGCGGCGCGGCGGCGGGCCAGCACGCGGCCAGTCTCGCCCTGGAAACACTGAAGACGGCCGTCGAAGCCCGGGTCCGCGAGCAGGTCGTCCTCCGCTCGGCCATCCTCGACGGCATCGAGGCCGCCAACCAGGCCGTGCTGGCGATGGGCGTCGGCGCCGCCACCACCCTGGCCGTGGTCGAAATCCACGCGGCCACGGTCCGCCCGTACCACGTGGGCGACTCGATGATCCTCGTGGTCGGCCAGCGGGGGAAGATCAAGCTCCGGACCACGTCGCACTCGCCGGTGGGCCAGGCCGTCGAGGCCGGGTTCCTCGACGCCGAGCAGGCCATGCACCACGAGGACCGCCACCTGGTCTCCAACGTGATCGGCTCGGCCGAGATGAAGATCGAGATCGGCCCCACCATCCAGCTGGCCCCCCGCGACACGGTCCTCCTGGCCAGCGACGGGCTGGTCGACAACCTCTACGCCGAGGAAGTCGTCGACCGCATCCGAAAGGGCCGGCTCGCCCAAGCCGCCCAACGACTCGCGCACGACGCCCGGCTACGCATGACCCAGCCGGAAGAAGGCCAGCCGTCGAAGCCGGACGACTTGACGTTCCTTGTGTTTCGGCGGAGGGTGTGAGGCGTGCGTCCGCCTGGCGGGCGGTCGGGAAGACGTTCTTCCATGACGCCGCACGGGCCGGGCATGCTTGAGCATGCCTCAGCGCGCGCGTTGCCCTTTGGGAAGAATGACCTCCACAACGCGGGCCCCGCCGTCGCGCGCCGCGCGCCTGCCGGCCGAGGGAAGGTGGACGCGGTGCGCCTCGGCCAGAAAGGGCCTTGCGGCTCGGCGCTAACGTGGTATGCTCGAACACGTTGGGCCGACCACGGGGCGTCCAGAAGGCGTCCAACAAGGCCGTCCAAACGTCCAACAAAGGCCCGAAGAACCGGTCGTAAGTCATTCGTGCGAAATACGTTACGTCAAAACCAATTGTTGGGCAAGAATTGTGAGTTCCGTGCGAAAATACAAGTTGTTTCCTATCAACACGTTGCGCCGAGCGCGCGTCCAAAAAGGCGTTTTCGCTCGCGACATGGCGTGCGCGCAGGTGGCCTGCGACCAGCGCGCATTCACCATGGGACCAGCGCGCATTCACCATGGAACCCCAGCGCACGTGCGCTGGGGCCCGAGCGCACTTGCGCGACGTGTTAATTGGGACCTCACGCCGGAACAAGCCATCAAACCAGCCCTTCGGGGGGCGAGGGGATTGTGAAGGATATTCTTCCATAAGCATCGTAGGGTGCGTGAAACGCACCATATCGCTGAAGGAGACGGCCCGGGTAGCGGATTGGTGCGTTTCACGCACCCTACGACTGCGCCATTCCGTCACTCGCCCCCCTCAATCACCACCATCTGGTGTATGCCGAAGCTCGGCACCGTCACCCGTAGCCGGCCGGCTTCGTAGGTCCAACCGTCGAGCGGGGTCGCTTGCGGCTGGAGGGCGACGGACTTGGGCCGGGCGGGGAGGCGCACGGAGACGTGGCACTCAGGCACGGGCGGGACGTCGGTGATCATCGGGTAACGGCGCGGGCCGCCGGTGATGATCTCGCGCTTGCCCGGGTGCATGTTGACCAGGTGGACGACGTATCGCCCGTCCTTCTCGCGGAGGACGACCTCGACCGAGTCCGGGGCGTCGGTCGTGAGGAGACGCTCGTCCTTGGGGAGGGCGTGGTCGAACACCGCTTCCAGGAGCGACCTCGGCACGACGTTCTTGCCGTGCTTCGACAAGAGCGGCAGCGGGACGTAGAACGCCGTCCCTTGCCCGAACCGGTTCTCGGTGAGCACCGGGTGCGTCTCGCCCTGGGCGTCTTGGACGGCGAGGAGCCGAGTGGCGGTGGAGAGCTTCAGCCGGGACAGCCAGTGGTCGAATCGGGCGGCCGCGTCGCCGTCGGTGAACACGAGCGGCTCGGCCGCTTGGGCGCCGGTGAAGCCGGCGATGCCAAACACCTCTTCCAGCCGCTTGTCCAGGCCGATGCCCATGCCGGTCATCAACAGGCGCCCGCCGCCTCGCACGTACTGGATCAGCGCATCGACGGTCTTGCGATTGAGCCGCTTGGGATGCTCCACGAGGACCAGCGGGCTACGCACGTCCATCGCTTCCAGCCGCCAGTCGGGCAGCATCTCGTAGTTCAGGTGCAGGCGGGGCAAGACTTCCGCGGCGCCGTCGATGCGGTTGTCCTGCTTGGTGAAGCTCGTGGTGGCCGATTCCGTCACGGCGTAGTGCGAGGCGGCGCCGTTGAGGAGCGAGACGTCCGGCAGACGCTTCGACCCCAGGCACCACGGCTGGCGCGCGCGAAGGAACGGGGCCACGACCCGGCCGAGGAACTCCAGCCGCTCGGGCACGAGGCCGCTTTCCGGCGTGGGGTTGTCCCAGGCGAAGTAGCGGCCCCCGTTGGCGACGATGATCGCCATCTCCTGCTCGATCTGCTCCGGCGGCTTGGGCGCCATGCGCTGGGCGGGCCGGCCGGGCTGCGGCTCCGCGTCCTGGTGGAGCGTGCTGACCTGCGTCATCAGGTCGAACGGCACGTCGAGCGAGTCGTACCAGTGGGCCTCGGCCGAGAGGCCCTCGACGCGGTTGCCGACGTCGCCGGTCAGGTAGGCGATGCCCTCGGCCGGCTTTTCCGGCATGCGGAGCGAATAGGCCCAGTTGAACGCCACCAGGCACTCGGGATCGAGCCGGTGGATCAACGCCGCCGTCTCGTGGATGAACTCGCGGTAGACCTGCCGCTGCATCTCGTGGTACGCGGCCCAGCCGGGCTCCCCGGGGCTCTCCGGCGGCGCAAGGCCCTGCTCGCGCTGGAACCGCTCGCGGCACGGGTCGCAGTAGCAGACGCGGACGGTGAAGCACGAGCCGTCGAACCAGAAGCCGTCGGGGCCGTACCGCTTGACGATCTCCCGGATCATCGGCCACAAGTAGCCCTCGGCCACGCCCGAGTGGTAGCAGATCGCCTTGTCCCACTCGCCGCCGTCCGCCCGGGAGCGGTTCCACTCGGGGCGGCGCTTCATGACGACGCCGTCGCGCCCGATGTTGTAGTAGACGGAGAAGTGGTAGCCGTCGCGTCGGGCCACGTCGCGCCAGATGCCGAGCACGTCCCGGGCGAGCTTGGGCGGCGCGTGGCCGATCTCGGTCGGATAGGTCGTCCAGCCCGGGTTCCCTTTGGCGTGGATCTGGATCACGTCGGGCTTCGACAGGGCCACCAGCCGCGCGGTCTCGTCGAAGCTCGCGTCGCGGCCTACTTCGTGTTGATCCGAGGTGTGGTGGTCTTCGTGGAGGAGGTAGAAGCTGGTTTCATACCAGTCGCCCCGCGCCACGTGGCAGGCGGCCAGCGCGGTCACGGCAACCGTCGCGAGAATCAGTCGGTTCATCGTTTGGCTTGCTCCTTGAGGTCGGGCTGACCACGATTATCGGTCTCTTCCCTGCGGCCTGATCCTTCTACGACACGGCCGGCCAGTTGCCGGCGCCTCCGTTGCTCCGTAACCATCTTGACCAGGCCGACGGCGGACATGCCGCAGGCCACGGTGATGCTCGGCAACGTCGCAATCGACGGCAGGACGGCCCACAGCAACAGCCACAGCAAAGGCGCCACCGACAACCCGACCAAAACGTACATCAGCCCCCGGGCCCGCACAAAACAATCGCACGCCGGGCAAAGCGGTCCCGCTGGAAAAGGAGTTATCTCGTCGATGTCGTACTTGCACTCGCGACGGCCGAGATACCGACCGCAGAGGTCACAGAAGTACGTCTTCATGGCTCGGCCAACCGGCGACTCATTCTCATCGTTCCGACGCTTCGTGCCGAACGCACTTCCCGGATGCTTTGCGTCTTGATTTGCGAGGCGAAGCGTTGCGACCGGCTCGGCTCGTCGGGGAGCTGGTCGAAGAATTGGACATGCCCGGATTATACGAGAAGACTAATCCGGTGGAAGGCCATGCCGGTCGTCCGGCCGTCGACCCGAAGGTCCCGGTCGCCCTGTGGGCGTATGCCGCGGTCGAGGGGATGGCCGGCGCCCGTCGGCCGGCGAGGCTCTGCCTCGCGCCACACGGGACATCACGAGTAAGCCCGGCGGACCATGCGAACGGCAGGCTGCGCCTCCCAATCCCGTCCGTTCCCAGGCAGAGCCTGGGAACGAGGGTGATTTGGTCCCGTCCGTTCCCAGGCAGAGCCTGGGAACGAGGGTGATGTGGTCCCGTCCGGTCCCAGGCAGAGCCTGGGAACGAGGGTGATTTGGTCCCGTCCGGTCCCAGGCAGAGCCTGGGAACGAGGGTGATGTGGGTTCATCGGTTTTCGTCGCTTGACGTTATCGTTCGACGGCGGCCTTTTCGATGGTGACGTTGTCCTGCTTCTTGTTCCGACCTTGATGCTCGAGGATCTCGTACACGAGGTCGGTCTTCTCGCCGGCCTTCACGGCGGCCGTGTACTGGACGGTCCGGTAGTCGTGGTTCTTCGCGTCCAGGCCGCTGCGAAAGACGACGTGGCCCGGCAGCGTGCGACGCACCTCCAGGTCGATCGGCTTCTTCGAGTAGTTGCGGACCCGCTGGGCGAACCGGGTGTGGTCGTCCCAACCGGCCACGGTGCTGTTGACTTCGATCTCGACCCCCGGCTGGTCCGCCCGGCGGAATACGTCGGCTCCGTGGATGTGCATCCAGATTGTGTCGCGCCACACCCGCCGCTTGACCAGCTCGAAGATCACCTCGGGGTCGGGGCCGAGGTTCAGCTCGATCTTGTCGCCGATGGGGACGTACTTGATCGGCTGGGCGACGAGGAAGCTGAGGCCGTCGCGCCCGGTTTGGCGGAAGAGGCGGACCACGCCGTCCGGGAGTGGCGTCGTGCCCAGCTTCGACTCCTCGTCGTTCGCCAGCAGATACATGCGCACCAACTGCGGGCCGTGCTCCGGCTCGCGGTAGCGGTATTCGATCTTGAAGGGAACGGTCGTGCCCTCGAAGGAGCGCATCCGCTTCGACCATCCGTTGTCGATCGTCTCCGTCCCTTCGACCGTGTAGATGAAGTACTCGCTCAGGCCCTCCTTGATGATCTCCTTGGGTTTCTGTGGCTCGGCGGGCGCGGCCGCGGGAGCGGGCATCTCCGGCGCCGCCATGGCCTCCTTGGCGACCCGGCGACGGAGGTGGTCCCGTGCACCCTTCTCCATCTCGGCGACTTTGTCCATCGGGATTCTGGCCAACTGGGCGATCTTCTCCACCAGGTTGATCTTGCCCACCACCAGGCGGATCTGGGCGTCCTCGTACTCCTCGCCCGAGTTGTTCGAGACCCGAACGAAGCCCTCGAAGCTCATCTCCGTCTCCTCGGGGTCGGCGATGCAGACGTAATCGGCCGACCAGGTGATGCCGCTGGTGAAGTAGGTGATCTCGACGGTCGCCTCGCCGTCGATCTCGCTCTGGACGTTCCAGTAGAGCATCTGCGGCTTGTCGTGCGGGAAGGTGGTGTCGAGCATCTCCAGCTTGTCCGCGTCGGTGAGGAAACGGATCTCGACCGAGGTGGGGTCGATCAGCGTGTTGGCCCAACTGAACTGCAAGGGATTCGCGCCCGGCTTGAAGCTCACCTTCCGGGTCTCCCGCACGAGCGTGATGTCCTCGGAGTTGTAGATGGTCAACTGGACGGTGTCGCGCGAGGGGACCGTCGACAGATCGACGTTCTTGGCCCGGACGGCTGCCGCGGGCAACAGCCCCAGTATCATCGCGAACGCGGCGAGCCCTGCGATCCGGTTTTGCCTTGTCACGAACATGGTTTGGGTGGCTCCATAAGTGGTTATCGCTTGGCGTTATCGTTCGACGGCAGCTACGGCAGCTCTCGTTCCCAGGCTCTGCCTGGGAACGCACTTCCGCGAGGCTCCGCCTCGCCCCACGCAGCCCATCAGGAGCGAACCTGACCGACCACGCGGAAGGCAGGCGGAGCCTGCCAATTCCGCCCGTTCCCAGGCAGAGCCTGGGAACGAGGGTGTGGTTTGGATGGCTCCGTCACTGACCAACGATTAGGGTTATCGTCCCACGGCGGCCTTTTCGACGGTGACGTTGTCCTGCTTTTTGTTCCGACCTTGATGCTCGAGGATCTCGTACACGAGGTCGGTCTTCTCGCCGGCCTTCACGGCGGCCGTGTACTGGACGGTCCGGTAGTCGTGGTTCTTCGCGTCCAGGCCGCTGCGAAACACGACGTGGCCCGGCAGCGTGCGGCGGACTTCCAGGTCGATCGGCTTCTTCGAGTAGTTGCGAACGCGCTGGGCGAACCGCGTGTGGTCGTCCCAACCGGCCACGGTGCTGTTGACTTCGATCTCGACCCCCGGCTGGTCCGCCCGGCGGAACACGTCGGCTCCGTGGATGTGCATCCAGATCGTGTCGCGCCACACCCGCCGCTTGACCAGCTCGAAGATCACCTCGGGGTCCGGCCCGAGGTTCAGCTCGATCTTGTCGCCGATGGGGACGTACTTGATCGGCTGGGCGACGAGGAAGCTGAGGCCGTCGCGCCCGGTTTGGCGGAACAGGCGGACCACGCCGTCCGGGAGCGGCGTGGTGCCCAGCTTCGACTCCTCGTCGTTCGCCAAGAGATACATGCGCACCAACTGCGGGCCGTACTCCGGCTCGCGGTAGCGATACTGGATCTTGAAGGGGACGGTCGTGCCTTCGAAGGAGCGCGTCCGCTTCGACCACCCGTCGGCGATCGTCTCGGTGCCCTCGATCGTGTAGATGAAGTACTCGCTGAGGCCCTCCTTGATGATTTCCTTGGGCCGGGCTTCCTGGGCCGCGTCGGCAGGAGCCGAGGCCCCCCCGAGACGCGCCCCGTACGCGATCGCCTTCTTCATCGCTTTGGCCTTGAGCTCCTCTCGCTTACGCTCCTCCAGCAGGACGACCTCGGACACGGGGATCTTGGCCAGCTCGGCGATCTTCTCCACGAGGTTGATCTTGCCGACCACGAGCCGAATCTGAGCGTCTTCATACTCCTCGCCCGAGTTATTGAAGACCCGAACAAACCCCTCGAAGCCCATCTCGGTCTCTTCCGGGTTGGCGATACAGACGTAATCCGCCGACCAGGTGATGCCGCTGGTGAAGTAGGTGATCTCGACGGTCGCCTCGCCGTCGATCTCGCTCTGGACGTTCCAGTAGAGCATCTGCGGCTTGTCGTGCGGGAAGGTGGTGTCCAGCACGTCGAGCTTGTCGGCGTCGGTCAGGAACCGGAGTTCGACCGAGGTGGGATCGATCAGCGTGTTGGCCCAACTGAACTGAAGCGGGTTGGCGCCCGGCTTGAAGCTCACCTTGCGGGTTTCGCGCACGAGGGTAATGTCTTCCGAGTTGTAGATCGTGAGCTGGACGGTGTCGCGGTCGGGCACCGTCGAGAGATCGACGTTCCGGGCCTCGACGGCCCCGACGGCCAGAACCGATAGGAGCGCGACCGCTTGCGAAAGGCGTCTATTCGTCATGGCGCTGTCCCCCTACCATTCGTTCTTGATGAGCAGGTGAAGCTTGTGGACGATTTTTGTGGCCTTGTCGTCGGCGCCGCGGGCGGGCAGGTCGGCATGGAACACGACCCGGTCGAAATCGCTTTTCTCCTCGTCGGGCCCGCCCTCGAAGGTGGTCAGCTCCCCCAGCTCCCACTCGGCGTCGCGGCCCGTATCGCCGCCGACCTCGTTGCGAATCGCGCGGAGGCTTTCCTGGACGTCGAGCGTGACGGCCTTGTCCTTGAAGTTCTCGATCTCGTACTTCACGATCACCTCACGGTGGTAGAGGTTGCCGGCCACGCGCTTCTGCTCGTTCTTGTCGATGGTCCGGCGGACGACCACGTCCTGGGCGGTCCCCACGGAAAGCCGCATCTCGTCGTCCAGCGGCGTAAACTTCCCCCAGTCCTCGCCCAGGAAGGCGGTCGAGCCGTGGCCGTCGTCCTGGAAGATCCGCACCTTGCCGAATTGGAGCGGCGCCCGGCCCAGCTTGTTCTCTTCATCGTTCTTGAGCACGTAGTGCATGGGCACGAGGAGCTTGTTCTTCGGCCGGTCGAAGTAGCCGAACTCCTGCGGATCGCAGGTGTACGTCTTGCGGACGGGCACGCTTTCGTACTTCTCCATCAGCATCTCTTTGGTCTCGTTGATCCCGATCGGCTTCAAGAACCGCGGGCCGAACCCCGCCCACAGGCCGGTCGAGCCGAACTCCTCGTTGGCCAGGTTCTGGAGCCGCATGTACTGCCGGAGCGTGAGCGTCTTCTCGTCGTGCGAGGCCACCGCCCGGTAGTTGAAGCTCTTGGTCAAGTTGCCCAACAGATAGCTGATCCGCACCCGGGCGGATCCCGAATCGCTGGCCGCCACCTGCCAGACCAGGGCGGCCTCGTTGGGGGGATAGCTGACCGAAAGGACGGACACGTCGAGCGGCTTGGCAGCTTCGCCCTCGGGGCGCTCGCCTTCCGCCCCTTCGGCTCGGGGCACGACGCGAAACACGATCGTGTTCGGGTCGATTTGCGTGTTCGCCCAGGAGAAGTCGACCTGATTCACGCCTTTGACCAAGGGAACAACCCGCTCCTCTTCCACCAGCGTGGCGTTGGGGTTGTCCAACTGGATCTCCACCCGCTGGCGGACCGGAAGCGTGATCAGCTTGATCCTGGCCGAGGCGACCGTGGGCATCGCAGCCAGCACGGCCAGCACAACCACTCCCATCGCGGCAGTACGTCGTCGCATTGCAGGACTCCTTGGTTGTCGAGACGAATTGGTCGGAAGGCGACTGCCTACCCGACTTCGTTGGTTTCTGCCCTATCGAAGGTTAGGACGCCGCGAAGGCCCGATTAGTTTCACGGCTTGACGGGAATCCCTCGCTCGGGTCGATCGGAGCCTCCGCTGGCCGCATCTTCCCGCTTGGGGTAGACTGAACTTGGGTTTGCGGCGGGTGCAAGTCGGTTCTTCTCGCCCCCCAACAGTGGGCACCGGACTCCTTTTCACGCATGGCCAGTCGCACGAACTGCCCCGCATGTGGCTACGCGTTCGGGCGGGCTGACGAGCTCACCCAGACGGGCGGGAAGTGCCCCGGCTGCGGCCTGCTGCTCCAAATACCCGGCCCGAAGGAGCCGCGCGAGGAGTCTCGGGCGAAACCGTCTTCTTCGCCAAGCGGGGCGCCGCCGCGCGAGCCGGCCGCGATCCCTCCGCCAGCGCCGCCCGCGGAACCTGCCGGAAATTCGGCGCACGGCTTGCGCGAGTCACCCCCGTCTAAAGCCTCGGCTCCCGACGCTTCGCCGTCTCCTCCCCCGTTGCCGCAAAGCCCTCCTGCCGCCTCCGGCTCTCGCCCCACCGCCCTGCGCGCGTCGCTCATTGCAGTGGCCGTCGTCCTACTCGGCACGATCGTTGGCATCGGACTGTACCTTGCATCCGGCCCGGAGGCGTCGCCCAACGTCATTGCGGAAGCGGGCCCGCACGAGCCGCCCAATCTGCCGGCGTCGCCTGGTCCAGTTTCGGAGCCGACGGACGCCGAACAACCCTCTTCCAAGCAGCCCGCGCCCTATCACGCCGAACCGGACTCGCAAGCCGACCCGCCCGCCGAGAACCCCGGGGACGCAGCCGAAGCGGCCGCGCCCGCCGAGGAGCCCGCCCAAGCCCCCCGTGCGATCGACGCCGTTGACGCCGATGGCATCGAAGACGCCGAGACCGTCAGCGCGAGGAAGGGCGAAGTCGCCGCGCCGGAGGAAGGCGAGACGGCCGGACCGCCCGAGCGCAAAACCGCCAAGTCGCTGGAGGACGTCTTGCGGGCGATCGTCAAGTTCGAGATCCCGATGGCCGGCCAGGCCCGGATACAGTACGGGTGCGGCTTTCTCATCGACCCCCGGGGCTGGGTCGCCACCAACCGTCACGTGGTCGCCAATGCCACCACGGCGGCGCGGGTGACGTTTGCCGACGGGACCGAGTGCCGGCTTGCCGGCCTGGTGGCCACGCGCCCGGAGCACGACCTGGCGATCGTCAAGCTCGTCGATCCCCCGCCGGGGCTGCCCGTCCTGGACATCAGCTACGAAGGCACCCCCCGGCTCGGCTCCCAGGTGTCCGCGTTCGGCCACCCGTTCAACGCCGACTTCTCGCTCTCCAAGGGGGGCGTGAGCCGGGTGCTGACCACGGCGGACCTGCTCTCCGGCTCGCAGGCGCAGGTCGTCCGGGCGATGAAGGCGCCGGAGGACCTCGTCTGGGTCCAGCACGACGCCAAGATCTCGCCCGGCAACAGCGGCGGCCCGCTGTTGGCGGAGGACGGCCGGGTGGTTGGAGTGAACACGTTTATCAACGTCAAGGCCGAGTTCGGCTATGCCAGTCACGTCCGGTATCTCCGCGAGCTGGTGGCCGGCGCCTCCGAGGAAGTCACGCCGCTTCCGCCTGCACAACCCGTCGCGCAGGCCCTGGGCGAAGGCGACACGGAAGTGCGGCCCGGGCAGGTGCTCATCTCCGCGGGACGAATGAAGCAGCTTTTCGACGCCGGCCGCCGCTTCGCCTGGACCCCGCAAGAGCCCGAGCAGTACCAGACCCTCGCCGAGCTGGCCAAGCAGATGTTCCTGGCCAAGCACCTCCAGGCGGTTCCTCATACGGTGCGAGCGCCGCCGGAAGCGGTTCGCAACCTGGTGGGCTTCACCGATCAGCTCTTCTTCCAGATGCGGAGTGCCGGCTGGGGGTCTCGGCAATCCAAGGCGATCAATCAGTATGCCGTCGAATCGGTCGACGAGCCGGGGGAAGGCGTGATGCTGTTTACCACGGTCGCCGGCAACGCCGGCAACGCCCTGCTCTTGGAGATCCAGGGCACCGGGCAGCGCGTCGTCGTCCCGGTGGGAGGCTCGCTGAGCAAGTCGCCCCGGGGCACGAACTGGCTGGTGATCGGGCTCGTCTCGCCGCAGACCGCCCAGGTCCAGTCCGCCGCCCAGCCCTCCCCGCAACGATTCCGCATCGTGCTGACGCACTACATGCTCAAGGTGCAGTAGCCACGGCGCACCGTGAGTTCACGCAGTTCGCGTAGGGTGGGTCGAAGCATGAGACCCACGCGCGCAC
>DATKZH010000705.1:0-43966 GCA_035528065.1 Thermoguttaceae bacterium | reverse complement strand
CGGGCGTTGCGCGAGTGACCTCGTCCAAAAAGGCCGTTTTCCCCAGTACATGGCGTGCGCGCAGGTGGCCTGTGACCCTGTAGCACGTGCGCTGGAACCCCAGCGCATTCACCATGGAACCCCAGCGCACTACCCCTCGGGCCCCAGCGCACGTGCGCTCACGGTATCTGAAGGGGGTAGCACCCCTCATACGTTGTAGAAGCGAGCCGCCGCGGGAAGTGACCGCGTCCAACAAACCCCGCCACGCGCCCCGCCCGCCGAGGGGCACGACCTTCGACGCTCGTTCCCAGGCTCCGGCTCGACCCTCGTTCCCAGGCTCCGCCTGGGAACGCACTAACCCAAGGCTCCGCCTTGTCCCAGACGGGGGATCCGACGCAAGCGACCGTGAAACAAGCCGGCGCCGCAGGCAGAGCCTGCCAAGGCGTTGCGTTCGCAGGCGGGGCCCTGGGAACGAGGAAAAGCAGTGCCGCCGTCGGGGCGCGCAACAGGACGCGCTCGGTCCGCCCGCCCTTTCAACCGGGGGGATGGTTCACCGTCTTTCCAATCGCCCGAACAGTGGCTAGACTTCGGGATGGAACGCCACGGCGGATCAGCACCGGCGAGACGCCGGTACCACGCGCCCCGAGCGGCCGAGCCGGCGTTTTGGCCATTGAAAATCACTGGGCGGCGGCCCGGGGATGCGAGACGTTGGCCTCCCGGCCCACAGCGCGGCGAAAACGATAGGCAGGCGATTGATGGCGAGAAAAAAGACAACGAAACCCAGGCGGCCCATCGAGTCCTACGAGCACAAGGACAAGAAGCGGGTGAACAACCCGCCCGTGGGGCTGGTGACACCCGACACCGATCCGGACGCTGGACAGAAGAAAACCTACGCTTACGATCCGCACCTCGACCCGGGACTGGTCTGGGCGGGCAAGGCCGAGCACACGTCCTTCGAGGTGCCGACCGTCTCGCTGCACGTCCACGAGCGGATCGAGCCGCGCACCATCATCGAGGCGGTGCGCAAGCGCAACGGCAATGGCGGCGCGCGGCAACTTCTGCTCTTCGAGGTCGAGCGCCGGGAGCCCCTGCGCGAGGCGATCGAGTTCTACCAACACGCCCACGGCTGGTCGAACCGCCTGGTGGCCGGCGACAGCCTGCTGGTGATGAGCTCGCTGCTGGAGAAGGAGGGCATGGCGGGCAAGGTGCAGATGGTCTACATCGACCCTCCCTACGGCATCAAGTACGGCTCCAACTTCCAGCCCTTCGTGAACAATCGCGACGTGAAGGATGGCAAGGACGAGGACCTGACCGCCGAGCCGGAGCAGATCCGCGCCTTCCGCGACACCTGGGAGCTGGGCATCCACTCCTACCTGACCTACCTGCGCGACCGCCTGCTGCTCGCCCGCGAACTGCTGACCGAGAGTGGCAGCGTCTTCGTGCAGATCAGCGACGAGAACGTGCATCATGTACGCGAGTTGATGGATGAGGTGTTTGGGGTCGGAAATTTTGTTAGTCAGGTAATTTTCAAAAAGACCACGACTGCCTCTGGTCTTACACTTTCGGGCGTATATGACTTGTTGCTATGGTATGTTAAAGATTGCCGAAAGATCAAATACCGTTCATTATTCGGTCGGAAAGAACCAGGCGAAGCGGGAGCTAGCCAATATACATGGATTCAATTACCAAACGGTAAAAGGCAGAATCTTGGTAGCATTGAATCCATGAGTAGCTTACCGCCACACGCGCGAATCTTCGTCCACGACAACATAACGAGTCAACGGCCTGCACAGGGTGAAGATGTTCGAGAATTCCAGTTTGAAGGGAAGACATTTTCCCCGGGCAGAGGCACATTCAAAACGGACAAAAAGGGTTTGGAGAATCTGAACAAAGCGGGTCGGCTGATGGCGCTTGGTAACACACTTCGTTACATTCGATTTTTAGATGATTTTCCGTATTTTCCTCTTTCTGATATTTGGGACGATACCGTGATTTCCGGATTTGCGGACCCGAAGAAGTATGTCGTGCAAACAACCCCCAAGGCGATAGAGCGCTGCCTCCTGATGACCACCGACCCGGGCGACCTGGTGTTCGACCCCACCTGCGGCAGCGGTACAACCGCCTATGTGGCCGAGCAGTGGGGCCGCCGCTGGATCACCTGCGACACTTCACGCGTGGCACTCACGCTGGCCAAGCAACGCCTGATGACCGCCGTATTCGATTACTACGAACTGGCGCATCCGCAGGAAGGCGTGGGGAGCGGCTTTATCTACAAGACCGTGCCGCATGTCACACTCAAATCCATCGCCAACAACGAGCCACCGCCGACGGAAACGCTCTACGACCAGCCGCTGGAGGATCGTAAGAAGCACCGCGTTAGCGGCCCGTTCACCGCAGAGGCGGTGCCCGCTCCGGCGGTCAAGTCCATTGAGGAAACCCTCACCCCGACCCTCTCCCAAGGGGAGAGGGGGTTTGGCGCCGATACATCCATCGCGCGTTCCGGCGAGACCCTGCGCCAGGGTGAATGGCGCGACGAGCTGCTGCGCACGGGCATCCGTGGGAAGGGGGGGCAACAGATCCTCTTCGCCCGGCTGGAGCCGCTCCCCGGCTGCCGCTGGCTGCACGCGGACGGCGAGACCCGCCCTCACCCCGGCCCTCTCCCAGAGGGAGAGGGAGGTACTGCGCGGCGGATCGTCGTCTCCTTCGGCCCGGAGCACGCGCCGCTGGAACAGCGCCAGGTGGCCCACGCCATCGAAGAGGCGCAGACGCTGGTGCCGAAACCCAAGCTCATCGTCTTCGCCGCCTTCCAGTTCGACCCCGAGGCGGCCAAGGACGTCGACGAGACCAACTGGCCCGGCGTGACGCTGCTCAAGGCGCAGATGAACGCCGACCTCTTGACGGACGACCTCAAGAAGAAGCGGGCGAGCAACGAATCCTTCTGGCTCATCGGCCAGGCGGACGTGCAGGTGGAGACCATCGCCAAGGGAGACGACAAGGGCAAGCTGCGCGTCTCGGTACACGGCTTCGACTACTACAACACCAAGACCGGCGGCATCGAATCGGGCGGTGCCGAACAGATCGCCGTCTGGATGCTGGACACCGACTACGACGGGCGCAGCCTCTATCCGCGGCAGGTGTTCTTCCCCATGGCCGGGGCGAAGGAGGGCTGGGCGCGGCTGGCCAGGAACCTCAAGGCCGAGATCGACGAGGAATTGATCGAAGCCTACCGGGGCACGGAATCGCTGCCCTTCGAGCCGGGCGAGCACCGGCGCATCGCCGTCAAAATCGTGGACGACCGGGGCATCGAGAGCCTGAAAATTCTGGAGGTGGATTGATGGCGCAAATAGAACTCGACAAGGAGCAGATTGGGTCGTTTTGCCGGGAGCGGCATATCCGGCGTTTGGCAGTTTTCGGCTCGGCGCTGCGGTCGGATTTTCGGCCCGACAGCGATATTGACCTGTTGGTCGAATTTGAACCGGATCACATCCCCGGCCTTTTCGGGATAGCGCGCATGGAACGGGAGCTATCGGCGCTGCTCGGCGGACGAAAGGTGGACCTGCGCACGCTGGAAGATCTCAGCCGGTATTTTCGTCAACGGGTGCTGGAAGAGGCAGAGGTGCAGTATGCGCAAGGATGACGCCATTCGATTGCAGCATATGCTGGATGCGGCGCGCGAGGCCATCGAGTTCGCGCAAGACCAAACTCGAATCGCTCTGAACGGCGACCGCAAGTTGGTATTGGCGCTGGTCAAGGATATCGAGATCATCGGCGAAGCGGCTTGCCGGGTTTCCCAAACCGCACGGGATCAACTGCCCGGCATTCCCTGGGCCGACATCATCGGCATGCGTCACCGGCTGGTTCACGCCTATTTTGACATCAACCTGGATATCCTCTGGCGAACTGTGCAAAATGACCTTCCGCCGCTGGCCGCAGAGCTGGAGCGCGCCACGCCAGAGGAGATGCGCTGATGGCCCGGGCAACTATTGACCGCCTCATCATCAATTCGCCCTACGCGGAGCCGCAGCGCCATTGGCGCTACGAGCGCGAAACGCGCACGTTCGACCTGGCCGAGGGCCGCCGCCCGGCAGGGTACGTGGTGGCCTCGGGCGAGTCCAGGGCCTTTGACGACCCCGGCATCTTCGTGGAAATCCCGCTGGTCAACCAGATTCGCCCGCGCGTCAAGGGCTGGCGCGAGGCCGGCTATCCCGGCGTGAGCAGCGTCACCAAGCGGCTGCTGGAGCACTGGCGCGACCCGGAAGAGTTCGAGGCGCGGCGTTTTTTCTTCTGCCAGTTGGAGGCGGTGGAGACGCTGATCTGGCTCGTCGAAGCGCCGGCCGCCGAGCGAGTGGGCATCGACGTCCCCGGCGACGGCGGGGCCTTCGCCCGCCAGTGCTGCAAGATGGCGACGGGATCGGGCAAGACCATCGTCATGGCCATGATGATCGCCTGGCACGTCCTCAATAAGGTCGCCTATCCGCAGGACGCCCGCTTTGCCAAGAACGTGCTGGTCATGGCGCCGGGGCTGACGGTGAAGAGCCGTCTGGCCGTGCTGGAGCCGGCGGCGGCGGACAATTACTACGACGCCTTCCGGATCGTGCCCTCTGCGTTGCTCGACAAGCTGCGCCAGGGCAAGGTGCTGGTGCGCAACTGGCACGCCCTGGCCTGGGACAGCGAGGAGCAGATCAACAAACGGCGCAGCGTGGACAAGCGCGGCGCGAAGAGCGACGAAGCCTACACCCGCGAGGTGCTGGGCGAGATGGCCGGCGCCCGCAACCTGCTGGTGATCAACGACGAGGCGCACCACGCCTGGCGCGTCAACTGGGAAGCGGGAGGCAAATACCTGCGCAGCCGGGACATGAAAGACAGCGCCGAGGAGGCCACGGTCTGGATTGGCGGGCTGGACCGGCTGCACCGCTCTCGCGGCATCCTGACCTGCTGCGACTTTTCGGCCACGCCGTTCACGCCGTCGGGCAAAAAGAGCAGCGAGGAGTCGCTGTTCGGTTGGATCGTCAGCGACTTTGGGCTGAACGACGCCATCGAGTCGGGCCTGGTCAAGACCCCGCGCGTGGTGGTGCGCGACGACGCCGTGCCCGACGCGAAGACCTACAAATCGCGCCTCTACCACATCTACAACGATCCCGAAGTCAAAGATGACCTGAACCGCCCGGCCAAGCCGGAAGAACCGCTGCCCGACCTGGTGCTGAACGCCTATTACCTGCTGGGCTACGACTGGCGCGAGTGGAAACGCAAGTGCGACGAGAAGGGCCAGCAGACGCCGCCGGTGATGATCACCGTCTGTAACCGGACGGAGACGGCGGCGCGGGTGAAGCACGCCTTCGATTCCCGGCGCATTCACATTGACGAACTGTGCGACCCGGAGCGCATCCTGCACATTGACTCCAAGGTGCTCAAAGAAGCGGAAGAACGCGAGGAGCCGGTTGCGCCGCTGGAGACGGCGGAAACGGACGTTGAGACCGAAGAAGCCGGAGCGCCAGCGGAGCGCAATCTGACCAAAGCCGAACAGGCCGAGCGGTTGCGCCGGATGGTGGACACGGTAGGCAAGGCCGGGCAGCCGGGGGCGGGCATCCAGAACGTCATTTCCGTAGGGATGTTGAGCGAAGGCTGGGACGCCAAGACGGTGACGCACGTCATGGGCCTGCGCGCCTTCACCAGCCAGTTGCTATGCGAGCAGGTGGTGGGGCGCGGCCTGCGGCGCACGTCCTACGAGGTGAAAAAGACGCAAGACCCATTCACAGGTAAAGAGATCGAGTTGTTCGAGCCGGAATACGTCAATATCTTTGGCGTGCCGTTCACCTTCCTGCCGCACGAAGGCGGGGAGGACGGGCCGCCGCCGCCGCCCACGCCCAAGACCGCCGTCGAACCGGACCGGGCCAAGGCGGAATTTGAAATCCACTGGCCTAACGTGGTACGCATCGAGCGCGTCTTTCAGCCAATACTGACGCTCGATTGGGCGAGGGCGCGTGCGCTGGAACTGGACGCCGCACAGACGGCGCAGGTGGCGGAGCTGGCCCCGGTGCTGGAAGGCAAGCCGGACGTGAGCCGGATCAGCCGCATCGAGTTGGAGCGGCTGGCGCGGGAGTTCCGTACTCAGCGTATTATTTTCGAGACGGCGCGGGACGTGTTTGACCAGATGAAGCACACCTGGCAGGGTAGCCGCGAGGTTTTGCTGGCCCAGTTGGTGCGTATCGTGGAGGCGTTCATCCGCTCGGACAAGATCGCTATTTCCCCGCCGCTGTTTTATCAGGATGAGCTGCGCCGTCGGTTGATCATCACCCTCAATATGTCGCGGGTGGTGCAGCATGTCTGGGAGGCGGTGCGGCAGGATAACACCGAACGGCTGAGGCCGGTGTTTGACCGTGACCATCCCATCCGCGCCACCGGCGAGATGCGCACCTGGTATACCGGCAAGCCCTGCGAGCGGACAAAGAAATCGCACATCAACGTCTGCGTCTATGACAGCGCCTGGGAAGCCTCGGACGCCTTTGTGCTGGACGACAGCGAGGACGTCGTCGCCTGGGCGAAAAACGACCACCTGGGATTTGAAATTCTCTATGTTTATCGCGGCGTCGTGCGCAAATACCGCCCCGACTTCCTGGTGCGGCTGACTCATGGCGAAATGCTCGTCCTGGAGACCAAAGGGCAGGACACGGAGCAGGACAAGGTCAAACGGCGTTATCTGGACGAATGGGCGCAGGCGGTAAACGTCCACGGGGGCTTTGGGCGCTGGCGTTGTGCGGTGGCCAAAGCGCCGGGCGAGATTCGGGATATTCTGATCCAAAGTGACGCAACCGAAGGGAGAGGATAAGCTATTGGGGAAAAAGGGGGCCGGCCCTGCCGGTTGATCACGCCGCTGGTGGCGGTGACGACGAGCGTCGGGGCGTCGAAGAGGAGCTGCGTCGAGAAGAGCTCGGCCACTTCGCCCCGCACCCGGCGTCAGCATGCTTCCCAAAAGCGCTGCCCGAGTGCGAGATTCTCTACGAAGGGAGAGGATGCGCACCGAGGTAGGCTGTGGAACGCATCGACCGTCTACCTCGTGCCCGCCCCGGTCGCACTCGCCTTCATCTCCGCCTCCGTCAACCACTCCAGGCTCACACGGAACAGGACCATGCTGGAGGCTTTGGCGAAGCCGGGCGCGCCGCGGCCGGTGGCCGTGCTCTTGGCCATGACCAGGATGGCGCCGTCGTGGGCGACGGCGACGGAGGAGTAGTCGAACCAGTCGCTCGTCGAGTTGAGCTCTTGGGTGTATGCCCACGTGCGCCCGCCGTCGCGGCTGCCGCGGAGGACGCCGTGGCAGCGGACGCTCTCGTCGGCGTCCGGGTTGGAGAAGAGCACCAGGTCGGCGCCGCCGATGAGCTTGGGCGGGTAGCGGACCACTGCGGCGCAGGTCCCCTGGTTGATCTCGAGGAGGGAAGGGTCCGTCCCCTCTTCGCCGAACGTGCGACCCGCGTCGGTGCTCAGGGCGGTGCGGCGGCGGTGGTCGTTGAAGTAGGCGCGGGCGTTGAAGTACACGGCGCCATCCAACCGCTCGACGAGACACGCCTCGCCCGTGCCGCGCAGGAACCGGTTGGCTCGACGAATGGTCTGGCCATGGTCGTCGCTGTAGAGGGCGGTGCTGTAGCACTTGGCGCGGCGGTCGGGGATGCTCGCGTCGTCGTAGCCGTTGGTGTTGTCGACCGCGCGGGCCGGCCAGAGGAGTCGCCCCTTGGCAGGTCCGTACTCGAGCGTGATCCCGGGCGCGGAGCCGTGTGTGCCGCCTCCCAGGCCGTCTTCGGGCGGGACGATCTTGGGCTTCCAGTCGACCCACGTGGCCCCGTGGTCGTCGCTCTTCAGCCAGCCGCCGCCGCACATCAGCAGGACGGTGCCGGTGGAGCGGTCGACGCAGGCGGAGCCCATGTGGAACTTGCTTCCCTCCTTGCGGCGAAGCGTCTCGATCGGCAGCCACGTTCGGCCGTGGTCGAGACTGCGGCGGAGGACGACGTGGCACTCGGCGACGTTGTCCCACGGCGACTGCCAACGCTCCTCACAGAACGCCAGCACCGTCCCCTCGTTGGCGACAACCAGATTGGGGATGTGGTAGTTGGCGTCGCCGCCCTGCTCGAAGACCGTGACAACCGCCGGCGACACGGGCCCGGCGCTCGCGGTTCCCAACAGCAGAAGCATCGCGACGACGGCGACGGCGACGGCGACGGAGACGGCGGCTTGCGAGCGGTAGACGTGCATGGTTCTCTTCCTCCTGTACGCCCACCATGCTAACGGAGCGGCGGCGGGGCGGCAAGCGAAGCGGCCGCTGCCGGGGGAATTGGAAGTCCGGGATTGCGCCGCCGTTTCGCATCGGACACGTGGCACTTCGTACGCCCTTCTTGTCTGCGGTGCGGTCTCCGACGTCTTGGTGCTTCGACCACGTCAGGAGCGAGCTGCGAGCGATGGGCCTTCTATACCGCGGGCGAAGCCGGGCGTACAATGCGTTTGGCGATCCCGCGGACGGCGTAGAGTGTAGGTACCACACCGCCAGTCGTTTACGAAAACGGCCGATCCGATGAGCAACCAACCGACGCAAGTGATCTTCGACCCCTGGGACACCTACGTCGCCGCGACCGACGAGGGGCCGGTCTTCATCTCGTTTGATGGGGGGGCCACGCAGGAGGACTTGAGTGAGAGCCTTCCCTACCGCGCGCGGGTGATCATCCCGATTCACGATCCGAATAAGGCCGGCGGGCGGGTCGTGGAAGCACTCATCGAAGCCGGCAGCGACCCGGAGAAGCCGCACGCGCGGATCTCGTCGACGAATCGCCGCTCGTCCAGCTCGCCACCGTCGCTCCACGGCGTGATCCGCGCGGGCCAGACGCCTCGGAGCGTGTTTCGGGAAAGCGTTGTCGACGTGCTTGTCTCGGGACGAACTCCAGGCTCAAGGGAAGCGGCGAATCCTTAGTACGTTTCGCGACTTGGTGGGGTATCCCGTGTCGGCCCCGGCGGGCACCTTCCGGCCCCGACGAGCAGGAGGCGTCCTATCCGCCGGAATGTTCGCTCTTGAATTCCGGGAGACGCGCAATCGGGTAGGTCGATTGGCACGCATGGCGACAAGATGGGCAACATGCGAAAGCAGAGCGGACCAACACCGCTTCGCCGTGGGGGCGACACGGCCCGGTCGGGCCCGAACGTGATAGGACAAGCTGGGTGGCAGACCGACTGTCTGGAACGAGTCCGGGCTGGTGTGACAAAGGGTTGTCACCCTGGGAAATTACGATATGATATCCCGGGCATTCTCGGAACAGGACGATCGTCCGTCGGCACGGAGGGAGTCATTCGCCCATCCCCAACGGCAACGGCAGGGGGGGAATCATGGCTGGCCGGAGAAGTGCTGTTGGCGTGCCGGTCGAGGAGCTTCCCCCCAAAATCCGAACCGTGTTGGCCCAATTGGCGGATGCCCACCGCTACGCCCAGGACGCCCAGCGCGACGTCTGGGACTTCGCCGTCGAGATTGCGGTCCTCCACGCGTTGGGCTTGACGCCCAGCGATCTACGCTGGCTGGCGTGCAAGGGCTACGTCGAGCACGCCCGGGAAGTCACCCAGCCGGGCGAGGACGGCCGCGCATTTCGCCCGACCGGCGACCTGACGTTCAGCAAACGCACCTGTTGCGTGCTAACGGAGGGGGGTCTGAGTCTCCTCGAAGGAATGGGCATCGACGGCACAAGTCGCGATTCACAAGACGGCCGTGTCGATTCGCCCTCGTCGAGGCCCGGTGATCACAGCGCGAACGGGCAGACTGACGGCCGGCTGGTCCGCCCGAACGGCAAACCGGTCTGGGACGCACAGCACAAAGAGCTTCGCCTTGCGGGACTGCTTGTGAAGCGATTCCGCTGGCGGGCGCCCAATCAGGAGACGTTGCTCGCCGTGTTCGAAGAGGAGGAGTGGCCCCACCGGATCGACGATCCCTTGCCCCGAATGCCTGAGCAGGACCCGCGGCGGCGGCTCCACGATACGGTCAAGTGCCTCAACCGCAACCAGGAGAACCGGCTGATCCGGTTTCGCGGCGATGGCACGGGCGAGGGGGTCGTGTGGGAGCTCGTTGAAGCGGCGCTCCGCGCGAGACGTTAGGATCGGCCGAAGAATAACTTCCGCATTTACGGCGTGTGGCGTGCTCAAGACTGACCGTCAAACACAGGGCACATGGTTACCGGTTTGTGTTCCACGCCCGTACGCCGAAGCGGTTAGGGGGAACAGAACTGGCACACGCTTTCCGCGGATTCATGGCCCTGTCTTCCGTACGTTTTTAGCAGCCCACACGGCGGGTGAATCGCCGCGGACGCGGCGTGTCGGCTTCGGTCGGTTGCATCGGCCCCTCTCCTCGCCTATCATCACGACACGAAGCAAGAACCCTCACGCAGCGAACAAGGAGAAGGGCATGACTCCTGGCAACAGCCGACGCGATTTCTTGAAGGCCGCGGGGCTCTCGGCGGCCGCGGCCGCGACTGGTTGCGTGCCCGCGCTGGGCCGGCAGCAGCCCGGGCCCGCCCAGACCGCCATCCCCCGCTGGCGCGGCTTCAATCTGCTCAATTTCTTTCAGGCGCTGAGCCGGGGCGAAAGGAGCGATCTCGCGATCGAGGAAGACGACTGCCGCTGGATCCGCGACTGGGGGTTCGATTTCATCCGCATTCCCATGGACTACTGGCTGTGGATCGACTCCGATTGGCAGAAGACCCGCCGGCTCCGCCCCGACGACGTACTGAAGATCAAGGAAAGCGCGCTGGAGCAGGTCGACCGCACGGTGGACCTGGGCAAGAAGTACGGGCTGCACGTGAGCCTGAACTTCCACCGCGCGCCCGGCTGGTGCATCAACGACCGAGAGCGCGAGCCGTTCTCGCTTTGGAAAGACAAGCCGGCCGAAGACGCCTTCGTGTTCCACTGGGAGCTGTTTGCCAAGCGCTACCGGGGAGTTGCGGCGTCCGATCTGAGTCTCAATCTCGTCAACGAAGCGCCGCAGCCGCGCGAGGGGTTCATGTCGCGCGAAGACTACTGCCGCGTGATGACCCGGGCGACCGAGGCGATCCGCGCGGTCAGCCCGGACCGCCTGGTGATCATCGACGGGCTGAGCGTGGGGAACGAGCCGGTCGACGAGATGATCCCGACCGGAGTCGCCCAGAGCGTCCACGCGTACTGGCCGGGCCAGATCAGCCACTACCGGGCGTCCTGGGTCGATCGCAATGCCAGCTTCCCGGAGCCGACCTGGCCGATCCTCAACCGGGACGGCTCCGTCAAGATGGGCCGGGCGGAGATGGAAAAGCACTATGCCCCCTGGGGCGAGCTTGCGAGAAAGGGGATCGGCGTCCACTGCGGCGAGGCCGGCTGCTACAACAAGACGCCCTACGACGTGTTCACCGCCTGGCTCACCGACGTGATGGAGATCCTCAAGGGCCACGGGATCGGCTACGCCCTGTGGAACTTCCGCGGCTCGTTCGGCATTCTCGATTCCGGGCGCAAGGACGTCGCGTACGAGGATTGGCACGGCCACCAGCTCGACCGGAAGCTGCTGGCGCTGTTGCAGGAGCACTGAGTTGACGGGCCGATCCGGCGGACTGAGCGGATCGGTGGCACCTCAAGAAGATACGTACCACGCTTGCTGCGCGTCCCTACTCGCCGGAGAGCCTCCGGCGGTACTCGGGCTCGAGCCCAGCACGGCGGCGGGAGGCCTCGATCGCTTTCTCCAGTTCCGGTCCGCCCTCCACGACCGTGTTGTCCTCCAGGCGGATGCGCTCTTGCCGCGTGTCGTTGTAGCGGACGGGCGGTATGTCCCCTCCGACCTGAAGCACGTTGCCTCGGACCACGTTTTCCCATCCCTTGTGGAACCGTAGCGGTGACCGGTCGATGCCGTAGATCACGTTCCCTTCGATCGTGAACTCGCCCGTGCCCTGATCGAGGAACATGCCGTTGCTTTCGGCCCGGCCCGCGTTTCGGGCGACGTCGTGGATCAGGTTTCCGCGCAGGGCCGAGCCCGGCTGCGTGCCCAGGGTGTAGATGCCGCCGCCGTCGGAGAGGATCTGCATCACGTCGTGGATGTGATTGTCGGCGACGACGTTCTCCCGGGCGGGCGTGTTGCGGGGCTCCGGGCGCGAGCGGGGGTTCCACCACATCCAGCCGACGGAGACGCCCGTATACGGGTGGTGCGAGATCTCGTTGTGGGCGATGGTGGTCTTGGCGGCCAAGCCGACCCAGAGGCCCACGGCGCCGAACAGCTCCCGGCCGCACTCGCGAACCACGCAATTGGCCAAGACGTTCCCGCTGGCGGCCTGCTCGGGCGAGGCTTCCCACCAGCCTTGATCGCCGATCTTTCGCGCCTGGCCTTCGCCGATCATCACGCCGTTGCCGCCCGTGTCGCAGACCACGCACCCGACGACGCGATTGCCGAGGCACCCTCGCCCGAGCCAGATCCCGGAGCGGCCCACGTGCTCGACCCGTCCGTCCTCGAAGCTACAGCCTTCGGCCAGGTCGAACTGGACGGCGGCCGGGTCGGCCTCCTCGTGGCTTCTGCCGGCTTCGACGGTGCCCGGCGTCCAGTAGGTGCAGGCCTGGCGACCCCAGTAGACGCCGCCCGGCGGAGACCACGCGGCGTGCTCGAAGCTCAGGCCGATGAAATGCAGGTTGCGCACGGGCCGGTTCTCTGCCAGGTTGCCGCGGACCACGAGCAACTGGTCGGCCACCGGGGCGACGGCCTCGATCGCGTCGATTTTCTCGCCGGCCCGGGGCCGATAGCTGAGCACGCCGGCCTCCTGATCGAGGAACCACTCACCCGGCGCATCGAGCATGTCCTTGGAGTTTTCGAGGTAGTAGCGGGGCTGCTTCTCGAACCAGTCCATCGCGGTCCAACTCCCCGGCCCGCCCACCTGGTGCTGGACGGTCAGCGTGCGGGTCGCTTCGTCGATCGATCGGACGGGCACACGGGTGATGGCCCAGTCGTGCAGGAAGACCAGCTCGACGTTCTCGACGTCGCGGTAGGCGCGGAGATCGCCGTCGCCGAACTGGAAGCTGGTCCGCCGGTCTTCGCCCACCTTCTCCACGCGGAGGTAGCCGATATTCGGATGGCGTGCTCGTTGGGCGCGGCGGCCGTCGACGAACAGCTCGCGGAACGTCCACCGGCCCTCTTTCACTTCCGGGATTTCGGCGGTCCAGGTCCCGTCGTCTTGCGCGTTCCAGCCGCGGATGACGCGCCCGCCGCTGATCACTGGCTTCTCATCCTCGTAAGCGGTGTAGGTGATGCTGAACCGGTCGGTTCCGCCGTCCTCGGGGCCAAACACGACGGGCTCGGTGATCCGGTACGCGCCGCCGCGGATGAGCACGGCGACGTTCTGCTCAAGGCCCTTGGCCACCAACGGGCGGACCGCGTCGCGCGCCTGAGCCAGCGTGGCGAACGGCCGCTCTTGGGTGCCGGGATTGGCGTCGTCGCCGTCCGGGGCCACGTAGAGATCGGCCGCTTGCGCTGCGCATCCCAGCATGCAAACGGCCGCTGCCAGGACGCCGAGAATCCGTCGCGATTCGCTGTTCATCGTGGTCTTCTCCGGTTGATGGGTCGGACGCGGGTGAGATCGGCCGGCTCGAACCGCGCGGGCAGGGCACACGTGCCGCTTGCGGGCAAGTTCCGTTTGATGAAGATAACGGCCCGCGCTTGGCGTCGTCAAGCGGCGAGAACGACGGTAGCCGTTCACGGCGGGCGAAGTAGCAGGCACACGCCGTGTGCCGTCCGCGGATGTCATGCTCAGTTCAGACCAACGACGCGTGCAGGCGGCTCTGCGGCGTACTGCTCGCCGAGCGGACGGCACACGGCGTGTGCCTGCTACTCTCATCGAACGCCGTGGACGGTTACGAACGACGATACCCCAACAGAGCGTCGCGAGCGTGCGATCGGGATGCGCGCGTCAGGCCGACTTTTGCAGCCCGGCGGCCTGGTTGAGCTTGTTGTAGAGCGTCTTGAGGCTGATGCCGAGCTCCTGGGCGGCCTTGGGCTTGTTGCCGTCGTGACGGTCCAGGGCGTCGTGGATCGCCTCCATCTCGATCTCGCGGAGCGAGCGTCCGGCCGCACCGGGACCGATGCGAGGAACGCGCCGTGAAGTGAACCGGCGGGGCAGGTGCTCGGTGGCGATGGGCGGCTGGTCGCAGAGGATCAAGGCGTGCTCGATCACGTTGGCCAGCTCCCGGACGTTTCCCGGCCAGCAGTGCTCGGTCAGCTCGGCCAGGGCATCGGGCGTGAACAGGTCCTGGCCCGGGGGCAGGTTCGGTCGGAACCGTGCGGCCAGATGCCGGGCAAGGTCGGGGACGTCCTCGGTCCGCTGGCGCAACGGCGGCAGGTAGATCTCGAAGGTGTCGATTCGGAACCAGAGGTCCTCGCGGAACTGGCCGGCTTCGACCATTTCGTCCAGTTGGCGGTGCGTGGCGCAGACCACGCGGACGTCGCAGGTGAACGACTCGTTCTCGCCCACGCGGCGGATCTCGCCGCTTTCGAGAAACCGCAGGAGCTTCGCCTGAACGGCCTTGGGCAGCTCGCCGATCTCGTCGAGGAAAAGCGTTCCGCCGTCGGCCACCTCGAACAGCCCGGTGCGGTGCTCTTCGGCGCCCGTGAAGCTCCCCTTGCGATGTCCGAACAGCTCGCTTTCGATCAGGTTCTCGGGCAGGGCGCCGCAATTGATGGCCACCAACGGCATCTCCGCCCGGAGGCTCTGATCGTGCAGCGCCCGGGCGACCAGCTCCTTGCCCGTGCCCGTCTCGCCGAAGATCAACACGGTGGAGTTCGTCGGGGCGACCTTGGCGATCATCGAGCGGACGTGTTCCATGCCCGGGGACGATCCGACGAGATCGGGCGTTCCCTCGATCCGCTGGAGCCGCTGTTTGAGTGCCCGATACTTCCGCGTGAGCTCGCGTTTTTCGGCGACCCGCTGGAGCAACGTTTTGAGCTCGACCAGCTTGCAGGGCTTGGTCAGGTAGTCGAACGTTCCGCAGCGGAGCGCCTGGACGGCCGTTTCCAGCGACGACTTGCCGGTGAGCACGATCGCTTCGGTGTCGGGCGAGAGCTCTTTGGCCTTGGCGATCACTTCGATGCCGCCGAGGCCCGGCATGTCGAGGTCGACGAGGATGCAGTCATAGGTGTTTCGGTCCAAGGCGGCCACGGCGGTGAGACCGTCGGGGCAGACGGTCACCTCGTGTCCCATGCGGGGCAATTCCAGCCGCATCAGCTCCTGGAGCGACTTCTCGTCGTCAGCAAACAGCAGTTTGAGTCGATGGCGAGGCGGGGTGCCGATCTTCGATCTCCTTCCGCTGGTCGGTGAGGTGCCGCTCGTCGACGAGCGGCAGTCGGACTTGGAACGTGGAGCCCTGGCCCGGACCGGGGCTTTCGGCGCGGATCTGGCCGCCGTGGTCGGCCACGATCTGGTGGGTGATGGAGAGCCCCAAGCCGGTCCCTTGGCCCGTTCTTCGCCGGGTGAAGAAGGGCTCGAACACGTGCCCGAGGACTTCCGGCGTCATCCCGCAGCCGTCGTCGGTGAAGGTCAACTGGGCGAAGCCGTCGTCTCGCTCGAGCCGGATTTGGACCGTGCCCCCTTCTTCCAGGCTGTCCAGGGCGTTGGTGAGCAGGTTGAGCACGGTCTGCTTCATTTCCTGGGGATTGACCGGGGCGACGATCGGTTCGGACGGCTCGAACTCGATGTGCTTCTGGTGATACTTGCCCAGGTGACCGATCATGTCGATGACGCCTCGGGTCAACTCGCTCAGCTCGGTGTTCTGGCGGTCGCCCTGGCCTGCACGGGAGAAGTCGAGCAGCTTCTCGGTGATTTCCTTACAGCGGAATGCTTCGTTTTGGATCATCCGCAGGTAATTGGCGATGATTGCGTGCTGCGGATCGTCCTCGTCGAGGATCTCGCGGACGCGGCTTTCGAGCGACTCGGCCGACATGGCGATCGAAGCCAGGGGGTTGTTGATCTCGTGGGCCACGCCGGCGGCCAGGAAGCCGACGCTGGCCAACTGCTCGTTGCGAACCACTTGCCGGGTCCGCTCCCGGACCTGGCGGTCCAGGTCGTCGCGGATCGCCTGGAAGCGGGCGGTCATGGCGTTCATCGCCTCGGCCAGCTCGGCCATTTCGTCGCGCGTGTCGAGATGGATCCGATAGCTGAATTGCCCACCGGCCACCCGGCGCGAACCGGCGATCAGAGCCTCCAGCGGGCGGAAAACCCACTGATAGAAGAGTCTCAGAAACACCAGCAGCAACAGCGCGGCCGAGACGCTCGCGATCCACGTCCCCACGATCAAAGCCCGGTACTGGCTGCGTACCTCGGCGGCGAAACCGCTGAGCTTCTCATGCAGGTGGCTGGGCAACTCCACGGCGAGCCCCTGCAACTGCTCCAGCTCGGCGCTGAGCTGGTCGACACTGCTGACGTCGTCCAGGACCCAGTCCTCGTCGCGGTTGATTTCCTCAATCCGCGACAGCGCCTGCTCGATCTCGTGCACCGTCTCCCATTCGCGTTGGGTATCGGCAATCCGCAATTCGTCGCGGGCCTTGTGCTCGAGTTGGGCGCGGTACTTCGACAGGGTCTCTTCGACTTTCTCCAGCCCGTTGCGGAACTCCTCGCGGACGATCAGCACCCGGGCGGGAACCTCGTCGCGGTCGGCGTCGGGGAACTGGCTTTCCCGCAGCCCTCGGAGCAAGCTGAGCGAGATCCGCAGGTCGGCCACCTGCCCGCTCAACTCGGCGGCCAGCGGCAGCTCCACCGCACGCTGCCTCAGCCCTTTGACGAGGCTGCGATACGTGTACGTTGTGTACAGACCGCTCCCCGCCAGAATCACCACCGAGAGCAATATCAGCCCGAGTCCGATAAGGAATTTGACCCGGATCGGCCAGTTCGACAGCACCGGCGACCTCCTTGTCGCGTGACGGACATGCCCCCGACGCCCGAAATCTCCTCCGCCCGTCGGAATTCCTAATGACTCCAATCGGCGGAGTGTAACACCAGCGGCCCTTCTGAAGCAAGATGAAGACAGTAAATTGAGCAAAAACGGGGCGACTGACGAATATGGGCAGCATGGGGAACAGTGGTCCCGGGGCAGGTATACGAACCGGGCGGAGGGAGATCCCAGGGCTTTCGGACACGTGGGGGCGCAGATATTCTGATATTCTGGACCTGACGGTTCGACTTTGCGGCGCGGCCATGGGGAGGTCAAGTTTGGCCAGAGACTTTCATCAGATCACCTGGGACGACCGCTTGCAGGCCGACTTGCGGGAGCTTGTGCGGCTGGCAATCCGTGAGGATTCGGGGGAAGACGGCGATTGGACCACCGCGGCGCTCGTGTCGGAGGATGCGACCGGCCGGGCGGATGTGGTCGTTCGCGAGGAGGGCGTGATCGCGGGCTTGCCCGGGGCGGAGATGGCGTTGCACCTGGTTGACTCTCGGTTGCGGTGGCTGGCGGAGCGGGAAGATGGCCAGTCGGTCAAGCGGGGAGACCGCGTCGCACGGGTCGAAGGGCCCGCCCGCAGCATGCTCACGGCGGAGCGACCGATGCTGAACCTCTTGGGACGGCTGTCGGGCATCGCCACCCTCACAAAGAGGTACGTGGATGCCGTGGCGGGAACCAAGGCCCGAATCTACGACACGCGCAAGACGACGCCGGGCTGGCGGCGGCTGGAGAAGTATGCGGTTCGCTGTGGCGGGGGACGGAACCATCGGACGGGCCTCTACGACGCCGTGCTGATCAAGGACAACCACCTCGCCCTGGGGGCGGGGTCGGGGGATTCGATCGTTGTCTACACGCCTGCTGAGGCGGTTGCGCGGGCTCGTCGTTTCGCCCGGCAGCACACGGCCGAGTCCGGCGGGGACGACCTGATCATTGAGGTGGAAGTGGACACGCTCGAACAGCTTGCGGAAGTGCTCCCGTCCGGGCCGGACATCGTGCTTCTGGACAACATGAATCCGGCGGAGCTGGCCCGTGCGGTCAGGTGCCGCGACGCGGTCGCCGCCGAAGTGGAGTTGGAGGCGTCGGGGGGCGTCCGTCTGGAGACGGTCCGGCAGATTGCGTCCAGCGGCGTGGATCGGATCAGCGTCGGGGCGTTGACGCACGCGGCGGTTTGGCTGGACGTCGGCCTGGATTGGCAGCCGGGCGGTGCCGGGACGAGCTAGCCCTGCGTCGAACCTCATTTGGCGGGTCGCGGACTTGTGGTGCGGCCGTCCCGCCTGCACCACAACGGGTCAATCGACGTTTGACAAGGTTAGGGTGAACCGCACATCTCCCCGCGATGGAGAAGCGTTGCCGCAGGTCACCGCATGAGGCGAATCGGCAACGCGGAGGAATGCCCCAAAAGCGCATTTTCGCGGCAATTGGCCTACTCGCACTCGCACGCTCCGGGCGGCCGGCCTCTATCGGCCGTGCGAGCTTGACCCTCGGTGGGCCCGGACTATAGTTCCCATGGACTGGCGCCTTGGGGAGGGGCGTTGGTCTCCCGGCGCAGCAGGCACGGCTGGGAGCCAGAGGGGATCCTGCTGCGCCTTTTTTCTTTCTTCACTTGGTCGGCTTTTAGATGAGCGGTCTTGTGGTTCGTCGAGCCGTGCGGCTTCGGGCCGCGTTCACGTTGGTCGAGGCGTTGGTCGCGATCTCGATCACGGCCATTGCCGCCAGTGTGTTGCTGTTGGGGGTCCACTCTTCGGTCCAGACGACCGAGGAAGCGTTTCGGCGAACGATCGCCACGGGCATGGCCGAGCAGTTGCTCGACGAGGTTCTGGGCGCCCGGTATCACGATGAGGACGAGGATGACGAAGACGGAAAGGATGTGTCCCTCGGCTCCGAGGGGGATGAAGTCAACGGTGCGGGACGCGAACGATATGACGACATCGACGACTACCACGGCGTACGGGCCGAGCCGCCCGAGGACCTCTGGGGGATCGAGCTCGGCACGGACGACGGGGAAGGCGACGAGCGCCACCCGAGCTTCCGCGCCCCGGCCGGGCTCCTCGACCACTGGCGACAGGAAATCGACGTCTACTACGTCGACGCCCCCGATTTCACGACACCCTCCGGCCCGGAAAAAGACTATCGGGCCGTGGAGGTCCGTATCTACTATGACGATCCCAATGGCGGTAGCCGCGAGTTGGCCAATCTCCGACGAGTGGTGGCCTACCTCCCGCCGCTGGGGTGACAAGGTGACAGGGTGACAAGGTGACACGTGATAGGGTGACAAGGTGGCGGGGTCGAACGTCAAGGCACGGGCCGCGCTTCCGTCACCCCGTCACCCCGTCACCCCGTCACCCCGTCACCCCGTCCTCCTTCCTGCGCCGCCGGGGCGTAACGCTCCTGGAGCTTCTCACCGCCATGACCATCATGGTGATGGTGATCGGTGCCTTGGGGGGGATCACCAAGGCGGTCCAACTGAGCTTCGAATACAACCAGGGCCACGGCGACGCGACGCAGCACGCCCGCGTCGTCCTGGAGCGGATCTGCCGGACGGCCCGGGATGCGACCGCCAACGAGACGTTCCCCGGACTGGTCGTTCTGGCCGAGGAGGCGGGCTCGTGGCGATTCCCCGACACGCTGCTCGTCTGGCACCCGGATGGCGATCCGGTGTCTCCGGACGGCTCACCTCGGCTCGACGAGCTGGTGATCTATTGTCCTAATGCGAACGCCCCCGGCACGCTGGTGGAAATCACCACCAGCGACACGGCCGAGCTGTCGGAGGACGAGGCGACCCGCGCCGCGCAGATCGAGGCGATCAAGCGGTCCAACACGAGCGACGTGACCACGCTCACGAGCCTGCTGCGGACGGGTGCGGTGGACGACGGTGGAGGCGGGGAGTTGCGGGGCGCCGTCCGGTTCGAGACGTTGTTGCGCCCTTCGGAGGCCGGATGGAAAGACACCAGCATCGCCTGGGAAGACCTCCCGTGGGTCCAGGGAATCTACGGCTCCGGGACCGGCTTGCGCCAGGCGTGGGTGCGGATCGAGATCCAGTTGATGACCGGCGATCCCCCGGCTGCCGGGGCGGTCGACCGTCGCCAGGCGATCCCCTTTTTCGGTTCGGCGGCCCTCTACTACACGATGCGCGCGGAGCAACGCCCATGAGCCGCCCAACCGAAAGTGCTCACGGCCTGGACAGTAGCAGGCACACGCCGTGTGCCGTCCGCCAGGGCACCGGATCGGTTCGATCGCCTCGACAATCTGCTGAGCACGAGACGGTTTTCGCTTCTGCGAACGGCACACGGCGTGTGCCTGCTACTTCGGAGGAGAGCCCGCGTGAACGGTTGCTGGCGACGCGGCGGGGCGTGACCGTGCTGATCGTTCTGCTCCTGCTTTCCATCACGCTGGGACTCTCCTACGCCATCGTCCGCTCGCAGACCACGGCCCTCCAGATCCAGCAGAATGCCGGCGTGCAGGTGTCGGCACGCGGGGCGGCCCTGACCGGGCTGACCGTGGCGCTGAAGGAGATGCACACCAGCGAGTGGTGTTACGGGGACGGCGTGAACACGACGCTGAGCGGGCCGATCGGCGACCACGAGAGCTATCGGGTGACCTACGCCGCCGGCGATCCCTCGCTTGCCGCCGATGATCCCGACTCCCGCTACCGCGTCACGCTCCTCTCAACCGGCACGGCGACCGATCCCAGCGATCCGGAGCGTACTTCCACGCATCGGGCCCGCGCCGTGGTCCGCCTGGTGCCGCGGAGCGTTGCCGACGAGCCGAGCGACTGGGCCACGATGCAGAATTACACGGTGTATCAGTCGAAGGTCGAGCCTTTTGAGGTCGATATTCCCTGCCGCCTGGAAGGGCCCGTGCGAGTCCAGGGCAAGCTGAAATTCGCCAAACACTACCCTGACGACGACGAGGCGTGGAAGCGCTACCTGCGCGATCTGAACGCCATGCGGCTCGACGGCCACCCGGACTACCGGCCGTTCAACGGGCCGGTGACTCTCTACTACTGGTGGCAAGAACCGAAGTACCTTGAGGCTTTGAGGGACTACTTGGCGGTAGCGCGGATCTACACGGACGTCGACGAGGCGGCCTCCGACTGGAGGCTGCCCGGCCCGTTCACCGAGTACCAGATCTATCCGGGCGGGCCGGTCTATACCATCCCGTGGCTTGGCAGCACGCTTGCGGACTCGCTGGAGCCCGACCCGTCGACCAACCCGCTCGGCCTGTTCTATCGCGATGGAGACGTCACGATCCAGGACAACGTCACCATTCAAGGCTCACTCTTCTGCCGGCACGACGTGAGCATCGAGGGTGCCAACGTGCACTTCGAGCCGGTGGAATTGCCCGCGCTTCACGCCTCGGAAGGCTCTCTGAGGATGCCCGCGCTGACCTGCAACCAGTTCGTCGCCAAGCCGACGGCGAGCGGCGGTCTCACCGGTCTGGCGGCGGTATTCGACGAGTTCCTGATCGAGAAGAGCCCCAGCACGCAGGAGTTTGCCTTCACCGGTCGCCTCATCGCGAAGAAGCTATTCGTGAAGCAGCGCCACCCTTGGGAAGACGTGAAGTGGAGCGATCGCTACAAGGACTTCAAAGCCCAGCTCGAGGAACTGGGGGCGGCCGCCGTACAATACTTCCCGGTTTGGATGGCCCAGCGGGAATACGACCCGAAGCCGCTTGTCACGTTCAAGCCCGATCCCAGCCCCGTCTCCTACCACTGGAAGAAGCCCTACGACCCGATCTACGTGCCTCACCCGGACGACCACCCCCCCGGCCACCCCGACGACAAGTTCCTTCGTTGGGACCTGGTGGAGTGGACAGATCGCCTGTGACTTATTGGATCTCGTATTGACCGCGGAACGGATTCTAAGCCCACGGGTTGCAGTCCGCGGGCTTGGCCGCGAGACGCTGTTCGTCCAATGACCTTAGACTCAATAGGCAAGGAGGAAGAACCATGACTCGACGAGCCGGCTGGATTCTGCTGATCGTGGCGAATGTCCTATTCTGTTGCGTGCTAAGCTTTTATCGGACGACCGAAGCGGCTCCCCCGAAGTCCAAGGAGCCGTTTGCCAACTCGGTGGAGCAGCGGATGGAGACGATCAACGAACTGAGGGAGATCAAGCTTCTGCTCAAGGAGCAGAATGCCCTGCTTCGTTCGGGGGAAGTCAAGGTCGTGGTGGTCGAGCCCAAGCCGAAATAGAACATGCCATGGTCCGTCGCTGCCGACAATCCGCCGGGTTTACGCTCATCGAGCTTCTGATCGTGGTGGCGGTGATGGGGATCCTGGCCGGGCTCGTGCTGCCCCGCAGCGACCCCAGCCTCCACGAGCAGTTGCGTGCGGCGGCCCAGATCGTGGCCGGCGACCTGGCGTACGGCCGCAGTCTGGCGGTGACCCACAACAGCGAGTATCGATTCACGTTCGACACGGTGGGCAACCGGTACATCCTGGAGCACAGCGGCACGGGCGCGACGTTGGACACCCTGCCCGATTCGCCGTTCCGCTCCCCGGACGATCCACCCGACCAGCAAATCGTCGCCTTGGAGGAGCTGCCGCACGTCGGACCGACCGTACGGATCGCGAAGGTGGTCGCCGAGGGAAGTGCTTCGGCAACGGTCGGGGACGTGGAGTTCGGCCCGCTGGGAGGGACCAGTCGGAGCGAGGAGACGGTTATCTGGCTGGCCGCCGGGGCCGGAGCGGGCACCCGGTACCTCCGGCTGCACGTCAACCCGGTCACCGGCCTGACGACCGTGGGGACGTTCTCCGCGACCGGGCCTCCGTAGCACGGGCTTCCAGCCTGTGTGATTGTAGTACAGGCTTCCAGCCTGTGTGATTGGCGAATGGGAACCCAGGCAAGATGCCTGTGCTACCGGAGGAACCTACAAATAGTCCGGGATAGCGGCAACGCGAGAGCAGGATTGACCGATGGTAAGATGGCTGGCCAAACGCCGTTACGGCCCGATCGGGGTGGACGTGGGAAGCCGGTCGGTGAAGCTCGTGCAGTTCGACGCCGACCACTCCCGCGTCCTGGAAGCGGCCCGTTGGGACCTCGCGCCCGCCGACAACACCGACCCGGATGACCGTGCCGGTCGGGTGGCCGAGGCGATCCGGCAGGCTCGCGAAGGGAGGAATTTCCGCGGCCGGGACGCGGTGTTCTCGATCGGCTCCCAGAACCTGTTCGTCCAGAACATTCGCGTTCCGCAAGTGACGGGCGAGGAATTCAGCAGGGTCGTTTGTGCCGAGGCGGCCGGCCGGGTCCCCTTCGCCGGTGACGAGGCCGAGGTCCGTTACATCGAGGCCGCGAACGTCCGCCAGGGTGACGTCGTGCGCCGGGAGGTCATTCTCCTGGCCTGCCACCGCCCCGTGCTCCAGCGGATTCTCGCCACGGCCGAAAGCGCCGCCCTGAAGCCCGTGGCCATCGACGTCGAGCCGAACGCCATGCTGCGCTGCTACTCGAAGCAGTTCCGTCGGGACGAGGACCAACAGCAGCGGGCGATGTTCGTCAACGTGGGCGCGTCGACCACCACGGTGGTGATCGCCCGGGGCTCCCACGCCATGTTCATGAAGTACATCGACGTCGGCGGCCGCCACCTGGACGACGCCGTGGCCCGGCACCTGAAGATGAAGCACGGCGAGGCAGCCGCGCTCCGGCGACATAACGGCGACCGCCGCGCGGACCAACGTGATCCCGAAATCGCCCGCAGTATCACCGAATCGATCCGCCCCGTGTTGGACCGCCTGGCCAACGAGCTCTCGATGTGTATCCGCTACTACAGCGTGACGTTCCGCGGACAACCGTTGGAGCGGGTGGTGCTGGGTGGGGGGGAGGCCGGCGAGACGCTGGTCGAATGGCTCGCCTCGCGACTCGACGTGTCGTGTGAGCTGGGCGACCCCCTCAGAAGCTATGGCAAGCCTCCCCAGGGCCACCGAATCGGGCAGTGGGACGTGGCCGCAGGACTCGCACTGCGCAAGGTGGGCTGATGCTGCACGATCGGAGCGACGCTGGGAGACATCCGATGCACGATATCGACTTCCTCCCGTCCGAATGCCGGCAGAAGGACGACCGGCACAGGTGGTACGTCCGGCGAGTCCTCGTGGCCACCGGCGTGGTCGCGATGATTGCCGCTCTGGCCTGGAGCCAAGAGCGTCAGTCCGGTCGGCTCGCGGCCGAGCTGGCCGCCCGAGAGCCCGCACGCGCCGCCGCCGCCGAAACCAAGGACGCCCTCGGGGAGCTCCAGTCCCAACTCCAACTGGCCCAAGCCAGCGCCAACCTCGTCACATACCTCCGCCACCCCTGGCCCCGCACACGGATTTTGGCCGCGATTTTGGGCCCGCTGCCAAACGAAATCACCTTTGAGAAGCTGTATATCAACCGGGGGGAGTCGGCAGGGCGGAAGCCCGCCGAGCGTCGCTCCCGGGCCGGCAAAGAGGCCGATCAGGAGCCGACCGACCGGCCGCCGGCTGTCCGAGATCTGGAAAAACTCCGCGAGGAGCTCGATTCCGGCCAGACGATCGTCACCATCACGGGCGTGACTACCGAAAGTGCCGTCCTGCACCAGTACTTGGGCGCGTTGGGCCGGGACGCGCTCTTCTCGAAATCGCAGCTCCAGTCGATCGAGGCCGACACGGACGATCCGGCAAGGATCCGCTTCAGCGCCACGCTCGTCGTCCGGCCAGGTTACGGCCAACCCGACGGCCCCTCCGGACCGAAGCCGCAACTCCCCGCCCCGAGCGATCCGAAGACCACCTAGACCAGCCGCCAACACGCATAGCCGCACACATAGCCGCGCGTCGACCCTCCCATGAAAACGAAACTTGCTGCAAGCCGTTGGATTCTCGTCGCGCCCGCGGTGGCCGCGGTGGCTGCGTACCTCTATTTCCTGTTCCTCCCGGGACAGCGGTCCATTGCCAGCCTCCACGAGGAGTTGAACGCCGCAGACCAGTTCATCGCACAGGTCGAAGCATTTGGCCCGGCCATCGAGGCCACACGGCAACAGCTCGACAAGACCCGGCAGTACGTCGACCAGTGGGAGCAGACCGCGCCAACGGAGCATGGGCTCTCGGCAGTCTTCGGCCGGATCAACGGGCTGGCCAAGGAGTCGGGCGTCACCACGACCCGATTCGAGCCGCAGCCGGCCATCCTCTACGACAGGGTCCGACGCCTTCCGGTGGCCGTGACGTGCGTCGGGTCGTTCGGGCAGACTTGTCAGTTCCTCCAGGCCCTGGAACGCCTGGAAAAGACGATTTGGGCGGAAAGCCTCCAAATGCAGCGGACTGGTGAAGATAGGGAAGATGTGGAGTGTGAGCTAACCTTGGCTATTTTTGCTGATAATCCGGGTAAATCCGATCAGGTGGACCCGTCCGAATGACCGATAAGTGAGGAGACGTACCAACGCGAGGACTCCTTGCGCTGGCGTGCGCACCACGTACCATGAACCTGAACAAGCTGGCAAGACAACTGCGTCGCGAGGCGACGGCCAATCCCAAGAAGGCCGCCATCCTGGCCGTGCTGGCCCTGGTGGCGGTGTATTTCTGGGGACCGCTGGTGTGGGGCTGGGTCGCGCCGGAGCAGGCCTCCGGGGAGCCGCGAAACGCGGAAGCCGAGGCCGCGACCGAGGCGGCCATACTCGCCAACACCGCCTCGACGCGGCCGCAAGAATCGCCGGAGAAAGAGCAGACGGCCTGCCCGTACCCTTGGACCCAGCTCGACGAGTGGATGAGAGGAGACCCGATGACCACCCCAGCCGAGGACCTTACCGGCTGGCGGGATCCGTTCGCCGGCGCTTTGGCAGGCGCGGGTGCGGACGAACACGAGGGGGCTCAAGCCGCCGTCCCCCAGGTGACGCCGGAGAGCCTGGGAGTGGAGCTGTCCGGCACGCTGATCGGACCCCGCCGCCGCGTGGCCCTGATCGGCGGAAAGGCGTACCGAGCAGGGCAGACGGTCACCATCGATCACGCCGGTCGGCCAATCGACCTCGAGCTTATCGAAGTGCATCCCCGGCGGATCGTGCTGGAGTGGGAGGGCAATCGGTTCGACTTGGCAATTCCTGAGCGGAAGACCACCGGGCAGATCGAACGGGGCGGGCAGACGCCTTAGGATCGACCGAAAAATGACTTCGCGACTTCAGTAGCAGGCACGCGCCGTGTGCCGTCCGCCGGTTACGGCACACGGCGTGTGCCTACTACTCCGCAAATGCGGAAGTTATTCTTCGGCCAATCCTTAGCAGGGAGTACGGTTTCGCGGTCCAGCGCCGTAGCCTCGACGAGGGCCAACGGCCGGTCGACGCACATCTCCATTGACGTCACGGAAGACTCATGAGGATTCTCGGACGCTTGACTCTGCTCAGCTTCTTCGCGGCGACGGGGGTTGGGCTGGCCGTCTACGTCGGAGCCGCTACGAGTCCGTCGCCGGGGCCTCGCGCGGCAGGGTATTCCGTCGAACAGCCGCCGGCCAACCGGGGAGAGAACGCCGATCCGGCGGATAAGCGTGGCGCGAAGGAGCCGGAGAAGGACGTGCCGCGGTCGTCTCCGCAACAGGACGGCGCGCACACGCAAGAAAACGTTACGCACACCAACAAGGACGGCGCGCACACGCAGCAGTACGCCGCACAAGCACCGTCGGAGACGCCTGGGGCCGTTGCGGAAACGTCGCCCCGAGCCGACGTGCCGGCGTCAGGGCCGGAGGCCGACCACATCGCGGCCTCCAGTTCGATGCGTCCGGCCATCGCCATGCCCGAGGGCGCCGTGGTCGCCGAGCCACATCCCGCGCGAGCGTTCCAGGTCGCGTCCGGCGGGCGAAGTCCCGGGCTGCTCAAGTCGTTCCGGCTCTGGAAGGCCATGGCGACCCCCTTGTTGAGCCAAGTTGGCCGGGACCTTGGTCCGCCGCCACTCGAAATGGCGCCGTCGCCCCCTTCTGCCGAGGATGAAGAGGCAGCCAACTCGCCGGCCGTTGCGCCCGTCCCGCCCGTGGAAGCGAGAGGCACGTTACGCGGGATCGTGCCGGGCGAAGGGGACGACGAGCTCTCGATGCAGGTTCCCGACAACGACATCCGCGAGGTGTTGGACGCACTGAGCGTGCAGGGGAACCTGAACATCCTGGCGACCGACAGCGTTCAAGGGAAGGTCTCCGCCTCCCTCACCGGCGTCGACGTGAACAGCGCCCTGGATGCCATTCTCAAGTCGACCGGCTACGTGGCCAAGCGGGACGGCGATTTCATCTACGTGGGCAAGCCGGAGGACTTCGACGACCTGGAAAAGGCCTTGGACACGGTCCGCACCCGGGTGTATCGCCCTAACTACGTGACGGCCGCCGAGTTGAACACGCTGATCCAGCCGCTGGTGACGGCCGGCGCGGGCGTGGTGGCCGTTTCGTCGCCGGCCGAAGTGGGCATCGGCGCCGACGAGACCAACGCCGGGGGCGACGCTTTTGCAGGCGGGGAGGTCGTGGTGGTCCGCGACTACGAAGCCGTCCTGACCGAGATCGATCAGGTCGTGGCCGAAATCGACGTCCGGCCGATGCAAGTGGCCATCGAGGCGATCATCCTCAGCGTCAAGCTCACCGATAAGGACAAGCTGGGGATCAACTGGGACCTGCTCCGACAGAAGAACAACCTGAACTTCGTCATCGGCACTCCCCCGCAGACGCTTCCCACCAAGTTCACCACGGGCGGCCTGGCGGTCGCGTTCATGGACAGCAACCTGGGCGCGTTCCTCGACGCCTTGGAAGAGTTGAACGAAACGAACGTCATCGCTTCGCCGCGGCTGATGGTGATCAACAAGCATCGGGCCGAAATCCAGATCGGCCGGGAGCAGGGCTATGTCGGCAACACCGTGCAGACGTCAACCAGCACCACCGGCGGCATCGAGATGCTAAAGACCGGCACGATCCTCCGGTTGCGGCCATTTGTCTCGGCCGACGGGCTGATTCGCATGGAGGTCCATCCCGAGTTGTCCAGTGGCGACGTCGTGGTCAAGGGAGACAACCTGGTGCCCGACAAGGAGGTCACGCAGGTCACCAGCAACATCATGGTCCGCGACGGCTGCACCGTCATTATCGGGGGCCTGATGCGCGAGGAGTTGAAGACCAGCGGGAACCAAGTGCCGCTTTTGGGGAACTTGCGGTGGGTCGGTCCACTGTTTCGCAACCGAGACGAGACCACCGAACGGCACGAGATCATCGTGCTGATCACCCCGCACATCGTCTACGAGCCGGAAACCTGCGAGGAAGGCGAACAGGCGGCGTGTGAGTTCCATCGGCGTCAGCAGGTGTACGGCGAGAAGATGACCTTCCTGGGCAAACGCCACGTCGCCCGCAAGTACTTCCGAATGGCCCAAAACGCCTGGGCGGCCGGCGACCGCAACACGGCGCTGCGGTTTGCCGAACTGTCGATCCATTTCGACCCGCTCAATCGGGCGGCGATCGATCTGAGGAGCGACGTCTGGCTGGGGCGGCCGGTGGGCGAGCACACGCTGGGAGGGCCCTCACCCGTCGTTTCGCCCACTGACCCGCTCGACGGCACCGTGATCGACCCGTGGCTGCTGGGCGAGCTCCAGCGCGGGCCGATTCCTCTGTCCGAGCCCATCGAGCCGTCGCATCCCTTCGATCCGGGCCGGCCGGGACGCCGCGTGGACATCGAGCGGCCCAGGAGCTTCCAATGAGCGTCGCCAGGTGTTCCGGCCGATCGGTGTGGGTGATCGCGCTTCTAACCGCGACCATGGCCGGCTGCGCCTCGCTGAAAACCCTTGGCCCTCCGGTCGAAGACATCTCAAAGAAGCGTCTCCAGCGGAGTGAGGCGGCGGCTCGCCGGTTTGACCGGCAGTGCGACGTGGCCGAGTTCGAGGCGGCCCAGGCCCGCTGGAATGAGGGGAATCTCCTCGGCTGTGCCGAGATCCTCCAGCGGATCTTGGCCCGATCTCCTGACCACCTCGAGGCCCGGCTCCTGTTGGCCGAGTCGCTCCTGGCCGACAACCGGCCGACTGAGGCCATCCCGTATCTCGAACCGGCGCTGGCCACCCACCCAAGCGACGCACGCGCGCATCACCTGATGGGTTTACTCCTGGATGCGACCGGGCAAAGGGCCGACGCGCTGGTCTACTACGAGCGGGCGACCAGGCTCCGACCGGACGACGAGGTGTACGCCGTCAGCTACCAGATGCTGGCCTCGGAGGAATCCGAAGGGCGGCCGGGGAATTTCGGGGCACCGGACGCGCTCGGCGAACGTCTCCCGACCTCGCCGGGGTCACGACCGGAGGTCTCCTCAAGCCCCGGAAACCTTCGGTCCGACGAGTGGCACGGCCAGGAGACCGGTCACGGCGCATCGGGCTGTTTCGGGCCTGCCGCGCCGATTGACCGTGCGCAGGAAGTCGAGCCGCAACGGCCCTCGACCATTTGCATCCTCTCCGGAGAGGAGGGCAAGTCACCCACTCAGGAAGGAGCGTCGCCGGAAGCCTCGCTTTCGAGCCGCTCGGACGCTTCGAGGATTGACGATTTCTTTCCTCAGGAGTCCCCTCAACGCTTGGTCCCTCATGGGACTTGCGCGGGTCGTATCGGAGGTGCAGGCCCTGTCGCAGGGAACGCTTATGCCAGCGATACGGCTGACGCTTCCGCGGCCGAGTTGATCGAGAAGGGCCTGTCTGCGATGTCGGACGGGACCAGCGCGTTGGCCTTTGCCTACTTCCGGGAAGCGATGGCCCTGAAGCCGGACGACCCGCGAATCCCCATCTCGGCGGCAATCTCCGCGCTCGGTCACAATCAGCCGAAGGTGGCGGTCGTCCTGCTTGAGCCGCTTCTGGAGGTCTTTCCGGATTCGGCGGCGATTCGCCGCGTTCTCGGGGCGGCGTACTATCGCCTGGGAGACTACCAATCCTCTCAAGTCGTACTCCAGCAAGCCCTTTCGTTGGACAAGTCCAGTGGCTTGTCGTACTTTTTAATGGGTTGCACGTTGGCCAAGCTCGGGCAACTGACGGCCGCGGAGACGCATTTTTGCCAAGCCCGACGACTTGACCCGAGGTACGCCTTCCGGCGTTGAGCTGCCACCGCGACTTGCGGTCGATCGCGGCCTTGCCCGGGAGGCGGCCCGCCGGCGTGCGGCCCCGCCGTCCGGCTTGCGGACCTCCGCTTTTTCGCCCTCCCCGCCCGGGTCGAAGTACGGATCGGCCGACCGTCGATTAGTGTATTTACCCTCACCGTGAAGGGCGACCCCGTTGAGAGAGCTCCTCCGAGAATGAATCGCTCCAAGGACCATTGGCTTCTGGCGGCCGGGGTGCTGATCCCGTGCTGCGCGTGCGTGCTTGCCTGGCTGGCCGACGGGCTGTCGTCCGCGGGTTTTCTGGCCCCGCCCCCCGAGGGCGCGTGGCCGATTCGGATCGGCATCATGTGCGGGGTCTTGGTCCTGGCCGGCGGATCGCTGGGGCTGCTCTGGTGTCGCGCCGGCGCGGACCGTCGCGCGGTCCAACGGCATTTCGAGGCCCTTTGCCGGTTCGACGTCTGCGACTTGAGCGCCGATGGCGGCTCCGATGCCCCGCCCAGCCTGCCGGCGGACAACCCCTGGTTTGAGATTGCCGAACGCGTGGGCAAGACGTTTGAGGAGTCTCGCCGGCGAACCCGGGAACTGAAACACACGCGAACGGCGTGGGAGATCCGCTGCCGCCGGGCCACGACCGACTGCGAGCGCATCAAGGCCATCCTGATGGGCCTGGCCGAGCCGATCCTGGCCATCGACGCCTTCGACGAACTCCTGTTGGCCAACCTCGCCGCCGAGCGACTGTTCCAGTTCGATGGCGACTGCGCCGACGGGCGGGCCGTCGGCCGGCTGGTGCGCTCGCAGAAGCTGATCGAGCTGCTCCGAATCGCCTGCCAGCGCAAGACCACGGCGAGCCGCTCCGAGGAGATCGAGATCGTCGATGCGGCGGGCCAGTCGCAATGGTACCGGGTGTGCACGTCCAAATTGCAGTCCCCCGGCAGCGACGACGGGCAGGAGGAGCCGTCCCTGCCATCGGTGGGAGATCAGCGATCCCCCACCGAATGGGCGGGCGCCGTGGCCGTGTTGCGCGACGTCGGCCGCGAGAAGGCGCTCCAGAAGCGACACGCCGAGTTCGTCTCTTCGGTGAGCCACGAGATGAAGACGCCGCTGGCCGGCATCAAGGCTTACGTAGAGCTGCTGGTCGACGGCGAGGCGGAAGACGACCAGACGCGTGAAGAGTTCCTCGACGTGATCAGCGGCCAGGCCGACCGGCTCCAGCGATTGGTCGAGAACATGCTCAATCTGGCCCGAATCGAGGCCGGCGTGGTGAGCGTGAACAAAAAGAGCCGCTCGCTCAACGAGCTCCTGGAAGAGGCCATTCACGTAGTCCAGCCGGTGGCCGAGGCGAAGCAGATTGAATTGACCTCGGAGCTGAGCCCCATGTACCTGGGCGTGCTGGCCGATCGGGACATGCTCTTGCAGTCGGCCATCAACCTGCTTTCCAACGCCATCAAGTACACGCCCGAGGGAGGCCGCGTCACGCTTCGCAGCCGCCTGGTCGACAACGAAGTGGCGTTCGAGGTGGAAGACACGGGCGTGGGATTGAGCGAAGAGGATTGCCGGCGGGTGTTCGAGAAGTTCTACCGCGTCAAGAAGGACAAGACGATGGCCTCGGGCACCGGCCTGGGACTCCCCCTGGCAAAGCACATCGTGGAGGACGTCCACGGCGGTCGGCTCACGGTCCAGAGCGAACTGGGCGCGGGCAGCACGTTTTGCGTCACCCTGCCGAACGCCGGACAGATGGCCTGATCCACCTAACCGAAGAAAGGAACGACCCCTATGCCAAAACGCATCCTGCTCTGCGACGACGAAATCCACATTGTCCGGGCCGCGGAGTTCAAGCTCAAGCGGGCCGGTTTCGACGTTCAGGTCGCCGGCGACGGCCAGGAGGCCTGGGAGCTGATCGAGGCTCAGCCGCCGGACATTCTCGTGACCGACTACCAGATGCCCCGGATGGACGGCTTCCAACTGACCCAGCGCGTCCGCGAGAATCCCGACCTCAAAGACCTCCCGATCCTGATGCTCACGGCCAAAGGCTTCGAGATAAGTCACGAGGAACTGGCCCAGAAGTGGAACGTGCGGGGAGTGATCGCCAAGCCGTTCAGCCCGCGCGAGCTGCTCCAGACCGTGCAGGACATCCTGGACGGGAAGAAAGATGAGGCACGAGAGAGTGACAAGGTGTTGGGATGACAAGGTGACGGGGTGACAAGGTGACGGGGTGATGGAGTGCTGCGCTGCGATGTCGAGGCGCAGACCACGCTTCGTCGCCTCCTCACCCCGTCACCCCGTCACCCCGTCACCTTGTCACCCCGTCACCAACCACTAACCCCTGACACCTCGCCACTATCCCATGAACCTCCCCACGGAAATCTTCGGCGACGTGATCGTGGTCCATACCCCGGAGGAGCTGGGCGAGGATCAGGCCGACGGGTTCGAGGCCTGCGTGCCGACGCTCGAACGCAGCAACGTCGTGCTCGATCTGGACAACACGGAAATGCTCGACAGCGCCGGGCTGACCTCGCTGTTGAACGTTCACGACCGGCTCCGCGCATCAGGCGGCGACGTGAAGATTGCCACCACCAACTTCAGCAACCGGAAGATCCTGGAGATCACCCGATTGGATCGCCAACTGGAAGTGTTCTCCAGCGTGATCGACGCCGTCAAGAGCTTCCGCTGATTCCGAGCAAGGGATTGACCCGCAATGGGAATCGCCGCCAGTACGCCGCGCCGCCTCGGCGACCTGCTCGTCCAGAGAGGCTACCTCTCCGACGAGCAGGTGCAGTCCGCCCTGGAGGCGCAGAAGCGGGGCGGGCGGAGCAAGCTGCTCGGCGAGATCCTCGTCGATCTGGAGTATTGCAGCGAGGATCAAATCGTCGAGTGTCTGGCGACTGAGTACGAGGTGCCGTACGCCAAGCTCGATGCCCGGCTGTACGATCCCCGGATCGTCGACGTGCTCCCCAGGGAGTACATCGAGAACAATCTGGTGATGCCCCTGTTCGTCGTCCGCGACACGCTCACCATCGCCGTCTCGGAGCCCTCCAACCTGTTCCTGATCGACGAGATTCGCAGCCTCTCGAATCTCGAGGTGCAGATCGTCGCCGCCACGCCCAAAGACATCCGGCGGATGATCACCTCGCTTCCCAACTCCAAGGTCTTCGTGATCGACGACATCATCGAAGACTCGCAGGACGCCGACGTCACCCTGATCGAGGAGGCCCTCGACGACATCGGCGACGTGGAGGAGATCGCCGGGCAATCGCCCGTCATCCGCCTCGTCAACTACATCATCTACAACGCCGTCAAAGAGGGCGCAAGCGACGTCCACATCGAGCCGGCCGAGCGCTGCATGCGGATCCGGTACCGCATCGACGGGCGCCTGTACAAGTCGCTCGAGGTGCCCCCGCACCTGCTGGCGGCCGTCACCAGCCGCATCAAGATCATGGCCTCGCTCGATATCAGCGAACGCCGGCTGCCGCAGGACGGGCGCGTCAACGTGCTTCTGGAAAGCCGCAGGATCGATCTCCGCGTGAGCACGTTCCCCACGTCCAAGGGCGAAAAGACCGTGATCCGCGTGCTCGATCAGCGAACCATCTCCCTGAATCTCGAAGACCTCGGGTTCGCCGAAGACGTCCTCAGCACCTTCCGAGAGAACATCCGGGCCCCCAACGGCATCATCCTGGTGACGGGTCCGACCGGGAGCGGCAAGTCCACGACGCTCTACGCCGCCTTGAACGCCATCAGCTCCATGGAGAACAACGTCTGCACCGTGGAGGACCCCATCGAGTACCACATGCCGCTGATCAACCAGTTCCAGGTGCAGGAGAAGATCGGTCTCACCTTCTCCAAGGCCCTCCGCACGCTGCTCAGGCAAGACCCCGACGTGATCATGGTCGGCGAGATCCGCGACGAGGAAACCGCCCGAACCGCCATCCAAGCCGCCTTGACCGGACACCTCGTCTTCAGCACCCTGCACACCAACAACGCCTGCGCGGCCATCACGCGGCTGGTGAACATGGGGGTGGAGTCCTACCTGATCAGCGCCGCCTTGAACATGGTCTTGGCCCAGCGCCTCGTACGCCGGATCTGCGCCAAGTGTCGCCAGACCTACGAGCCCCCGCGAGCCCTGCGCAAGACCCTGGAGCGGATGGGCTTCCAGTGCGAAGCCTTCCACAAGGGAGTCGGTTGCCGAAGCTGTCGCAACACGGGCTTCAAGGGCCGGATCGGCGTCCACGAGCTTCTCGTGATCACCGACGAAATGCGCGACGCCGTCGTCGCCAACCCCAACATCAGCCGCCTCAGGAAGCTCGCCGTCCGCGACGGCATGGTGGAGCTCCGTGGGGACGGCTTCCGAAAAGTCCGCGAAGGCATCACCACCGTCGAAGAAATCCTCCACATCGCCGGCGAAGTCCGGGAGGCAGCCAGTAGTGACTAGTGGTCAGGAGTCAGTGGTCAGGAGTCAGTAGGTATTAGTTAGTAGGCAGGAGTTAGTAGGCAGGAGTCAGTAATGTCTTATGTCCTATCGTTGCCACGCTTTGCGTGGGAACGGGTCGCCGCGGCGCTTCGCGTCGCAAATCAACACGCGAAGCGTCGGAACGATGAGCGAACGATGAAACGCGAGGGCTTTCCGAGGTCTTCACCATGACCTACCAATACCGCGTCCGCGACCCGTTGGGGAACATTCACAGCGGGGCCATCGAAGCTCCCACCCACGATGACGCCACGCAGCAATTGCGCCGCGACGGCTTCCAGGTCCTGGAACTGGAGGAGGACCTCGGCGAGGGCCTCGGGCCGCTGCTGGGAGGGCGCGTCGCCAAGCAGGAGATCATCTACGCCACCAGCCAGTTGGCCATCATGGTCGACACCGGCATCACGCTCTCCAGCGCCCTGGAGGGAATCGTCCAGCAGGAGAAAAACCTCGCCTTGCGCAAGGTGCTCTGCGAGCTGAAAGACGCCGTCGAATCCGGCGACGACTTCTCCACCGCCCTGGCCCGCCACCCCAAGCTGTTCGACAAGACCTACATCTCCCTGGTCAAGGCCAGCGAGGCCACCGGCACGCTCGGCGCGATGCTCGACCGAGTCGCCGGCTACCTCCGCAAGGAAGTGGAGACCCGGGGCAAGATCCGCGCCGCCATGGCCTACCCCACGGTGATGATGGTGCTGGCCGTCGGCGTGACCATCTTCCTCCTAACCTACATCCTGCCCAAATTCACCCCCCTGTTCAAATCCAAGGGCACGGACCTCCCCAAGCCGACCCTGTGGATGATGGCGATCTCCGACGTCATGCTCGGCTATTGGTACGTCTGGGTGGCCGGCCTGGTCGCGATGGTCGTCGGATATCTGTTCGCCAAGCGGACCGAATCCGGGCGGCGGTTCTTCGACCTGGTCAAAATTTATCTGCCCATCCTCGGCCCGATGTTCCGCAAGGTGACCCTCAGCCGGAGCATCCGCACGCTGGGCACCATGCTCACCAGCGGCGTCTCCATGCTCGACGCGGTCAGGCTCTGCGGCGAAGTCTCCGGCAACTACCACTACGAGAAGGTCTGGGAGGACGTCCGCGAACAGCTCACCACCGGAAAGCGGATCTGCGAAGTCCTCTCCGGAAACCCCCTATTCCCCGCGGTGCTCGTCCAGATGATCGCCGCCGGCGAGGAGACCGGCAAGCTCGACTACGTCCTGGAGCGAGTCAGCGGCTACTACGACCACGAAGTCGAGACCGCCCTGAAAACCGCCACCAGCCTCATCGAGCCGATCATGATCGCCATCATGGGCGTCATCGTCGGCGGCATCGGCCTGGCCCTCCTACTACCCATCTTCAGCCTCAGCCGGCAGCCGTGATGAGGAAGCCGCCGCGTCGGCCCTGCTGACGGCCTTGTTGACGAGGCACGTTCGCACCCGCGTCGCGCCTTGATTGACGGGGAGCCGAACCGGCCGGCATTTCGGGCATTCGCGGGCCTTTGGGTAGCCTTGGCGAGGCCGGGTAGCTGGCCAAACGAGGGGGACCGGCACGCCAGACCCGCTGGCCCACCATGTCGCGGTTCGGTAAACTGCAATCGGTTCCTGTTCCCAAGTGAACGGCCTGCTCACCGACGCCCGACCTGTCGCCATGCCCGCGAATCTGACCCAACAGTACCTCAAGGCCGAGGAGGCATATCGCCACGCGACCACCCTGGAGGAGGAGATAAAATGCCTCCAGGTGATGCTCCAGGAGATCCCCAAGCACAAGGGGACGGACCACCTCCAGGCGCAGCTCAAGACCAAGATTGCCAAGGCGAAAAGGGAACTCCAGGCAGACAAGCGGGCGGGCAAAAAATCGAGGGGGATTCGTATCCCTCGGCAAGGTGCAGGGACGGTTGTCCTTTTGGGGGGGCCCAATGCGGGCAAGAGTCAACTGCTGGCGAGCTTGACCCGCGCGACCCCACAAGTCGCCGAGTATCCTTTCACCACCCAAGTGCCCCAGCCAGGCATGATGCCCTGGGAGGACATCGCCGTCCAACTGGTCGACACTCCCCCGGTCACGGCCGACTATCTCGATCCGTTCATGTACGGGATCATCCGGGGGGCGGACCTGGCGCTGTTGCTGGTCGACCTGGGCGACGACTCGGGGATCGAACAGTGCCGGGAGGTGATCGATCGGCTCGGCCAGACCAAAACCCGGCTTGCCCGCGAGTCGTGTCTGAGCGAGGAGGACGTGGGGCTCTCCTACACGCGGACCTTCCTTGTGCCCAACAAGATCGACGTGCCCGGCGCGCCGGATCGCTTGGACTTGTTGCACGAGCTGTGTCCGTTGGACTTCGGCGAGCACGTGATCTCAGCCGAGCAGGGCACCGGGTTGGAGGAGTTGCGGGCGGCGATCTATGGGGCGTTGGACGTGGTCCGGGTCTACTCGAAGCTTCCTTCGGCCAAGGAGCCCGACCGGGACCGCCCCTTCACTCTCCGCCGCGGAAGCACGCTGATGGACATGGCCGGACAGGTCCACAAGGACTACGTCGACGGCCTCAAGTTCGCGCGAGTCTGGGGAACCGCCGTCCACGACGGCACGGTGGTCAAGGGCGACTACGTGCTGCACGACAAAGACGTCGTGGAACTGCACATGTGAGAGATCCACGGCCGGCGATGGGCAGGCAACACGATTGGGAAACGGACTTGGAACAGCCAAACAGCACGTGTTTCCGATGTCTCCGGGAAAGGAGCAGGTGATGAAGAAGCAAGTGACGGCGATTGTTGTCTTCGCGACGCTCTGCGTCGCCGTGGCCACGTGGGCCTTCGGACAAGCGGGATGGCGACACGACCCGTCGAGGGGGCGCCCGAGCCAGCGACCCAATTCGTTTCTGATCGACGACGTGGATCCCCGTCGGGTGCAGATCGAAATCATCGATCGGGACGACGAGCACAGAACTCCGAAGGTGAGGGCCGTCAAACCGATCGAACGGGGGCCCGTGGGAAGATACGCGGTCGAGGAGGCAGACGGCTGCACGTTGCTCGTCGACACCATGACCGGCAAGACGTGGGCCCTGTGTCCCGCGACGAGCGGGCGCCCTGCGGATGCCGTCTGGCTGCCGATCCGACGAATCGACGACAAGGACGAAGCCTCGCTGTGGAGAGACCACCAGGAAGACCTGAAGAGAAAAGCTACCAAAGGCGAAGAGAGCAAGCGGCGGTGAGTCCGGCGCTCTTGGTGGAACGGCAGTCCGCCGTAGAGTCCCATGGGACGCGGCCCGTGGGCTTCGCACTCCTCCGTAGCTTTCGCCCGGATATCTTCCTAGCCCCTAGCCCTCGGCCCTCCCCATGACCAACGCCGAAATCGCCGTCGTCTTCGAGCAAGTCGCCGACCTCCTGGAGTTCCAGGGGGCCAATCCCTTTCGCGTCCGGGCCTATCGGAACGGGGCCAGGGCGATCAAGGATCTGCCCGAGGCGATCGAGGACGTGGCCAACGACCCGGATCGCCAACTGACCGACATCGCCGGCATCGGCAAGGACCTGGCCGAGAAGGTGATGACCCTGCTCATGACCGACTCGCTCCCCCTGCTCGAGGAGCTTCTGGCCGAGATCCCGGAAAGCGTGCTGGCGATTCTCCGCGTCCCCGGGCTGGGGCCCAAGCGGGCCGCCCTGCTGCACAGCGAGCTGGGCATCAACGACCTCGATCAGCTCCGCCGGGCCTGCGAGTCGCAGCAGGTCCGCCAGCTCAAGGGCTTCGGAGCCAAGACCGAGGCCGCGATCCTCGCCGGCCTGGAAATCGCCGCCCAGGCCGAACAGCGGACTTACTGGGCCCATGCCGACGAGATCGCCCGGGCCATGCTGGAGCATCTGCGAACCTGCCCCGCGATCGAGAAAATGGAGATGGCGGGAAGCTATCGCCGGGGCAAAGACACGGTGGGCGATCTCGACGTGCTGGTCGTGGCCGACGAGCCCAGGGAGGTGATGGACTGCTTCGCCGCCTATCCCGGCCGGGCCCAGGTGCTGATGCGGGGCGACAAGAAGATGTCGATCCGGCTGGGGAGCGGGTTGCAGGTCGACTTGCGGGTCGTGCCGGCCGAGTCGTTCGGCGCCGCCCTCCAATACTTCACGGGCTCCAAGGCCCACAACATCGTGCTTCGCGGAATGGCCAAGGATCGCGGGTTGAAAGTGAACGAATACGGCGTCTTCCGCGGCGAAGCGCAGATCGCCGGCGCGACGGAGGAAGAGGTCTACGCCGCCCTCGATCTGCCCTGGTTTCCGCCCGAGTTGCGAGAGGCCCGTCGTGAGTTCGAGTGGGCCGAGGCGGGCGAGCTGCCCCGCTTGGTCGAGCTGGACGACGTGCGCGGCGACCTGCACATGCACAGCACCTGGACCGACGGACTAGCGACCATCGAAGAGATGGCTGCCGCGGCCAAGAAGCGGGGGCTCAAGTACGTCGCGATCACCGACCATTCCAAGCGGGTAGCGATGGCCGGCGGGCTCAACGCTTCGGCATTGCGCCGACAATGGGCGGAGGTCGACGCCCTGAACGAGCGGCTCAAGGGGTTCCGCGTGCTCAAGGGCGTGGAGGTCGACATCCTGGAGCGAGGGGGCTTGGACCTGGACGACGACGTGCTCTCCGAGGCGGACTGGGTCGTGGCAAGCGTCCACTACGGTCAGAACCAGTCCCGCGACAAGATCACCCGGCGCGTGGTCGAGGCCTTGGAGAACCCCCACGTTTCGGCGATCGCCCATCCGACCGGCCGGCTATTGAATCGGCGAAAGGCGTACGAGATCGACCTGGACGCCGTGCTCAAGGCGGCCCGCGATTGCGGCAAGATGATGGAGCTGAACGCCCACCCGATGCGTCTGGACCTGGACGACGTCGCCTGCGCCGCGGCCAGGAACTACGGGGTGCCGGTCGTCATCTCGACCGACGCGCACAACGTGAACGGGCTCGCGGCGACGCGGTTCGGCGTGTTGCAGGCGCGGCGAGGCGGCCTGACTGCTGACGACGTGGCCAACACGCGGACCTGGGCTCAACTGAAGAAGCTGCTGGAGAAAGGCCGCTGAGACGTCTTTTCCGCCACGGCGGCGGTGCACTCGCTCGGGACTCGGCTGCGCCGGATTGCTCCTCTACGATTCCTCGGCGGCGGGCTGTTCCGCCTTGGCTTTGGGCGTGTCGGGCGGTTCCGCTGCGGCGTTCTCTGTGTCGGGGGAAGCCGACTCCGGCGCTCTCGCGGCAGGCTTCTGCGTGGCCGGCGTTTGCGTGTCGGCATCTTCTCTCTCGCGTCCCTCGATCTTCGGTTCCTCCGCACCACCCTCTTTCGCCTTGGCTTCCGCCACGCCGGTCTCTTCGGTCTTCGGCTCACTCGTGAGAGCGAAATGGATCTGGTTCTCTCCCGGTTTGACTTCTCGGATCAACTGGGATCGCTCGTTGTATCTTTCCGGCACCCCCTGAGGAACCTGGATTTCACTGCCCGTTTCGGGGTCGACGGCGGTCGTCTGGGTCGTGATCCGCACGACGTGGCTGCCGACGACGCCCCCCGTCTTATCTTTCGTGTACTTCAGCTCGTACCGCCCGAGTTGGTCCGTGGTGCCGTACGACGGATTGCCTCGCATCGGCTTGAATTCGACCTGAGCGCCTGCCAGCGGTTCGCCGTCGAGGGTGACCGTTCCCGTGACGGGGGCCAACTCCGGTCCCCTCCGGAAGCACCCCGTCACGCCGAGCAGAAGCACGACCGACGCACACACAAGCCGGATCCATCGAGTGCGGGTGAACATGGTACTACAATCCCTGTTCTAGCGTGACTGGTCCGAAGCGACGGCCTCGGGGATCGCCCGATTCCCTGTATCCTCCCGGGTGCAGCCGATAGGGCGGCGGCGTACTGAAACGCCCGCCCAGTCCGCCGCCTTCGTCGACGTCCGCGGACACGGGCTATTGGTGCTCAGAAAGACAGTACGATACGGATTTCGACGTTCTCCCAAGAAACCCGGCCTTCGGTGGGGCGGCCCTGCCGCATTGGCTTCCTGAGGGTCAATAGTCGTCCGGGATCACCTCTCCGTCGTCGCGGATGCCGAGTTTTTGGTACGTACCCAAGGTGGCACCGAACATCCCGACGCTTACCGGGAAGTTGAAGTTGGTGACGCCTGCGTTATTGAAGCGGATGTTCTCGTTGATGAACCGCACGGAGCCGTCGCACAGGGCAAAGTTCGCGCCGCCGGGGTGGGCACTGCTGAAGCCTTCGCAACAGCGGTCGTTGCCGATGTTCCGCGGGTCGTTCATCTTGATGCTCACCCGCCCCAGAACGTAGTCCGCTCCCCTCGGCCCGCTCCCCCGCGGATCGCGGACGCCGGCCCAGATTCCCGCCGCGCAGTAGAAGTCGCGCTCGCCCAGCGCGAACGTATTGCTCGTGCCGTCGCGAATACCCACGAAACTGACGGCGCTATTGGGAGAGAAAATCCCGTTGGCCGGCTCGTCGCCGATATCCCAGAACCCGGAAACGCCGAGGAAGTTCGAGGTGGCCCCGAAGAAATCGGCGCCCACGGCCGCCTCGCCGTCCAGGTCGCGAATCTGCTCGGTGCGCTCCAGCAATGGGGGGGTCCTGTCGGACGGACAGCGGAACAACGCCATCGGCTGCTGGATGAGGGTCCGGGCGACGGGGTCGTTGAGCACGTCGACCAGGCGGCGCCCGTTCGGCGCCAGCTCCCGGTACAGCGACCCCTTCTCCAGATACTCCAGCAGGAAGACCGCCCAGCCCCACTGCTGACGCTGGCGAACCCCATCGTCGATGCATCCAGGTGGAAATACCCCTAGCGCGTTCTCGTAGTTGTGCAAGCCGAGAGTAACTTGCTTCATGCGGCTGCTGCACTGCATTCGCCGGGCCGCTTCCCGGGCCGCCTGCACCGCCGGCAGCAACAGCGCGATCAGGATCCCGATGATGGCGATCACCACCAGAAGTTCGACCAGCGTGAAGGCCGCCCTCGGACTGCCGCCAACCGATTGTGAACTGGCCTGCTGGGGAAACACCAAAAACCCCTCCTCTTCGCCGAGGATCAACGCCCGAAACGTACCCAAGCCCGGCCGCCAAGTGCGCTCACCACGCGGCCAGCCCGAATCGACGGGGCCGGGCCACGATCGATACGGCCGGACGACTAAGGATTCGTCAGTTCGAAATCGAATTTGTTCTTCCCGGACTTGACCTCGCGGGTCAGCTTCGATCCGGCGTTGTACTTGGGCGGCACTTGCTGGGGGACCCGGATCTCGTTGCCCTGCGTGTCCGTGCCCGTGGTCGGAGTCACGATCCGCACCGTGTGCTCGCCTACCATGGCCCCTCGTTTGTCGCGAGTGTACATCAGGTCGTACCGGCCCTTGTCGTCGGTCATCGCGTAGGAAGGAGACCCCTCCTCCGGCTGAAACTCGACGTCGGCGCCCGGCAAGGGGTCGCCATTCAGCGTCACTTTGCCCGTGACAACTCCCCGTTCCGGGCCGTCGCTACCACATCCCGTCGCTGACAGGGCAAGGATGAGCGACACACATGCAACCTGGCCAAGTCGAATGTGACTGAACATTGCATGAGGATCCTTCATCGGTAGTGGACTGTCGACGGCATCAATGCTTCAACAAGCCTCTGGTGCAGAACCCGAGCCAGACACCCGCTTACGCGACTCCCCGACCCATTCCTCCCCCCGAACTTGCCTTAAACCGAAACCCAATCGTCTATTCCCAGAACGCCGGGCAAACCGGATGAAAGCCTCCCCCTAGCAGTCTAGAAGGCCTCGACCGGCTGCTCGTCGTCCATGATTCCAAGCCTCTGATACGTGCCGAGGTCGGCAGCGATCGTTCGTATTCGAACCGGAGTGGTGAAGTCGACGACCCCCGCGTTGTGGAACTTGATGTTCTCGTTGACAAACCGCACGCCCCCGTCGCACAGGGCGAAATGGGCCCCGCCCGGGTGCGCGCTGCTGAACGCCTGGCAACAACTCGGATTCCCCACGTTCTTCACCGCGTTCATCTTGTAGCTCACACGCCCGAGAACGTAGTCGGCGCCCCGGGGGCCGCTGGCTCGGGCGTCGCGCACCCCGGCCCAGAGCCCCGCCGCACAGTAGAAATCGCGTTCCCCCACGGCAAACGTGTTGCTCGTTCCGTCGACGATGTCCCTGAAATTCACCGCGCTGTTCGCGCTCAGAATCCCGTTGGCCGGCAGGATGCCGATCTGCCAGAAGCCCGTCACCCCGATGTAGTTCGACGTCGCCCCGAAGAAATCTGGCCCCACCGACGCCACTCCGTCCAAATCTCGTGGCTGTTCGGTGCCCTCGAGCAGCCGAGGCGTCCTGTCGGACGGGCAGCGGAAGACGCCCAGCGGAGTCTGACACATCGACCTGGCCACCGGGTCGCTCAGAAGCTCCACGAACCGTCGGTCGTTGGGGGCCAATTGCGCGTAGAGCGGCTCCTGCTCCACGTAAGGCAGCAAGAAGACGGCCCAACCCCATTCCTGGCTCTGGGGCACCGCCTGGTCGATGTTTCCCGGGGGAAACGAGTTGTACACGCCGTGGTAGTTGTGCAGCGCCAGGCCAATCTGCTTCAGATTGTTGCTGCACTGCATCCGTCGGGCGGCTTCCCGGGCGGCCTGCACTGCCGGCAACATCAGCGCTACCAAGATTCCAATGATGGCGATCACCACCAGGAGTTCGACCAGCGTGAACGCAGCCCTCCCACTGCGACTGGCCGATCGCCGATCGCTTGCTGGGCGAGACAACTCCGGGTACCTCCCTCTGGCCGCACGCATTCCATTCCCCCAAGCGAGGGTCAGTGACGCCGGCCGACAACTACCTACGCCCGCTTGACCGCGCCGCCGGGCAATCGGACACGACGCCTCAAACCCTCAGTCGGCCGGGCAACATCCCCCCCCCCGCGTAACCCACTCCATCCTACCCGCATTCTACCTCCAGGGCGAGATTGTACAAGTTCTGGGCATCAGATCTGTCGCGGTGCAGGCACGGCCAGCTTGCGCAAACGCGATTTCCGTGCTATTCAGAATGGCCCCAAGGAAATACCCACCAGACGAGGGGTATGGCCCGGTTGGTCTGCAATCCGTCGCTAGGGCACTTGGTTTCCGAAAGTTGCCGCAAATGAGTCAAGTTCTTGGGTTCAGGGTTCGGGGTTCAGGACTCGGAGTTCCACCCGTGCACAGAAATCCTGAACCCTGAACCCTGAACCCTGACCACTGAACCCTCGCCTCGGTCTGAGGCGCAGCCTCGCTAGACTGGAGAAGGTGCTCTCTTCGGCGATGCCCCGCCGCAAGGCTGAATTCGACCAGAAGCGCTCTACCATCGCCCGCTGGCTCACTGAGGGAGGCCGACCCACGGGATGCCGGAGAATGCGGGCTTTGGGTCGACCTGGGCGTTCATTAGCCCACGCACATGTCCGTAGGATTCTGCCTACGGAGCCTCCGCCCAGTTGCCCTCGAGGATCACGTCGTCCTCGTAGGCGGGATCGACGTCCTTGTCGTCGACGAAGTCCTCGGACGTCGTCGCGGTCAGCGTGTAGAAGTCGTCGACGTAGATCGCCCGCTGGGCGTTGGAAAGC
>DATKZH010000704.1:0-50258 GCA_035528065.1 Thermoguttaceae bacterium | reverse complement strand
GGAAAAGGGGCGTCCCTAGGCGGATAGTACCTATGGGGGCCAGGAAGATGGTGCGCTGATTCCCCGGCCGTTTGGGGGGCTGCTTTATGGGGTGCTTCCGCACGCGACATCCACTCCCGGACGAGACATGCTGGGGGGGGGGTGACTTCCGTGGGAATGGGGTCAGAGCGCTGTTAGTCGTTAGTGGTGTCGCCGGTGCGAGACCCTGAAAGAGGCCGTGCGAAGAGTTGACGCCATGCTTCCTAACGACTAACGGCGCTCTGACCCCTTTCTCATTCTTGCCCGGCTTCCTCAACCCCTTGTCCCCGTCCCCGTCCTTGGCTTTCGCGCCTCGTCGTTCGCGCAGGGAGCGGATCTGCTCGACAAGGGCCTTGCACGAACCGAGCTAGCGCCAATCGCCGCTGAGCACGAACGCTGCCCAGTAGTAGGGGGGAACACGGCGGGGCTTTTCGGGCTCGCCCTCTTTCTTGACGAGCGCCATGCCGCGGTTTGGACCTTCGCGGAGCATGGCGAGCTGGGCTTGGCGGAGGGCTTCGAGCTTGGGCATCTTGCGGTCCCAGAGGTTCTCGTAGAATCGCTCCATGAGCTGGCGCGTGGCCTCGTCGCTGACCTTCCACAAAGTGGCCACGACGGAGCGGGCGCCGGAGACCTGGAACGCCCGCTGGAGCCCCAGCACGCCTTCGCCGCCGGCGACCGGTCCCAGGCCGGTCTCGCAGGCCGAGAGGACGGCCAGGTCGACGCCGCCCAGGTTCAGCGAGGCCACCTCGTCGGCGGTGAGGATCCCATCGTCGGCGCCCGGTTGGACCGGCGTGTTGGCCCCGGCCAGCGCCAGCCCGGAGAGCAAGCCGGGATGCAGCGCCGCCAACCCGCTTCCCTGCCACGGGGCGGCGGCCCGCGGCGTGCGAGCCCGGCCGTTGTCGTCCGCCGGTTCGAGGAGCGACGACCACTCGGGCGGGGCGAAGAAGCCGTGGGTGGCGACGTGCAGGAACCGATGCCGGGGCACCTCCCGGCGAAACGCGGCCTCGGTGGCCTGATGCTGCCGCAAGAGGCGAACCTCGCCGTCGGCATAGGCCAGCTCGAACGAGTCGCGCACCGCCAGGATCTCGCCCCGCGAGCTGTCCAGCCGATCGAAGTGCATGGCGGCGTTGCGCGTGGCGGCCAAGCCGGGCGGGGCATCCTCTTGCGACGGGCGGGACGGAGCGTCGTAGTCGATGTCGCCCAGAAGCAGCAAGGACGGCTCGGCAGGATCGCGCTGGGAACCGTCGGCCGTGGCCGTGGCGGGCTCGGCTAGGATCTCGGGCAGCCACTGCGGCACGGGGACCACGGCCAGCGCCCGTTCCTCCAAGAGATACGTACCCGGCGCCTTGCCCGGCAGGGCGGCCAGGGGGAATCGGGCCAGGTCTCCGTCGGGCGAGACGAGCACGGTGGCGACGTCGCCGAGGTGCTCCTCCAACGGCGCCCAGACCCGGCGGCGGAGCTCCATCGCGGCGTCGGCCCCCTTGCCTGCCTGACCGTACGTGCTGCGCCACGCGTCGATCGCCTGCCGAATCGGCTCGACCGGGCCCAGGTCGACGCGCGCGACCGGCCGATCCGGGCGGACGAGGAAGGCCGCCAGGTGCGGCGTTGGCGACGGCTTCGGAGCGCCTTGGTCCTCGCTCGCACCGGCCGCGGGGAGACTGTACGCGTACTCCAGGAAATCAACCAGCGCCGTGTCCGGGGGGATCGTGGTCCGGAGCCGTTCGGCCGTGAGCTCCTCCTGGCTCGTCGAGAACGGGGCACCGCGCCGGGCCAGCTCCGCCTCGATCCGCTCCTTCTTCTCCGAGAGCTCTGCAACCCGCTTCCGCCAGACCTCCTGCTGCGACGGGTCCGGCTGCGAGAAGACCAGCGCGGCCAGCCCGCTCGCCGTGCTCTGCAACTCGTCGACGAGGGGCGCCAGCTCGGGACGCGCGCCGGCCAGCCGGGTCTGCCGCTGGCGGACGAACACCATGCCCTTCCAGGCCAACACGTAACCGTACGACCGCTCGTCGTCGCCGTCGGTCTTCGAGGTGACGGAGGTGACGGAGAGATAGCCGTCCAGCGTACGGCGCAGGCTCCGCGTCATGTCCAGTTGCTGGCGCTCCGACAAGACGGCGAACGTCTCCTGGAGGAGACGACGCTGAATGTCCAGGGCCTTGCGGTAGAGCGGTTCGGAGCGGGCGTAGTCGCCCATCGACCGGTACAGGACGGCCAGGTTGTTGAGGCTGACGGCGTAGTCGGCGTGCTCCGTGCCGAGTGCCTCCTCTCTGGTTTCCAGTGCCTCCTGATAGAGCGGCTCGGCCCGTTCGTAATCCCCCATCGACCGATACAGGGCGGCCAGGTTGTTGAGGCTGAGGGCATAGTCGGGGTGCCGGGTGCCGAGCACCTGCTTTCGGATTTCCATCGCCTCGCGGTACAGCTTTTCGGCTTCGGCCGGCTTATCCAGCGACTGGCAGGCCGCCGCCAGGTTGTCCAGCGTGGTGGCGCAATCGGGATGGCGGGGGTCGAGCACTTTCCTGCGGATATCCAGCGCCTCGCGCAACCGGGACTCGGCTTGGGCGAAGTCGCCTTGCTCCAGGCAGAGCCCCGCCAGATTGTTGAGGCTCGCGGCGTACGCGGGAGACTCCGGGCCGAACACCGCCTTGCGGATCTCGAGCGCCTCGCGCAGGAGCGGCTCCGCGCGGGTGTAGTCGCCCATCGAGGCGTACAATCCGGCCAGGTTATTCAACGCGGAGGCGTAGTCCGCCGGCCACCGATCACGGACTTCCTTACAGGCTTCCAGGGCCTCGCGCAAGAGCGGTTCCGCCTCGGCATAGTCGCCCTTCGTCTGGTAGATCTCCGCCAGGTTGTTGAGGCACCAGATCGAGTCCGGGTGTTTCGGTCCGTGAATCCTGCGAGAGACTTCCAGGGCTCGCCGCAGGAGCGGCTCGGCCCTCACGTGGTCGCGTATCGAGTGATACAACAGTCCCAGATTGTTGAGGCTGGTCAGATACTCGGGATGGGTCGGCCCAAGCGTCGCTTCCCGGATCTCCATTGCCTGCCGATACGCCCGCTCGGCCTGGGCATAGTCGTACGCCGACTGGCAGACGGCCGCCAGCGCATCGAGACCGGCGGCGCAGCGGGGCGTGTTCTCGCCGAGCAACCGCCGCTGGACGTCGACGGCCCGGCCCACGAGCCGGATCGCCTCTTCGGCCTTGCCTTGCCCAGACAACTGCCGGGCCCGGCCGATCCACTGGTCGGCCTCTTCGAGCTGCGCGCGTTCCGAGGGGTCGAGCCGTTCGATGCGATCGATGAGCTTCAGCAGGCAACGGGCGTCGGCCGCACGCCACCGATCGGCTTCGGGGAGTTGGGCCGTCACCTCGACCACTTGGCGGCAATACTCTTTGGCCTCGGCCCATTCGCCGCGGGATTCGTGCGCTTTGGCCAGCCAGACTAGCGTGTCGGCCAGCGCGGGGTGGGGCTTGGGGAAGAGCCGGTGCTCCAGCTCGAGCGCCTGCCGGGCAGCCTCGATCGCCTCGGGCAGCTTGCCTTCCGCGCGGAGCCGCTGGGCCCGGGCCATTTGGCTCTGCACGTTCACGAAAAGCTCTTGCCGCTCCTCGGCGGTCAGGGGCCCGGGTTCCGTCGGCTGTTGCGCAATGACCGCGCTCACTGATAGCGCGATCGCGACGACCACGGCCAGCGCAGCCCAAGCGCCGCCGCGGAAGATCCGCGGCAAACCAACCGTTGAGTCGAATCGACGAGAGAGCATAACTCGCCTGGCGCGGTTACGTGATGATCCCCGTGTGCCGGTCTTACTCCGATGGGACGGAGGCGACTCAGGGTTTCTCCGCTTCCGAATCACTCTCCTCCGGTTTCGGACGAACGTGCAAGAGCAAGAACAGCTCGGCCATGGGCGGCGACTGATCCTTCTCGATCTTGACTGATTTGACGGGAGGCCGCCATTGGCTTATTTCATCCGGTGTGACGAACCCCTGCCGTGGTCCCGACGGCGCCTCCCACCGCTCGCTGAACGCGACCACGTGCAGGTATTCCGGGCCCTCGGAGGCCGTCATGGTGAAGGCGTATCCACTTCCGCCGCGAACGATCCGCGGCTCGCCGGCAGCCACAAAATGGTCGTTGTCGTGTTCGTCCGGGAAGAGCTGGATGGGCGCGTTATCTTGATCGACGAGCCAGATGCCCACGAAGCAATCGCGTTCGGCCTCGATTCGGAATGTGGCGTGTTCTCCTTCGGTCAGCACGACGCGATGGTCTTCGCCGACGTCGTGCCCGAGGACTTCAAACTCGAGCGGGAAGTCGTGGCGCAAGGGACGACCCAAAACGTCCCTTGCCGGATCGATCCGCTCGGTCTCGGAGACGACGGGCGGGATCGGGTCCGGCCCCACCGGCTTGTCGCCCCGCATGCTCCATAGCCCGAAGGCCACGGCCGCCACCGCCGCCGTGCCGACGACGGCCGCCAGGATCCTCTTCAAGCATCGAGGTTCGGCGACGGCTCGCTCCAGTTCGCAGGCCATCGCTTCCACGCTCGAGTATCGCCGGTCGGGCTCCGCCTGCATCGCACGCAGGCACACGGCTTCGAGCGCGCGAGGGACCCCGGCGCGGCGGAGGGCCGCTCGGTCGAAGTCGCACTCTTGCGCCCGCTCCAGGGAGGCCATGACGCTCTGGTCGGCGAAGGGGGATCGTCCGACGAGCAGGAAGTACAAGACGGCGCCCAAGGCGAAGACGTCGCTTCGCGGATCGATGTTTTCGGTCTCGCCGCGGGCTTGCTCCGGCGACATGTATTGGACGGTGCCGCTGATGCTGCCCGGCGCGTCGTCCGAGTCTTCCACCCAAACGGGAAGGAGCCGGGCCAGCCCAAAATCGATCACGCGCGGCTCGCCCGATTCGTCGATGATGATATTCCCCGGCTTGAGGTCCTGATGGACGATGCCGCGGGCGTGGGGCACGGTCAGGGCTCGGGCGATCTTGGCCACGAGCAGGGCGGCGTCCCGAGGGCTGTATCGTTGCTGGCGGGCGCACTGCCGCAGGTTCCGGCCTCGCACGTACTCCATCACGAGATATGGGCGATTCTCGTGGAAGTCCATGTCGTAGATCCGGGCCAGATTCGGATGCTCCAGCTCGGCCAACAGCTTCCCTTCGGCAACGAGCTGATCGGTGGGGTGTGAGCCCATGGGCCGGCGGCCGAGCTTGATCACCAGCTCCTTCGAGAGCGTCGGGTGAATCGCCCGGTATACCTGCGCCTGACCACCTTCCTCCAGGACGCCGATTACGTGGTACTTGCCGATCATCGCCGGGGGAGCGGGGCGGGCAACGGACGAAGCGCTGTCGGTGGTGACGGGCGTGCCTTCCGAGGTGGAGGTCTCGCGGGAAGCGACGGTATCTTCGGCCAATTCCCCGTCGATGGCGGGCAATAGCTCCTCCAGTCGCGACGCCTGGTGGCGGAACCGGCCCAGGTAGTCCGCGTGGCTCGGACGATCGCCCCACTGCCGCCTCGCCCGGTACTCTTCCCCGATCACCACCGGGGGCAGGTCTTCCAAGGAACCCAGTTCCGGATATGCGCGGACGTAGTCTTCCAGCCGGGGCCGGTCCGGAAGCGAGTCGGCCGTCGCCTGCTCGGGCTTCCGATTGGAAGCGGCCTGGGCGACCATGGCGACGCGACCGCGACTGGCCTGACGCCACCGATACCAGAGGTCGATCATCACCAGCTCGACAACCAGGTCCCGGCGAGCCCCGCCGTCGGTCGACCAGACGGCCGCAAAATCGACAAAGTCCGCGATTTCCGGCGGCTCGTCCCGCTGCCAGGCTGCTTCGAACCGATCGAGTGTCTTCTCGGCGTCCACGGCGTCTCCCTCGCGCAGGTCCAGTTCGTCCCGAGAATCCGGGCTCCCATCTGAATTATGCCCGTCTGTTGCCGTCACCCGCCATGGATTGCCGGGCTCGGGCGATTTTTTCCCCCTTCGCCCCGACGGCTCCCCCCCAGGGGTATGGGCCGGCCGTCAGCCCAGACCCCTCACAAAGCCCGCAGCACGCGCTTTCAGCCCTTAGCGTAGACTTTTGTCACAAAGCCGTGCAAGGGCCGGGAGGCGGACCTCCACCAGACGGGTGCTCGGTCGGATTCGTACGCGGCGCGGTTGTCTCCAACTACCCGGTTCCGGGCGGGGGGCACTGCCCTTATAATTGGTGGTAACGAGTCCGTCTCCTTTCAGGTCTTCTTGAGGGAACCGCCCGCCATGACAAGCGAGGGACCCGCTGCCGCGGACGATGAAGTCACTCAATGGCTTTCCGGGCTCGCCGAGGGCGATGAGTCGGCGATCCAGCGGATCTGGGAGCGCTACTACCAGCGACTGGTCCGCCTGGCCCGACAGAAGCTGGGCGACAGCAGCCGTCGCATGGCCGACGAAGAGGACGTCGCGCTGAGCGCTTTTCACAGCTTCTATCGCGGCGCCGCGGCGGGCCGATTCCCGCGCCTGGACGACCGTCACGACCTGTGGAAGCTCCTGGTGACGATCACCAGCCGCAAGGCCGTGGCCCAGATCCGACGCAGCCACCGTCAGAAGCGGGGCGGCGGAACGGTGCGGGGCGAATCGGTGTTCGTCCGCGCCCAAGCCTCCCAGCAGGGGGTGGGCATCGGCGAAGTCCTCGGCCAGGAACCCACGCCCGAGGTCGCCGCCCTGGTGGCCGAGCAGTGCGCATCGCTGCTGGAACGGCTCACCGACGAATCGCTCCGCCAGATCGCCCTCTACAAGCTCGAAGGCTACACCAACGAGGAGATCGCCCGACAGCTCGGCTGCGCCCCGCGAACCGTGGAACGCAAGCTCGCCCGGATCCGCGAGTGCTGGGCCGAAGAGGGCGAGTCGTAGGGGCGCCTCGGTATTCCGATTCCCAAGCGGTGACGGGCGGTGACGGGGTGACAAGGTGAGGGGGTGACGGGGTGACAACGTGACGGGGTAAGGGGGTGACCGGGCGAGGGTGATGCTCGTTGGCGTGTTGTCAACTTGTCGCCCCGGTCGTCGAGGCTTGCCAGCGGCAATACCGTGTGTCGTCGCCTTGTCACTCCGTCGGCGTGCAAATCCGTCACCTTGTCACCCCGTCACCTTGTCACCCCGTCACCTCCTCACCCTGTCATCCCCTCATCGCGTCACCGGACCGGGCCGTCGCTCGGATCGGAGGTGTCCTTCGCGATCCATCTCTCCTTGCGGAACCACCGGACGTGGGCGAGCTGGGGCTGGGCCTTGAGCCAGCGGTCCAGGGCGGAGAGGAGTTGCCGCAAGGCGGGGCCGTCCGGCGGGGCGAATACCTGTTGCGTGAGGGCGAGGTGGCGCTTCTCGGCCGCCGTTTCGGGTACCCATTCGACGCTCGCCACCCACGTCCGGTCGATCCATTCGAGCACCAAGGCGAACCGCTCCCCTCCCACGACGCACTCGGCCCGCTGGGCATTCTGGATCGTCCCCCGGCTCTCGACGGCGATCTGCCCGGCGGTCAGCCCGTCGCAGAGCATCCGAAAAAGCCGGACCCCCACCAGCGGCTCGTCCTCCTTGTCGTCCTCAAACAGCTCGGGGTCCGTGCCGGAGAAGGTGACGACGGTGCGCACCCCGGGCGGGTCCTCCTGGGACACGCGGGCCGGACGTCTCACGAACCTGCGGAACAGCAAGACCACCGCGGCCATCAGCCCGAGCACCACCAGCGTGGCAATTGCCCCTTCCATCCACACCCCCTCCATTGGCGATATTCGTGCCCCTCCCTGGTTGTAAAGCACCCGCTTCTCGACCATTTTAGTGCCGCGCCTCGAACCGGCCAACGGGGCATCTGACACGTATCTGACTCGCCAACGTGCTGCGGACCAGTCCTCCAGCGTGGTACCCGGGGGGTCGCTAAAGTGATATGCTTCAGAACGATCAGCGAGGAGCGGGTATGCCCATCTTGGGGGGTTTCGTATGCCGCGGAACGTGAACTTGTCGCCGGACGAACCGGCCGGGCCGGACGGGTCGCGGACCGCCGGGTGGTGGCACGAATCGGAGGAGGCCGGCAAGCTCGTCTGCGATCTGTGTCCCCGAGGCTGTGTGATCGCGCCGGGAAAGCGGGGCTTCTGCTTCGTCCGCCAAAACGTCGATGGCCGGCTCGTCTCTATGACCTACGGCCGCAGCACCGGCTTCTGCATCGACCCGATCGAGAAGAAACCGCTCAACCAGTTCTATCCCGGCACGTCGGTCCTCTCGTTCGGCACCGCCGGCTGCAACCTGGGCTGCAAGTTCTGCCAGAACTGGACCAGCTCGCGGTCGCGCCAGGTGGATGCCCATTGCGACCTGGCCGATCCCGAGGCCATCGCCGAGGCCGCCCGGGAGCACGGATGTCGAAGCGTCGCCTTCACTTACAACGATCCGATCGTCTTCGCAGAATACGCGATCGACGCGGCCCGAGCCTGCCACGCCCGGGGCATCCGGACGGTGGCCGTGACCAACGGGTACATTTCGTCGGCGGCTCGGGGGCCGTTTTTCGAGGTGATGGACGCGGCCAACGTCGATCTCAAGGCGTTCAGCGAGGGCTTCTACCACCGGCTGACCGGGGGCCATTTGCAGCCGGTCCTCGAGACGCTGCGGTGGCTGGTGCACGAGAGCGACGTCTGGCTGGAGATCACCAACCTGATCGTCCCCCGGGAGAACGACTCGCCGGACGAGATCCGGCGGATGTGCGATTGGATCGCCGAAGAGCTGGGGCCGGACGTGCCGGTCCATTTCTCGGCGTTCCACCCCGATTTCGAGATGACCGACCGGCCACGCACGCCGCCGGCCACGCTGGCCGCCGCGTACGACGCCGCCCGGCGGGCCGGCCTGCACTATGCTTATACAGGCAACGTCAGCGACCGCCGTCGTCAGAGCACGTACTGCCCGGGCTGCGACGAGCCGTTGATCGAACGGGACGGATACCAGTTGGGCGTGTATGCCCTCAAGCAAAACAAGTGCGCACGTTGCGGCACGGCGATCGCGGGCCGTTTCGACGATCGCCCCGGCGAGTGGGGCAACCGGCGGCAGCCGGTGCGCATTGCCACGTTCGCCCGGTCCGAGCCGAGCCCCTCTGCGTCGAAGGGAGACAGTACGATGGAAGCCGATCGTCCGAAACCGCCGGACCCCGAGAAGGTCGCCCCGGACCGCCCCGAACTGACCGGCGAGCAGGAAGCCCTGGTGTTCCAGACGGCCGGTCGCCGGGTGGCGGCGGCCGTGCAGTCGCTGCCGAGCGAGCGGCTCGACGTGGCTTTGTCCGACGTGGGCACGCGGCCCGTGTTGGGCGCGTTCGTGAGCCTCAAGCGGGGCGGCCAGTTGCGGTCTTGCTGCGGGTATCTGGGCGACTCGATGCCGCTTCACCTGGCGTTGGACCACGCGGCGGTTCGGGCGGCCAGGGAGGACCTGCGCTTTCCCCCCATCTCGCCCACCGAGCTGGAACACCTCGACATGGAGGTGTGGATCCTCTGGGGCCTGGAGAGGGTGACCGCCCGAGGGCGCGATCGCGCGAGCGCGGTGACCATCGGAAAACACGGACTCCAGATCATGCGGGGCAATGCACGAGGGCTTCTGCTACCCGGCGTGGCCGTGGAGCACAAGATGGACGCGGAAGGCTTCCTCGAGGCGGTCTGCCGCAAGGCGGGGCTTCCGAACGACGCCTGGCTCGACGACAACACCACGCTGATGACGTTCGAAGGCTACGCGATCCAGGGACGGCTGGACCCCGGGTCCGGCAGCCATGCCGCGGGGGTGCCCGTCGGCGGGCCCACGCAAGCCGACGTCACCGCGCTGGCAAGTTTCTGCCGACGGAACCTGATCGCCATGCTCTACGGCGCAACCCCCAGCCTGTACGCCCCCAGCGGGTTCGACGGCGAAGTGTGCGGGGCCGCACTCACCGTACACCTCCCGGGGCAAGAGGAAAAGGTGGAGTGCAGCCGCGTCTCCCTTCGGGCCGAGATGCCGCTTCAGTCCGGCCTGTTCGACCTGGTCAAGGTGGCGGCTCGCGCCTTGCAGACGAGGCGCATCACGGCGCAGACCGTCGAGGGCGTGACGCTGGGATTGAGCGTCTTGTGGGACTCGGCCATGCAGGGCACCGCGGCCGAGCCCGAGCTGGAAGGCGTCGATCCGCGCCGTCGGGCGGTGATGGTGATGGATCGGGGTAAGTGGGCGCTCTCCTACGACCCGGATCGCTCGGCCGAGGACCTCGTGAAGCAAGCGATCGAGAAGGCCCGTCTTCCCAGCCCGTCCAAGGCAGCGGCCGTTTGCAGTTTCGAGGTGGCGTCGACCGAGCCGCGGTTCATGGCGAGCAACGTGGGGGCTCCGCAAGCAGGACCCCAGATCCGGCGACCCGCGGCCGCCAGCTCTTCCTATCCCGCGAGCGGCTTCTACCCGGCCGACCCCACCCAGCTCGACCAGGTGCTCGACGAGCTGTTGCCCGAGAGGCCCGGTCGTCAGGCGTGGCCGGGGGCGATGGTGCCGCACGCCGGCTGGCAGTATTCGGGCCGGCTGGCCGCCGAGGTGTTCGCCAGGCTGGAGATCCCCGAGCGCGTGATCATCGTCTGTCCGCGACACCGCCCCGTCGGGGCCAACTGGTCGGTCGCCCCGCACGGGACCTGGTCGCTCCCCGGGCGCGACCTGGACAGCGACCCCGAGTTGGCCCGGCAGTTGGCCGACGCGGTCACCGGCCTGGAACTCGACGCCGTGCCCCACGCGCAAGAGCACGCCATCGAGGTGCAACTGCCGTTCCTGGCCCGATTGGCGCCCGAAGCCAAGGTGGTGGGCATCGCGATCGCCATCCAAGGCGCGGACCTGGACGAGTTGCAGCGGTTTGCCGACGAGATGGCCGGCGTGCTCCGCGACATGCCGGACCGGCCCCTGCTGGTCATCTCCACCGACATGAACCACTACGCCAGCGACGCCGAGACGCGCCGGGTGGACCGGATGGCCTTGGAGTGCATCGAGAATCTCGACCCGGCCCGCCTCTACCAGACCGTCACCGAGAAGCGGATCAGCATGTGCGGCATGTTGCCCGCCGTGCTGGTGATGGAGACGCTCCGCCGGCTCGACTCGCTCGACCGCTGCGAGCCGGTCGGCTACGCCACCAGCGCCGAGGCCTCCGGCGACACCAGCCGCGTGGTCGGCTACGCGGGGATGCTCTTCGCGTAGCCGGAGGGCCGGAACACGCCGCGTATGGCCCGTTCCAGAGAGACTGCCACGAATGCCGGTAGTCCACACCAACCCGAATCGCAAGCGAGGACCGGCGTCTTGCGCAATCGTCGTCACGATGGCCCTATCGCTCACCGGCTTCGCGGCGCAGCCCCCCTACCAAGATGCGCCGCCGGCGCTCCCGCCGGGCGGCGACCGGGCGGAAACGCAATCCCCGCAACGACTCCCCGTGCCTGAGGCCGACGCGCTGGAGCGGGCCGCCGCGAAGGTCCGCAGCCTCTACAAGAAGGATTTCGCCCGGGCACCTCGCACGCCTCAGCGATTGGCCCTGGGCCGCAAGCTGCTCGACGAGGCGACCGCGACCGACGACGACCCGCTCGTCCGTTTCGCGTTGCTCCGCGAGGCCCGGGACCTGGGCGTCGAGCTGGCCCGCCCGGAGCTGATCCTCGCGTCGATCGACGAGATGGGCAAACGCTACCGGATCGACGCGCCCGAGATGAAGGCGGAGCGGCTGAAGGAGGCCGCCGGCGCGGCGCGGACGACCACGGCCCGTCGGGCGATCGCCGAGGCGTGCCTGGCTCTGGTCGACGATGCCGTCGTGTCCGACCGATTCGCGGTGGCCATGGAGCACGCGCGCACGGCGTACGACGCGGCCGACAAAGCGGGGGACAAGAGGCTCCGCGACGAGATCGTCGTTCGCGGCAAACAGGTCCTCGCGCTCGAAAAGGAGTTCCAGCGGGTCCAAGAGGCCGAAAAGACCCTGGCGGATAATTCCGACGACCCGGAGGCCAACCTGATCCGCGGCCGCTACCTCTCTCTGGTGAAACGGGACTGGGACCACGGCCTGCCGATGCTCGCCAAGGGGAGCGACCCCCAGTGGCAGGCGCTGGCCCAAAAAGACCTGGCCAATCCGAGCGATCCGCAGGCCCGGCTCGCGCTGGGCGACGCCTGGTGGGAAATGGCCCAGGCAAAAACCGAGCTGGCCCGGGGCAGCTTGCTCGCCAGGGCGCGCCGCTGGTACCAGGCCGCCATGCCCCGACTCTCCGGCGCGGACAAAACCAGGGTCATCGCCCGACTGGCCGAGATCAAGGGCTACGGAACCGGCATCGTGCAGTCGGGCGAGCCGCGCGAGCCCGCCGAGCCGGCCGCTTCCGGGCCGTCGTCTCCCCCGGGACTGGTTCCGGGGGAGTGGAGCGAACTGTTGACGCGGATCGACGTCGAGAAGCACACCGCGTCGCCGGCGTGGCGGCTCCGGGGCACCGACCTGGAGGTCGAGCCGACGGGCCCGGCCGCCCGGCTGGCGATCCCCGTCGTGCCCGAAGGGGCTTATGACCTAAGGATCGAGCTCACCCGCACCGACGGCTTCGGCATGGTGGGCGTGATTCTCCCCGTCGGTCCGCGGCAGTGCCTGCTGGCCCTGGGCTACGGCGGCACGGCGAGCGGCCTGGACACGGTCGGCAGCCGGCGGGCCGACGACAACACCACGACCTTCCTCGGTGCGTTGAACAACAACCGCCGCTACACGCTCGAAGTGACCGTTCGCCTCGACGCCGACCAGGCGGCCGTCACCGCCAACCTCGACGGCCGACCGCTCGTCTTCTACCGCGGCCCGGTCCGCTCCCTCGGCCTCGACGACGACTGGCGCATCCCCCGCCGCGACTGCCTAGGGCTTGTGGCCCAATCGCCGGCCGTCTTCCACAGCGTCCGGCTCAAGCCCGTCGCGGGCAAGGCGAAGATGGTCGAGTAGAGCGGCCCCCTCGCTCCGGCGTTCTTCGCAAGGCGAACCGACGTGCCCCAACGAGACGCCCGCGGCATCGAGCAGTCCGTGTCGAAGCGGAAGGAGGCGGTGAGGCAACTGGAATCGTGCCTCACTCCCCATGGGGCAAGAGACCCTACCGAATCTCCTGGATCGCCCGGAGCACGTCCTTGCGACTCACCTGGCCTACCAGGCGACCCTTGTCGAGGACCGGCAGCCGGCGGAACGGCACGTGCTGGAAGAGGTCGGCGATCTCCACGATGCCCGTCTCGGGGCCGATGGTTCTCACGTCCGTGGACATCAGGTCCCCGACCTTCGCCGTGGGCATGTTGTGATACTGGGCGTCGAGGAGCGTCTTCAGGCAATCCCGCTCCGACAGCATCCCCACGAGCTTCCCCGACTCGTCCACCACCGGCATCCCGGAGATGCGGTGTTTCAGTAAGAGAGCGACCGCATCATAGGCGTCCGTCTCCGGGCGCACGGTGACCAGCTCCCTGACCATGCAGTCCGCTGCCTTGATGGCCGATGGCATGTTCTCACCCCCGATTGCTGCCGGCCGAATGCCGCACACGCGCACTCCGCGCCGACGCAGCTCTCGGCCGCGGAAACCGCGTCCACCACCCTATCGTAGCAGGCGTCGGACGGAGGGCAAGATTGTGAAGACGCTTCGGATGCGGTCGAGGACCCGTTGCCGGAGCGTGAGCGGGGGAGTCGGAGCCGGGGGCGGCGGGCCGTGCAGCAGCTCCTCGCGCACCGCCGCGCTGGGCGCTCGCTCCAGCAGGCCCTGCTTGAAGTGCTGGAACTTGTGCACCGATCGCCCTCGGGCCCAAATGAACGTGCTGTACACCGTCGCCGCAGAGAGCTTCCCCTCCTCCACCAGATCGAGGGCCCGATCGACGAACCCATCCTCTTCCGGGTAGGTGGTGTGGAGGCTGGCTTTGATCTTATCCGCGTCCAGCTCCGCGGTGGCGGCATGGGCCGCGGCGGTCGAAAGCACCACCAGCGCCACGAACGAAACCAGGCGGCTCAAGGCGTGCCGGAGCATCGACTTCTGCCTCCATCCAAATGAGCGGAACGACGGGCCGGGGGAAAGGGAAAATAGGCCGAGGGCTTGTATCCGAATCGCCCGAACGATGCAAGGGCAGTGGAGCCGAGCGCCGACGCCACCCGACGCCTTGTGAGACTTCGCTCGCCCCGCTGTCTTTCCTCGTCCCCAGGCTGGAGCTTGGGAATCAGAGATGCGAGCTGGAGCTTGCGAACCAGAGCTGGCGGTTGGGCGAACTAGCTCAACCACAACTTCTCCAGGATGCCTATACCCTCCAGTTATCCACGCCATGAGGCCAACTGCCCTTGAGCGAACCGGACATTTTCGCTACAAGCCCGCGGTCTACCTTTCTCGGTTCTGTTCGCAGTTCTCGCCCCACGTCACTGGGCCGCTTCGGCCGGGAGGGCATTTCGATGCGCGCGCGTTTGGCCGCTGCCGTTTGGTTGTCGTTTCTGCTGGCTCTGCCGGCCTACGGCGAGCAGAATTTCCCATACACGGCCTACATCAACGCCGACGACGTTTACGTGCGGAGCGGGCCCGGCAGGGACTACTACCCGACCAGCAAGCTCCGCACGGGCGACCGGGTCGAGATCTACCGGCACGACCCCGGCGGATGGTACGCGATCCGTCCTGTCGCGGGGAGCTTCGCCTGGGTCTCCGGCCGATACCTGGAGGTGGGGGAGGATGGGCTGGCCACGGTGAGCGGCGACCGGGTGGCCGCCCGCGTGGGAAGCGAGTTCAGCGACATCCGCGACGTCATCCAAGTCCGACTCCACCGCGGCGAGATCGTCGAGGTCCTGGGCACCAAAGAGCTGGGCGGCGAAACCGAATCGGGCACGTGGTACAAGATCGCCCCACCCTCCGGCAGTTTTCGCTGGGTCTTCGGCAAGTTCGTGGACGCCAACTACCACCAGAGCGGGGTGCGAAAAACGGCTTCCGACTACAGTCCCCTGGTCCAGAGCGGGCGGCCCTCGACCGAGCATGTCGCCCGAACCCCGGCCGTCTCGGGCGAACCGAGCGCCGGGGCCCCGGCGGAGACAGCGGTCCCTTCAGCCGACCCCTCTGCCGCCGGCGTGCAAACCGCCGAATACTGGTCGAATTCGAGGCGCTCGGCCGAGCGCTCGGCGGAGCCGGTCCCGGAAGATGCTTCCGGTCCGGTGGGCACGGAGAGTGGTCGGATCGCATCCGAGGCCCCGGAGCGCCACACCAACAAGTTCGTCGATCCGGCCCATGACCCGGAGGGGACCGCGACCATGCGGCGTCTTTCCCCCCAAGAGTTCCAGGCCGAGTTGGACGAGGCCGACGTGGAGTTGTCGGTGATGCTCGCCGAGGAGCCGACCGTCTGGAAGCTCGACGAGTTGGTCATCCGTGCCCAAGCGCTGCTGACCGAGGCCGAGACCGCCGTGGAGCGGGGCCGCGTGCGGCTTTTGGCCAACAAGATCGCCCAGTCGGAGGACATCAAACGCCGCTACGACGCCGTGGGCGGGGCGCGCACGGCCACGGAGCGGCAGAACCGGCAGTTGTCCGACTTGGCCGAGGCGCGGGACCGCGCCCGGCCGCAGCTTGCCGCGACGGGCCAATTCGACGGGGATGGGCGGCTGGTACGGGTGGTCCCACCCAAGCTGGGCGCCCCTCGCTATGCCCTGGTCGACCGCAAGGGCGACGTCCGCTGCTACGTGACCCCGGCACCGGGCGTCAATCTGAACTACTACGTGGGCCGCCACATCGGCATCAACGGCATCCGCGGCTACCTGCCCGACGGCCGGGCCCAGCACGTCACCGCCAAGCACGTCAGCGCGCTGGACGCAACGATAAGGAGGTAAACGGTGACGGTCGTTGTCACCCCGTCACCCCCTCACCCAGTCACCCCGTCTCCCCGTCACCGGTGCCCATTGCGGAACATCGAGCTGAAGGCCCGGCTCGCGGATCTGGACGCCGCGCGCGAGGTCGCCGAGGCGGTGGCCACGGGCCGGTTGGGCACGCAGCATCAGGTCGACACGTACTTCCCTTGCCGCGAGGGGCGACTGAAGCTCCGTCAGATCAACGGGCTGTCGGCCCAGTTGGTCTGGTACGCCCGAGCCGACGAGCCGGGGCCGAAGCCGAGCGACTACGTGCTGGTGCCGGTCTCCAATCCCGAGACGCTCAAGGCGGCCCTGACCGCCGCGTTGGGCGTTCGCTGCGTGGTCGAGAAGCGGCGGGAGGTTTTCTTGTACCACAACGTGCGGATCCACCTCGACGAGGTCGAGGGCCTGGGGCAGTTCCTGGAGTTCGAGGCCGTGATCGGACCCGAGGATGACGAAGCGACCGGACACCGCCGGCTGGAGGATCTGGCCCGAAGATTCTCGCTCTCCGGCGGGCAGATGCTGTCCGGGTCCTACGCCGACATGATCTCGTAACGTCGCGCGCGGGCCACGTCTGACCCTTCTTCGTGGCTGATACCAGCACGCCCCCCAGAGGGACGGTGAATCCGCGCGGGTGTCTTGCTCCTTGCGCTTCTGGCCGCGTGCACCTAAAGCGCTATTTATCAGAAACTTGTGAACGATGCGTCGTCGGGGGAGATTGCTACCGCCCGGCCGGCTGCTAGACTGGATGGGCTTGGGGCTCGCGTTGACCGCGTTCACAAGTGCGCAAGTGACTCCGCTTCAACCAGATAGGGTGAGCTAGCCATGAGCGATACCGCCAAACTGCACCTTGGGGACAAAGTCCTTGAGTTGCCGATCCGGGTCGGCACGGAGGGGAATCGGGCGATCGACATCTCCAAATTGTGGGCCCAGACCGGCCACATCACCCTCGATGACGGGTATGCCAACACCGGCTCCACGACCAGTGAGATCACCTACGTGGATGGTGAGAACGGCGAGCTTCGCTATCGGGGCTACCCGGTCGAGGTGCTCGCCGAGCGGTGCGACTTCACCGAGACGGCCTACCTGTTGATCTACGGCGATTTGCCGACGGCCGAGCAGTTGGAGCAGTTTCGCGCCAACGTCCGCATCCACACGCTTCTGCACGAGGGCATGAAGACGATTTTTGCGGGGGCTCCGCGGGACGCTCACCCCATGGCCATCCTCAGTTCGGTCGTCGGCGCGCTGGCGGTCTACTGCGACGATTCCCTCGACCCCCGCGACCCGGAACAGCGGGAATTGGCGATCTACCGCATGATGGGCAAGATGCCCGCCATTGCGGCGTTCAGCCACAAGCAGTCGATCGGCGAGCCGTTCATCTACCCGGAAAACCGGCTGACCTACTGCCAGAACTTCCTCCAGATGATGTTCGCCGTCCCGAGCGAGCGATACGAGATGGACCCGGCGTTCGTCGACGCGTTGAACCTAGTGTTGATCATCCACGCGGATCACGGGCAGAACTGCAGCACCTCGGCGGTCCGCATGGTCGGCTCCAGCACGGTCAACCTGTTCTCCAGCATCTCGGCCGGCATCTACGCGCTCTGGGGGGCCCTGCACGGCGGGGCCAACGAGGCGTGCATCAACATGCTGGAAATGATCCGCGACGACAACCGCAACCTGGGCAAGTACATCGATAGGGCAAGAGACCCCAACGACGAGTTCCGGCTGATGGGGTTCGGCCACCGGATCTACAAGAACTACGATCCCCGGGCGAAGATCATCAAGGAGGTCTGCCACCGGCTGCTGGAGAAGCACGGACAGGAAGACCCGCTGTTCGAGCTCGCCCAGGAGCTGGAAGAAGTCGCCCTGAACGACCCCTATTTCGTCGAGCGGAAGCTCTATCCCAACGTCGACTTCTACTCGGGGATCATCTACCGCCTGATAGGCATCCCGAAGAACATGTACACGGTGCTCTTTGCCCTGGGTCGCCTCCCCGGCTGGATCGCCCATTGGCGCGAGATGCACCTCTCGCCCAGCATGCGGATCCACCGCCCCCGCCAGCTCTACACCGGCTACAACGAGCGCGAGTTCGTGCCGCTGATCAAGCGGTAAGTGGTTTGGAGGTGTGCCGTCACGCGCGCCCCAGCCCGTAGCGCGGGAACTCGCGCCTCGTACCCAGGCTCTGCCCTCAGTATCGTCTCGTGCCCGGGCTCTGCCTGGGCACGCAATAGCCGGCGGGCTTTGCCTGCCCGCGCCAGACGAAACCTCGCCCGCCGTCTCTTCCCGGACGCAGCCCGGCTACAGGAATTCAGTCCTCCGTCCTCACCAGACCCGCAGGGCGCCCATCTTTCCTGGCCGCCCTGGCCTGCCTTGTCCGCACGTGCTGCAACTTCGCGTGGCGCTCGGCTCCGGTTCGCGCCGATGATGGATGGTGAACCGGTTTGTCGCGGATCTCCGTTCGCCTGAGATCCGCAGCTCGGATTGCTTACGAAGCCCGTGGCACAGGCTTCCAGCCTGTGAAACTGGGAGCACAGACAGCAATTGGGGACACAGGCAAGATGCCTGGGCTACGTTGCCGCCGTACGGCTAGTGGTGTGTCAGCCGTTAGCTTGAGGGTGGCACGGGCATCTTGCCCGTGCTTTCGTGGACGCACTGGCGAGACGCCAGTGCCACCCAACTCACAAGGCAGGGATTGACGGACCACTGGTCCGGGCAAATCGAATTCCTCTGGGATCCGGGGGTTGTCATGCGGGAGTCTCGCTGTGGAGCAGTGTGCTGGCTCACCCTCTTCTTGGTGGCGGCGGTTACGCCACTTTGCAGAGCAGAATCCATCGCGGAGCTTGGGGCCAGTCGGGTGATTGCGCCCGCCAACCAAGACCCGGCCGAGAAGGCACCGGTGGTCTCCAGCGTGGCCTTGAACCCGACGGGGGAGCTGCTGGCCACGGTCGGGGACGATCATCTGGTCTGGCTTTGGGACGCCCGGGGGGGGCAGTTGATCCGCCGGCTGGCGGCCCACAGCGACTGGGTCGAGAGCGCCGTGTTCAGCCCGGATGGCCGGATCCTGGCCACGGCGGGGCGTGACGGGCGGATTGCGCTGTGGGCCCCCGAGGCCGAGCGGCCGTTTCGCACGCTGCCCGAGCAGCCGGACGGCGTCTCCGCGCTGGCCTTCACGCCGGACGGTCGCCTGTTGGCGGCCGCGGGCTTTGGCGAGGCGGTGCGGCTGTACGACGGGCGGACGGGGGAGCCGCAAGGGGTGCTCGAAGCGCCGTGTCGCGACCTCCGCGCGTTGGCCTGCTCGCCCGACAGTGCCCGGCTGGCCGCGGCCGGACGCAACGGCTGCATTCGGATCTGGGACCTCTCGACCGGCCGGCCGGTCCACGACCTCAGGCAGCATCGGCGACGCGTGCGTGCGTTGGCCTATTCGGCGGACGGCGCGCGGCTTGCCTCGGGGGGTGATGAGCGGAGCATTTTGGTTTGGGACACGGCCACGGGAAGCCTGGTGGACACGCTGTCGCCGCGTCCGGGCGCAGTGTTGTCGTTGGTATTCTGTGGGTCGAAGCAACTGGCCGCCGGCTCGAGTGACAACCTGATCCGGGTGTGGGATCTCGACACCCGAAGCGAAGCGCTTCGGCTGGTCGGCCACACCGGGTCGGTCACCGCGTTGGTTTGGGACGCGCAGGCCCGGCTGCTCGTTTCCGGGAGCTTCGACACCACGGTCCGGTTCTGGCCGTTGGAAGAGAGCAAGTTCAAGACCGCATCGCGGCGATAGCGCGTTCGATCGCTTATCTAAAAGAGGAACGGTAGCGGCGCTTGGGCAACACGCAGGGCGGAGCCTTGGCCCGGGCGACGGATCGCATTTTGTACACGGAGGTGAGTCGTGGGCTGGTTTGGCAAGAGGTTCGAGCGGCACCGTCGCGGTCGCCGCGTGTCGTCGTCTTCTCGTGTTCCCACGCCGGCGCCTCGGAGGCGGTCGCGGATCTGCCGGTTCGAGCAGGTGGAGCCTCGTCAGCTCCTCAGTGCCAACCCGATCCATGTGGGAGCCGTCTATCTCGAAGAGGCGACCAGCCAGGATGAGGCTGGCGACGTGATCGAAATCACCTGGCTCGGCGGCGCCCCGGGGACCGAACTGGCCGAGCTGACGATCGATACCGACAAGGACGGCGACGGCCTGACCAGGGGCGATGCCTTTTTCGACACCGAACCGGGCGGCGGCGGCGTGTTTGGCTCCGTCGGGCTGTCGATTGTCCAAGCCGACGGCATCGATTCCGTCCATCCGACGTTGATCGACGGCGGGACCAAGCTCCGGATCACATTCACCGGGTTCGATCCCGGCGAGAAGCTCTACTTGAGCGTCGACGTTGACGAGCAGGGATACGAGAATGCCAGCGCGCTGACCGAAGGGGACGAGTTCGCGGGCTCCATCCTGAGCGCCACGTTCACCGCGCCGCACTGCTACGAGGCTGCCGGGAGCGACATTTTCAGGGACTACTACGACGACAAGCTGGACGACGAGAAGCTGAAGGGACACTTGCCGCCCGACAACTACGGCGAAGTCCCCCGGCCCGTCGAAACGGCCGGGGCGATGTTCTCGCTCACCCAAACGCCCCTGCCGATCAGCATCGCCGGGACCGTGTTCGAGGACCTGGACCTGGACAACCGGCAGGACGCGGGCGAGCCCGGACTGGACGACGTCACGTTGGAGCTGTACCACTGGGTGGACGGCGGCTACGCGGCCACCGGCCGGACCACGGTGACCGATACGCACGGCGACTATCGGTTCGACGAGCTGCTGCCCGGCACGTACCGAGTCGTCGAGTCGCAGCCGCAGCCGTACCTGAGCGTGGGCGCTAGCGCCGGCACGGTCGACGGCCAGACCCGCGGTGCGGTCCTCTCGCCCGACGTGATCGGCCGGATCGAGCTCCGCGGCGGCGACGACAGCGTGGACAACGACTTTGCCGAAGCCCAGCCGGTCCGCCTCAGCGGACACGTCTATCACGATGCCGACAACGATGGGGTGATGGACCCCGGCGAGGCGGGCATCAGGGACGTGCTCGTGCGAGTCACCGACCGCTCCACCCCGGCCGGCCCCGGCTCGCCGACCGACGCCATCGAGGTCACCACCGACCCGTACGGCTACTGGGAAGTCAGCGGCCTCTATCCGGGCGGTTTTTGGGTCGAAGAAGTGCAGCCCGGCGGATACCTCGACGGGCTCGATGCGCCCGGCAGCCCCGAAGGCGTGGCCCACAACCCGGGCGATCGCATCGACGGCTTCCGCCTCGAAGGCGGCCAGTCGGGCCGGAACTACGACTTCGGCGAGCTGGTGGCCAGCAGCATCAGCGGTCGCGTCATCGCCGACGCCAACGGCAACTGCTCGTACGACCCGGGCGATTCGCTCTTGGCCAACGTGACCCTGTACCTGCTCGACGGATCGGGCAAGCGCATCAACAGCACAACCGCCGACGCCCAGGGCGAATACGCGTTCACCGGACTGACGCCCGGCGTCTACGGCGTCGAGGAGATCCAGCCGGAAGGCTACTACGACGGAGCGGACCACGTCGGCTCGGAAGACGGCACCCTTGCGCCGCCCGATTCGATTGTCGCCATCACGCTCGTCTCCGGCACCGCGGCGACCCGGTACGACTTCTGCGAACTGGAGCCGGCAAGCCTCTCCGGCTTCGTCTACGTCGATGAAAACAACAACGGCGTGCGCGACTCGAGCGAACCGGGCATCCCCAACGTCCAACTGAAGTTGCTCGACAAGCACGGCACCCCGACCGGTATCACGACGAACACCGACGCGTCGGGCTTCTATCGCTTCGACGACCTCCAGCCGCAGACCACCTACGGAGTGGCCGAGGTCCAGCCGGCCGGATACTACGACGGGCTCGATAAGGAGGGCACGGCCGGCGGCAGCGCCGAGTATCCGGGCGACAAGATCACCGGCGCCCTGCTCCAGGCCGGCTTCCATGCCGAAAACTACAACTTCGGCGAGCTCCGCCCGGCCAGCCTCTCCGGGTTCGTCTACGTGGACGACAACCAAAACGACGCGCGCGACGCGGGCGAAGCGGGCATCCCGAAGGTGCAACTCAAGCTACTCGACAAACACGGCACGCCGACCGGCATCACGACGACCACCGACGCGTTGGGCTTCTACCGCTTCGACGACCTCCCGCCGGAAACCACCTATGGAGTGGCCGAAGTCCAGCCGTCCGAATATTACGACGGGCACGATACGGAGGGCACGGCCGGCGGCTCCGCCCAGAACCCCGGCGACACGATCACCGGCGCCCTGCTGCTGCCCGGCTTCCATGCCGAAAACTACAACTTCGGCGAGCTCCGCCCGGCCAGCCTCTCCGGGTTCGTCTACGTGGACGACAATCAGAACGGCGTGCGCAACGGGGGCGAAGCGGGCATCTCCGGCGTCCAACTGAAGCTGCTCGACAAGCACGGCACACCGACCGGCATCACGGCCACCACTGACGCGTCGGGCTTCTATCGCTTCGACGACCTCCAGCCGCAGACCATCTACGGAGTGGCCGAGGTCCAGCCGGCCGGATACTACGACGGGCTCGATAAGGAGGGCACGGCCGGCGGCAGCGCCGAGTATCCGGGCGACAAGATCACCGGCGCCCTGCTCCCGCCCGGCTTCCATGCCGAAAACTACAACTTCGGCGAGCTCCGCCCGGCGAGCATCAGCGGGCGCGTGCACGCCGAGCTGAACGGCGATTGCACCCCCGACCCGGGCGAGCCGCTGTTGGCCGGCGTGACGATCTACCTGTTGGACATGTGGGGCGATCAGATCGACGTCACCACCACCGACGAGAACGGCCGGTACATCTTCCGCGATCTGGAGCCGGGCACGTACGGAGTGGAGGAGGTGCAGCCGCCCGGGTATTTCGACGGCCCGGACCACGTCGGCTCCGCCGGCGGCGCGCTGGACGGCAACGATCGGATCATCGGCGCGAAGCTGATCTCGGGGACGGAGGCCGTCGAGTACAACTTCTGCGAGGTCGTGCCGGCGAGCATCTCCGGCTACGTCTTCCAGGACGGCCCGACCATCCGAGTCAGCCCCTTCAGCCAGCCGCCCGACCCGGCCGACGTCCGCGACGGCGTGCGTACGCCGGACGACACGCCGATTGCCGGCGTGGTCGTGCGACTGGGCGACGCCACCGGCCGGCCGATCCTCGACGCGCAGGGCCGGCCGCGGATCGCCGTCACCGACGCGCGCGGGTTCTACCAGTTCAACAACCTCGAGCCGGGATACTACACGGTCTTCGAGGACCAGCCCGACGGCTACGTCGACGCCATCGACACCCCCGGCTCCGAAGGCGGCACCGCGGTCAACCCGCACGAGCCGCTCGACCCGCTCGCCTTGGCCCAGTTGACGGTCGACCCGAACGACGACGCGATCATCGGCATCCGTCTTGCCCCCGGCGATCGGGCGGAATCGTACAACTTCAGCGAGGTCGTGGTGGTCGACCTGCCGTATATCATTCCGCCTCCGCCTTCTCCGCCCCCGACTCCTGAGCCGCCCCCTGCCGTGCCGGTCGTCCCGGTTTCGCCCAAGGCGGCGGCCCCGCGGTACGTCCCCTCGCCCGGCGTCGAGCTCCCGCCGATGTACGGGGGTGGGGACGTCGCGATGGTCGCCTTCACGTGGCACCTGAGCGTGGTCAACGCGGGGCAGCCCCGCCAGGACGATGACGACCAGAGGACGGCGGCCCGGGACGGCGTCGAGTACAGCGCCGCGTCCTGGACCGAGACGAAGATGGACCGCTCCGAGTGGGTCGTCACCGACGAGGAAAGCCGGCCGGTCATCCGGTTCCGGTTCGGCACCGAAGGCGGAATCCCCTTGACCGGCGACTTCAACGGCGATGGGGTGACCGAGGTGGCCGTGTTCCTCGACGGCGTCTGGTTCATCGACCTGAACGGGAACGGCGTCTGGGACGAGGGCGACCTCTGGATCAAGCTCGGCGCCGAGGGCGACCTGCCCATCACCGGCGACTGGGACGGCGACGGCAAGACCGACATCGGCATCTTCGGCCCGGCCTGGAAGGGCGACGCCCGAGCCATCGCGGCCGAGCCGGGATTGCCCGACAGCGACAACCAGTGGACCGGACGCCCCAAAAACCTCCCGCCCGAGCCCCAGGAAGCGACCGTCGGCTTCCGCACCATGCGACGCACGGTCCAGGGCGAGCTCCGCGCCGACCTGATCGATCACGTCTTCCAGTACGGCTCGGCCGGCGACGTGCCCATCGCCGGCGACTGGAACGGCGACGGCGTGACCAACATCGGCCTGTTCCGCGCGGGCACGTGGTTCCTCGACGCCGACGGCAACGGCGAGTGGAGCCTCGGCGACGTCTACGTCGAAAACCTCGGCGCCCGGGGCGACGTGCCCGTCGTCGGCGACTTCAACGGCGACGGCGTCGACGACCTCGGCGTCTACCGGTCCGGCGTCTGGCACGTCGACACCGACGGCGATCGCGCGCTGACGGCCTTCGACAAGATCTTCGAGCTGGGCACGGCGGCCGACAAGCCGATCGTCGGCGACTTCAACGGCGACGGCGTCGACCAGGCCGGCATCTACCGCGACGCGGCCGCCCCGCCCGAACAGCAGGCCGCCAACCCCCGCGGCGACACAGCCACAAGGTAGGAGACGGCGCGTGCGACCGGCGTCTCGCCGGTGCCTGGCGCCACAGCCCCCGCTCTCCCGGCGATGCACCTCCGGCTCGCGACTGGCGCTGCCGGCACTCGACTCCCGGACGCGCAGCTTCCGAGCGTCTTCCGGAAGGGGCGCTGGACTACTACCGTGGGTGCCGAAACCAGTCGGCTTCAGCCGACCGGCGGTCTGCCACCAGCTTTAGCTGGTGGGAAGGGAGACAATCCCACCGCAACGAGCCGGCTTCAGCCGGGCTTCTCGACAAATAGGTTTCAACCGATTCGGGGTGTCTGAAGACGGGCCGAGAAGGCCGGCTGAAGACGCAGCATGGTGCGATCGTCTATCGCGTCCCAGCCTTCTCGCCCCAGCCCGTCAGCGAAGCTCCGCTTCCCCAAGCTCGCCCCGCAGCGTTGCCACCAGAGCCGGGCGCGGCCCCGGCTCGGTAGGAAGGTCCACGCCGAGGACCGACAAAGCGTCCCGGACGCGCTCGGGCTCCGGATGCTCTGCGCGCAGGCTCACCAACGCGGGACCCGGCGCCGCCGTAGCGGCCGGATGTGGGCCGGATCCCCAGTCGATGAAAAACGGAACGAGCCCATCGGCGACGACCGTCGTCGGGTCGGTGAACTCCCACTGAAGCGAGACGCCGTCCGGGCGCTGACGACTGCCGGAGCCCACCGCCCCGAGCTGCACACCCCGCCGCGCCGCGTCGGCCGCGAACCGCTCCAGCTCGGTCCCTTTGGCCGCCCACGTCACCAGTCGCGGGCCGGTCAAGCCGTCGATGCCGAACCACCGAGGCGAATCGCTCGGCGTCTGGGCCGGGTCCGGACCGATAATCTCGATGTAGGAAGAGGGACCCAGCGCAACGAGCGCATTGCGCGTGCCGCGCCCCAGATGCCGGCCCCCCGGCGTAGCGGCCACACCCAGACAACGCTCGAGATCCGCAACGCTCGCCGGCAGATCCCTCGTCGCATAGACGAGGTGGTCAACACGATGCAAGACGGAGTTACCCAACCAGGCACTCTCCAATCCAGCGAGTAGGGTGCGTAAAACGCACCATCCCCCTTACCACTCGAACCGTACGCCGGCCAACCCAGGCACGTCCGTCTCACTTGAGCCGAATATGGCGCGTTTCACGCACCTCACTTTGCTATCGAGCGGGCGTCGAAGAGTTCTGGCTCGTCGACGCCCGAGGCCGGGACCTCCTCTTCCCCATCCACCGCCACGGCCCGACCGCCTACGAGCCCGTCGAAACCGACGCCGGAGGCTACCAATACTCGACGGTTCTGAACTGCCACGACCGCCTCGACCGCACCCGCAACCGCCAGGGCCGACTCGCGCCGGATCTCTCCACAAGCGAGGCGACGCACGAGAGATGACCTGCAACCCACGCCCGATCGCCCAAGCCGGCGGTGCGACGGTCACGTTGCCCCTGCTCGACACAATCCCCGAACCGCCCCAGCACGGGCGAGACGCCTGCGCGGCCCCGCCGATAAGGTTTGGCATCACCGGGCCGGCGGTGATAACTCCCCATCTGAGACCGACCTGGCCGCCGGCTCCAGTGTACGCAATTGTCCGGCGTCGCTTCGCGATGCGAGCCGAAGTTCATCAATAAGGTCTGCAAGCTTGGACATTGTGACGTTCTTCATTCCCTGCTGCCAATCGTCCGTGCCCATCATTTTCTGGGCAGTCTCGTCCGGAATGAAAACGTCGAAATGCTCTTCGAGCTCCATCACGAGTTCTACGAAGTCCAGATCGTCTGCCCCCAAGTCGCCGAGCGACGTATCGGCATCAATCCTTGAACGATCGACTCCCATCACTTCCGCTGCGATCCCGCACACTTGATCTATCGTCGCGGCAGAATCACTCGCCGCCGGTCCGACATGCCTCGCCGACGTTCGCGGCCCGCAGCCGGGAACACTGAACGCAAGAGCCACAAACACGACCCACATACGTAGTGACACTCTGATGTGATTCATTGATTGGTACGCAACCTTCGGCCTCAACAAGACCTCTGATGACACCCGTGAAGCAAGTAGCACCACAATCTGCCCAGGCAAGAGGAGATGGTCCGTTTCACGTACCCTACTTTGCTTGTTAGCCTTCATGGCAGTCTGGTGCGGCCGTGGCGCCCGGGCTCGGCGTCAATGCGAAGTGCATCAGTACGTCGGAACCCAGGAGTTCCTTTCCGGACGCATGCTCTCGCACTGACGCCTCTAGGCTCGTAATCATTATCCGAATTCTCTCGACCGTATCGGACAGGTGAACGCGGACTCCGCCGGGTGCCACTGCTGGCTTGTCCAGCAGTGCTGGACGGCCATCGGCGAACTGACGCTTTCTTTCTACTGCCCTCGGCCTGTCGCCTCATCCGCGAGGAGCAAGGCACCCCCGGCGATGTGGCTGGACGCTTCTCATGGTGAACATCGTATCAGGTCGAGCACTGCTGGACAAGCCAGCAGTGGCACCCGGCTCAGCCTCAGTCCGCCTGCACCCGGCAATCTAGCCGATGGCCGACCGCTTGGCAATACGCCGGGCCATCCCCACGGGATGGAAGGCCGCACGTAGCGCGGGCGTCCTTTTGGTCGTTTCCCGGGTCGGCCTGAGAACGCGAGGCCTTGGTAGGCTGTGCCTTCTTCCCAGCTTGCCTGACGGTCGCTTGCGGCGGATTCGTTGTTCGGGACAAGGCGGAGCCTTGTGTTAGTGCGTTCCCAGGCGGAGCCTGGGAACGAGGGTGTGGTTGCGCAGCGATCTTGCCTCTGTCAAGTCGTGCCCCCTCCAGTGCGGGGCGCGTCGCGGGCTTTGTTGGACAGGGCCAGCTTGGTCGTCGCCCCGATTTCGGCACCTATGAGGGGTTCTACCCCCACCAGTTGCCGCGAGCGCACTTCGCTTGTTGCGGCGTGACGGCCCAATTAACCGTGCGCGCAAGTGCGCTGGGGCCCGAGGGGTAGTGCGCTGGGGTTCCATGGTGAATGCGCTGGGGTTCCATGGTACGTGCTACATGGTCACAGGCCACCTGCGCGCACGCCATGTCCCGGGGAAAACGCCCTTTTTGGACGAGGTCACTCTTGCAAGCCCCGGGTACGAAAGCACTTGCAGGTTTTGGCCGGACCAAGAAAAACCGCCCAACAAATGGTTTCGACGCAACGCGTTGCGAGGCATGGACTTAGGGCTGTTGATGGGCGGCATTGTTGGACACTTGGACGGGCTGTTTCAGGGGCTTCCGGGCGTGCCGGTTCTCGCCTAACGTGTTCGAGCTTACCATGTTAGCGCCGAGCCGCAAGGCCATTTCCGGCCACCCCCGTGTGCTTCCATCTTTTCTCGCGCATGGGGGCTCGATCGGGCGTCTCGGGCCGGCAGGGCGGCCGGGGCGGCGGTCGGCTGAATCCAACAAATGGGGGAAGGGATTCCGCCGGAGAGGCCCGGGGCGATGGGGGGCCTCGGCCCGGGGGCCGAGAGCCGCTTGCGGGGGGAAGGCGGCCCCCTTCCACTGAGGCGCCGCTTCGTTTATCCTGGTACTTCAGTCGCACGAATTCGGCAGGCGGTGCCGATCGAAACGCGAGGTCGTACTCAGTCGTACTCTGCTAGCCAGGAGGAAGTTCGTTGACGAGGATCCACAGAACGAAGGCCGCGTGGGGTTGGTTGGTCTTGGGCGGGCTCTGCCTGTTGGGCGGGCGGGCGCAGGCCCAGGAGGAGAACGAAGCGCTGATTCAGATGGTCGTCGAGCTGGTGGGCGACGCCGACCGGGACATGCGGGCCCTGGGGCTCCAGCAGATCCGGGAGGAGGTGCCGGGCGAGGCGGCCACGAAGCGGTTTGCCGGGCTGGTGCCCAAGCTCGAGCCGGAAGGGCAGGCCGCCCTGCTCGAGGCCCTCGGGGACCGTGCCGACGCGGCCGCGCGACCCGTCGTGCTCGATATGCTCAAGGGCGAGCAGGAGGCGGTGCGGGCGGCGGCCCTGCGTGCGCTGGGCCCGTTGGGGACTATGGAGGACGTGCCGGTTCTGGTGGGGAAGGCGGCCGAGGGCTCGGACCTGGAGAAGGAGGCCGCCCGGCAGGCCCTGGTCCGGCTCCGCGGCGAGGACGTGAACAAGGCCGTGGTTTCGGCGATGTCGGAAGGCAAGCCGGGCGCGCGGGTCGCGATGCTCGGTGTGCTGGCCGCCCGAAACGCGAGGGAGGCGCTGCCGACCGTGATGGAGAGCGTGGCGGACGCGGACGCCTCGGTTCGGCTGGCCGCGCTGGGCGCGCTCAGGTACCTGGCCGACGAGAGCAACACCGCGGGGATCGTCGAGCTGGTCAAAGGGGCCAAGGACGACGCCGAGCGGCGGAAGGCCGAGCTGGCCCTGCTGATGGTCTGTAGTCGCGGCCGCGAGGCGTGTGCCGAGGCGATCGTGGCCGGGCTGGGCGACGCGAACGTGCCGTCGCAGGTCGCGCTTCTGCACGCCCTGGCCCGGACCGGCGGCCCCAAGGCGCTGGAAGCCGTGGTCGCCCGGCTCGAAGACGACGAGGCGGTCGGCGACGAGGCCGTGCGCATGCTTTCGATCTGGCGCGACCCGGCGGTGAAGCCGCAGCTTCTGGCGATCGCCAAGGAGTCGAAGAGCGAGCGACACCAGGTGTTGGCGGTCCGGGGGCTGGTCCGCCTGGCCCGACCGCAGGGGGAGAAGCCGGCGGATCCGGAGGGCCTGGCCGAGGCGATGGGCCTGGCCAAGCGGCCCGACGAGAAGCGGCTGGTGCTGGGCGTGCTGGGGGGCGTGGCTTCGCCGGAGTCGCTCGCCCTGGCGACGGCTGCGTTCGGCGACCGGGCGGTCGCTGAGGAGGCCGGTCTCGCCACGGTGATGATCGCCGAGAAGATGGAAGGCGGGGACAAGGACGATCTGCGGGCCGCCATGCAGAAGGTCCTCCGGTACGCGAAGAACGGCGACGTGCGCGCGAGGGCGGAGAAGTTGCTGGCGTCGCCCTGACGGCGCCGGCAGCAGACCCGCGGAGAAGCTTCCAGACACAAGGCAAGACCGAGAGTATTCGAGGAGAACGAAACGTGAGGAGTCTTCAACGTAGCAGAGGTGGCGTTTATCTGTTTCTGATTGTGGTGCTGACTTGCACGATGGTCGGCTGCCCCCCGCCGGTGGATCAGGCCCGCGGGCCGATGCCCAGTCCGTCGGTGACGACTCCGGCCGGCGTGTCGGTCCCGCCCTCGGTGACGACGCCGCCGGCGGTGACGGCCCCGCCGGGGGTCGAGCCGGAGATCATGGGTGGCGTGCCGGTCGAGGAGCCCAAAGAGGAGGCGGCCGCTCCCGAAGCGGCGCCGGCGGTGGAGAAGGCGGCAGTGGCTCCCCAGGCGATGGGCAAGATGGTGGCGATCCCGCTCGAGCTTCCCGCGCCGGCCTTCCGCGGGACGCCCAAGCCGCTCGACGAGCCGAACGTGGAAAAGCCGCTGGGCAAGCCGCGTGCGCCGTTTCTGGCGCCGGAGGGGACGGTCAACCTGGCCGGGGGCAAGCCGGTCGTCTCCAGCGACCCGATGCCGGCCGCCGGCGAGCTGGACTTCGTGACCGACGGCGACAAGGAGGCGTCCGACTTCGGCTACCTGGAGGTGCGTCCCGGCACCGAGTGGGTCGAGATCGACCTCGGCGAGAAGGCGACGATCTATGCCGTGCTCGTCTGGCACAACCACGCCGAGGCCCGGGTGTACCGCGACGTGATCGTCCAGGTGAGCGACGATCCCGACTTCCTCCAGGCCCAGACCGTGTTCAACAACGACTACGACAACTCGTCCGGCTTGGGCATCGGCCCCGACAAGGGCTACGTGGAGACCGCCGAGGGCAAGCTGGTCGACGCCGCGGGCGTGGAAGGACGCTACGTGCGTCTCTACAGCAACGGCAACCACATGGAGAACAAGAACCACTACACCGAGGTGGAGGTTTTTGGCAAACCGGCGGGATGAAGGATGAAGGATGAAGGATGAAGGATGAAGGATGAGGGATGAAGGATGAAGGATGAGGGGAGAGTGAGGAGTGAAGGCGGCGCGCCGGTGGTTCATTCCTCATCCCTCATCACGCATCCTTCATCCATTCTTTGGGCCTTGTCTCTGATCGCGGTCCTCGCCGGCGCGGCCGCGCTGCGGCTGGCAGACCTGGCCAACCGGCCCATGCACTGCGACGAGGCGGTGCACGCGATCAAGTTCGGCCGGCTGCTGGAAGAGGACGACTACGTCTACGACCCGCGGGAATACCACGGGCCGAGCCTCAACTTCCTCACGCTCCCCATTGCCTGGGCGGCTTCGGCCGAGAAGCTGACCCAGATCACCCAGACGCATCTCCGCCTGTTGCCGGCCGTTTTCGGCATCATGCTGGTGGGCCTGGTCTGGCTGGTCCGCGACGAGCTGGGCCGTGCCGCCGCGCTCGGGGCCGCCCTGCTCACGGCCGTCTCCCCGGCGATGGTCTTCTACAGCCGGTACTACATCCAGGAGATGCTCCTGGTGACGTTCACGTTCGGGGCGATGGTGGCCCTATGGCGATACGCCCGGCTCGCCGGTGACGTCGCGACAAGGCAGGACCGACCCGCTCGCGGGGCATGGCTCCGGCAGGGGCTCTGGCTCGTGCTCCTGGGACTGTGCATCGGCATGATGCACGCCACGAAAGAGACGTGCGTGATCGCGCTTCTCGCGATGGCCGTGGCGGCCGCGGTATCGATGGGCGCGTTGAGATGCGTGGGTATCAGGCCCCTGCTGCTCGGCGGGTCCGTCGTCGTGCTGACGGCGGCGAGCGTCTCGGCCCTCTTCTTCTCGTCGTTTCTGGACAACCCGCGAGGAGTCGTCGATTCCTACGCGACCTACTTCCACTACCTCGGCCGGGCCTCCGGCGAGGGGAGCGCGGGCCGGCACTTCTATCCGCCGGACTACTACTTGCGGGTCCTGTTCTGGTGGCACCGGCCGGGCGGGCCCGTTTGGACCGAAGCGACGATCGCCGCGCTGGCCCTGGCGGGGGTCGCCGCCGGGGTCCTGGGCAAGGGGATCAGGCCGGCCACGCTTCCCATGGTCCGTTTCCTGAGCATCTATACCGTGCTGATGACGGGGATCTACTCCGCCATGCCCTACAAGACGCCCTGGTGCGCGTTGGGCTTCCTGCACGGCATGATTCTCCTGGCGGGCGTGGGGGCGACCGTGCTGGTTCGTGCCGCGCCGGGGTACGCCCTGAAGGCGGCCGCGATCCTCCTGCTGGCCGCGGCGGCCGGCCATCTGGCGTGGGAGGCCCACCGGGCGAGCTTCGTGGCCTACGAAGACCGGGACAATCCTTACGTCTACGCCCACACGACCGGCGAGGTGCTACCGCTTGTCGAGCGGGTCGAAGCGATCGCGGCGGTCCATCTGGAAGGCCGCGAGATGCCCATCCAGGTCATCTGCCCCGACGACGACTACTGGCCGCTGCCCTGGTACTTGCGCGGCTTCCGCCGTGCAGGCTGGTTCGGCCGCATGCCCCACGGCCCGCCCGCCCCGCTGATCATCACACAACCGGAGATGGAGCCGTCGCTGTCCGAGTACCTCTACGAGGATCAGCCGCCGGGCCAGCGGCGCCTGTACGTGCCCGTCCCCAAGGAGCCGGAGCGGGAGGATTGGCAGTTGCGTCCGAACGTTCCGCTGCGGGTGTACGCGCGGCTGGATTTGTGGGAGGCGTATCAGCGAGTGGGGAGCGGGATGGCGGTAGTGGTCTGTCCAGACTGAATTTACGGGTGCAAAGTCGCGGTGGACAGACCAGTAGGCCAGCTCGACAGTCGCCGGGAACCTGAAAGGGCAAGTCATCGAGTCTCGGAGCCGACCTCGTCCACTTCGTCGGTCTCCACGCCTTCCTGCCGAGCGGGAAACGTGACGCGCTGGTCGAAGGACGCTCGGAGTGCCTCCATGTCCGCCTGAGTGGAAGTCACTCGGGCCTCCAGGGCCTTGACTCGGGCGCCCAACTGCCGCTGGACGTCCCACAGCCGGTAGCCCAGCCCGGCCAACGCGACCAGGCACGCTACCAGAAGTGCCCCCAGGGCGGTTCTCACGAAGATCATCGGGCCACCTCGTACGTGGTTTCAAGATAGGCTTCGCCCTCGGCTTGGGCTGGCCCCCTTTTGATTCTATCACGCATCTCCATCGCCATGCCCTTCGGCGAGCGAGGGCTCTCGTGCGCTGAGCCTCCGCCGCAGCCGCCACAGCCCGACGAGAGTTCGGCCCAGCTCTCGCCCGAGGCTCAAGTGGCCGCCGGGCACGTCGGCCCAGTTGATGGGCACCTCGGCGACCCGGTACCCGAGCCGGTCGGCCAGCACGAGCAGCTCCAGGTCGAACAGGTAGCCCGACTCTTGACTCCGGGCGAACAGCGTCCGGCCGGCCTCGCGGCGGAACATTTTGAAGCCACACTGGCTATCGCGGACCGAGATCCGAAGCCACCGCCGCGCCGCACGTGCGAAGAGCCGCCCGGCCAGACCGCGGGTCCAGGTCCGCCGCCGGGTGACGTCTCCTCCGGCGACCAGACGCGAGCCGATGGCCACGTCGGCGCCCCCCGAAATCGCCTCGGCAAGCTTCGACTCCTCAGCGATCGGCGTGGCCCCGTCCGCGTCGGCAAACAGGAGCCGCTCGCCGCGGGCGGCCAGCATTCCGGTCCGCACGGCCGCGCCTTTACCCCGGTTGGTCGGGTGCTCGATCACGACCAGCCTGGGCCAATCGGCACGGAGCCGGCCAAGCACGTCGGCCAGGCCGTCCCGGCTCCCATCGTCAACCACGATCACCTCGTGAGAGCCCGAGTAGCGCTCGTCAAGGTGCGCGCGGACCCGTGCCAGAAAGGGCGGCAGGCGCTCTCGCTCGTTGTAGGCCGGGATGATCAGCGAGAGGGAAAGCTCCACTGGCGAAACCCGTCGCGTTGGAGGACGTTGCCGAGGTCGACCGCCTGGGATCCATCGGGTGCATGGTTCGACCGACAATTGCCTGACGTTAGCCCCAAGGCGGCCGCAACGCAAGTCGCGCGGCCGTGGGCGAATGAGGTCGGTCCCTTGCGGGCACCGTGGGGGGGCAGTAGAATAGGGCCCGTTCCACACAAGCTGCAACGGGAGCTGGCCGTCCACAGTAACCCGAAGCGCAAGCGAGGGCGGGTGTTTTCCCGTGTTTTTCCCTCGCTGGCGCGTCGGGTTACTGTCGCAGTCTGTTTGGAGCGGGCCATGCCACAGTGCTAGGGGCACAGGCGGTAGGGGTGTGTGCTCTGCTCTCGTTGCGCCCGCCGCTGGAGCGAGCGGATCGAGGGCCGGACGGGGTTTCGGGAAAGATCGGCCGTCCGCGCGACAGTCACGAGGCAGGTGTGTCCGAAGCCAGGAAAGTCTCGCCCTAGCTTGGGAAGGTGCTTCTGCGTCTCTTCAAAAAGACCGGCGACTGCGTCTCGAACGAGGTGTCTAGCCATGAACAAGGAAGAGAAGATCCAGTATCTGGCGAACGTCTACTACGTGCTGCTCGCCGACGGCCAGGTCGACCGGATTGAAGAGCGGGTGTTCGAGGAGATCTCCCGCGATATCGGCGCGGGATACTTCGAGAGGAAGGACGCCACGGAGCGGGCCCAGAAGCGGGGATATCAGGTCCGGGCGACGGGTCGATGGTCGCAGCGGATCTGCAATCTCGAGGACATGCTCTTCGCGGCCTACTCGAACGGCGCGATGGACCCGGCGGAGAAGAAGGCGGTCAAACAGTACGCCGCCCAGTTGGGGATCGACCAGACGCAGTTCGGGCTCGTCATCCAAGAGGCCAAGCAGCGGTACGCCGAGTTCAAGGGAAAGGCGAAGTAGTCTCGCGTTGGGGGAAAGACTGATGGCAACTTTCGAGTCGGCCGACGCACTCCTCGACTTCGCCATCGCCGGGGAAGAAGAGGCCGTCGAGTTCTACACCAAGCTGGCCGAAAAGGCACAAGGGGCGGCCAGGAAGGCTTTTGAGGACTTTGCCAAGGAGGAGATGGGCCACAAGCAGAAGCTGCTCGCCATCAAGGCCGGGCGACAGCTCGCGCCGGTCGAAGGCAGGATCACCGATCTGAAGATCGCCGACTACGTGGTCGACGTGGACGAGGAAGGCGAGCTCGACTACCGCCAGGCCCTCCTCATCGCGATGAAGAAGGAGAAGGCCGCGTTCAAGCTCTACACGGCGCTCGGCGAGGCCGCCCGGGACGAGGGCCTGAGGAGCCTCCTGCTCGCCCTCGCCCAGGAAGAGGCCAAGCACAAGCTCCGCTTCGAGATCGAGTACGACGAGAACGTGCTGTCGGAGAACTGAGCGGGAGCGCTGCTCTCTTGCCCCGAAGGGACGTGCGTTCCCCCGCTTGCCTCAGCGTCCTGCCGTAAACGGCTGATACGGCAGCTCGCGCTCCACGTCCGGCAACAGCTCCATCCCCAAGCCCGGCGACTGCGGCAAGCCGATCTCGCCGTTCTCGGGACGGAGCGGGGCGGCGACCATCTTCGCGTGCAACGCCAAATCCTCGGGCGAGCCGATCATCTCCAGCATGTAGCCGTTGGGAATCGCCGCCAGCAAGTGCACGGCCATCGCCGTGGCGATCGGGCCGTTGGGGTTGTGGGGGCTCACCGGCACGTAGTAGGACTCGGCCATCGCCGCGATCTTCTTGGCCGCGGTGATCCCGCCGCAGTTGGCCACGTCGGTCTGGAGGATGCTCAGGCTCCGCGATTCCAAGTACGGCCGCACCCCGTAGATCGTCGAAAGCCGCTCGCCCGCCGCGATCGGCGTCGTGCTGTGCGACGTCACCTCGCGTAACGCCCCCGGGTCCTCCGGCGGAACCGGCTCCTCGATGAACAGGAGGTTGTACGGCTCCAGGGCAGCGGCCAGCCGAATCGCGGCGGCCGGGTTGAGCCGTCCGTGGCAGTCGACGGCGATCTCGAAATCCGGCCCCACCGCTTCCCGCCCGGCCGCGAAGAACTCGGCGATCCGCGAGAACGTGCTCGTCGCAAGCCATTCCGCCTCACGATGCCCGGGAGCGATTCGTCCGCCGTGGCCCGAGTATCCGGTCCCAGCGCCGGCCCCGCCGGCCCCGCCCGACTGGCCGTAGAAGAGCGGCAAGGTCGTCTTCGCCGCCCGATAGCCCCAGGCTCGACATCGCTTCAGGTTTTCGGCAAACGCTTCCGGCGAATCGCCGGCCGGCGCGTGGCAGTAGACGGGGATCGACGCCCGGGTCGGCCCGCCCAAGAGCCGCCACACGGGCGCGCCGAGCGCCTTGCCCTGGATGTCCCACAAGGCGGCGTCGACCGCGCTCATCGCGCTGGCGTGCAGCGGGCCGCCGACCCAGAAGCTGTCGCGGTACATCCGCTCGTTGTGCGATTCCGGGCCCAGGGGGTCGCGTCCGACCAGGTCGCGCGACAGCTCCCGGAGGTTCTGCTCGACGGTCTTGCTGCGGCGTTTGAGCACGGTCTCGCCCAGTCCGACCAGTCCCTCGTCGGTGTGGAGCTCGACGCAGATCGCGTTGCGAAACCCCAGCCCGACGAGCCGCGTGGTGAGCTTCGTGATCTTCATGGGTACCCCGGCATGGATGGTCGTGGGTTGGACGCCTCGGGCCGAGCCCCAGCCCGTGCGGCCGGCCCGAACCGCCACAACTCCCGTGCTGGTGGTCAGTCAATCCTTCCCTCGTGAGTTGGGTGGCACTGGCGTCTCGCCAGTGCGTCCACGAAAGCACGGGCAAGATGCCCGTGCCACCCACCGCGTGTCTCCAGCGCCCTACGATCCGCACTTTCCGGACAATGCGAGGCCCGACAACGGCCCAAGGCGCCCCTCGTGCGGCGGTCAGCCCCCCTCGCGCGGGCCGTCGCGCCGGGGAGCAAGGTGGCGATTCCTTGCCGCTTCCCGGCGGAAACGGATGATTTTCACGTCGCTTGCTAGTAATATCTTATCGTTGGGTATCGGGTGGAAGCTACCGGCGGCATGGGCTGCCTCTGCGTGGCGTCGCCGGCGTGACGCGCCATCGACAGCCGCGGCCGCCTGAGAGCGCCGGACGACTCACCGGCGCACAGGTTCACGCTCACCGAGGGAGGATTGTCCAAATGGCACGAGCAGCGAAATGTCTGATTGTGGTCGTCATGCTGGTTCTCATCAACACCGCCGACTTGGCCAGCGCAGGCGGGTGCCGCCCGCTTCGTTGGCGGCCGTACCTGAGGGCCGGGATCTACCAGGCCCAATCGGCGATGGAGAAGGCCGAGGAAGCCAAGGAAGCGGCCGAGCAGATCCTCGAGACGGTTCAGGCCGAAGGCGCGAAGGCCGAAGCCGCCAGGGCCGAGGTGGAGAGCACCGCCCAGACGGTCAAGGCACAGATTGACCAGGCCATGGCCGCCAAGAAGGCCGCCGAGGACGCGGCCGCCGTGGCCAAGGCCCAGGCCCAAAAGCTCAAGGCCGCGCTGGCCCAAGCCGAGAAGGCCCTCCAGGCCGTCGAGCAGGAAGCCGCCAAAGCCCAGGCGGCACGCCAAGCCGCCGAGAAGGCGATGCAGACCTGCAAGCAGGACGCCGATCGGGCGGTGGCCGCCAAGGATGAGGCCCAGAAGGCGGTCGCCACGGTCAAGCAGGACGTGATCAAGGGCGTCGCCCAAGTCACCACCGCGGTCCAGGCCGCCCAAGCCGAAGTCGCCAAAGCCGCGGCCGCCAGAGAGCAAGCCGAGAAAGCGGCCGAAGCGGCGAGCAAGGCCGCCGAAGCCGCCCAAGGCGAGGGCGCCAAAGCCGCCCAGGAAATCGCCAAGGCCCTGGGAGCCGCCAACGCCGGCGCAGGGCAAGCCGACGCAGAGGAAGAAGAGCCCGAAGCGAAAGAGTAGCCCCCAACCGCCCGCCGTGCTTCTCGTCGAGATCCCCCCGGACTCGACGACCGCTCGGCGCGTCCTCCCGACCCGTGAGCACCTCGTGGGCGGACGGACGCCTCACCCCGTCCTCCGGAGCGCTGCTTTGCGCCTTCACGCCTTTGCGAGAGGCTTCCCGAAACACCTCACTCCCGACGCACCGGCCCGTGCACGTACACGTCGGAGTCGACCTGCTGCACTTCGGGCGTGTCGAGTATGAGGGCGTGCGACATCTCGTCGATCCCTTCGCCCGCGATCGGGCTTACGGCCAAGCTGCCGCCGACGAGCTTTGGGGCGAGGAACACGTGCACTTCGTCGATCGCCCCGGCGTCCAACAGGCTCCCCAGGAGCCGGCCCCCGCCTTCGACCAGCACGTTCGTCATCCGACGCCGGCCCAGTTCGGAGAGCAGTCCGTCCAGCCGGGCGGCGTGACTCTCGCCTTCGCAGACCAGCACTTCACACCCGGCCTCCGCCAGGCGTCTCCGATCCGCTTTCGCCGACTCCGGGCCGACGGCCACGAGCACCGGGACCTCTCGGGCCGTACGCACGAGTTGACTTCGCGAGGAGAGCGACGCCCGCGTGTCGACCACCACGCGGAGCGCGGTTCGGGGGCCCGGCGGTCGGGCGGTCAGGAGCGGGTCGTCCCGTTGGGCCGTGTTGCGGCCGACGAGGACCGCGTCGACCCGGCCGCGGAGCGTGTGGGCGATCTCGCGCGACGCATCGCCGGAGATCCACCGGCTGGAGCCGGTCCGGGTGGCGACCTCCCCGTCCAGCGTCATCGCCCACTTGGCCACGACCCATGGCCGACCGGTGGACAGAAGCTTCAGGTACGGCCCGTTGAGCCGTCGGGCCTCCGCCTCCAGAATCCCCACCTCCACCGCAATCCCCGCCGCCTCCAGCTCCGCGATTCCCCGGCCGGCGACTTCCGGAAACGGGTCCCGCTGGGCCGCCACCACCCGGCCCACGCCCGCGGCGATGATCGCCCGGGTGCACGGCGGCGTCTTCCCCTGGTGGCAGCAGGGCTCCAACGTCACGACCATCGTCGCCCCGGCGGCCCGGCGTCCAGCGATCCCAACCGCCTCGACCTCGGCATGCGCCTCCCCGAACCGTCGATGCCAGCCCTCCCCGATGATCTCCGCCCCCCGCACCACCACACACCCGACCATCGGGTTCGGCTCGACGTAGCCCTGACCCCGCGCGGCCAGTTCCAAAGCACGCTGCATGTGCCAGCGATCGAGGTCGGATTGGTCCATGGATGTGAGTGGCGAGTGGCGAGTGGACGATCCGCCTCTGACGACCATGGGCGTATCTGGGTTGATTGTCGCAAGTCTCGCCCGCTACTGCAAGCTCACCCGGCTTACGTGATGGACCCGGTTCTGCTGCGGGGCGTCGATGGGTAGGCGGATGGCCGGCTTCTGCGTGTCGGGGTCGAGGAGGGCGACGGCGAGCGTGTACTTGCCGGGGGTGACCGACTCGGGCACGTCGATCCGGCCGGCGACGTCGTGGTCGCCGGGGAGCCAGGTGGTCGGATCAACGTGCGGCTGCTCTTGGCCGGCCACGAGGTTGCCGTCGGCATCGACGAGATAGAGCACGAGCGGGTGCCGTCGGTAGAGCTTGCCCACGCCGACGTTCGACCACTTCATCTCGACCGCGAGGCCCCCTCCCGGCGAGACCGTGGCCGCGTGCGAGACCTCGCGGAGCACGAAGCGGTAGCCCGACCGCCGGGCGAGCTCGTGGAGCTTGGGCAGCTCTTCGTCGGGCACGGGGCCGAGGTTGTCGTTGATGTACGTGGCGTGGTTGGCGAGGATGAACTCGACCGCCCGGTCGAACGACCACTCGCGCCGCTTGAGGAAGTCGTACGGCCCGAACCACTCGAACACGACCGGGGCCCGCTGCCACTGGTCGGCAAACCCGGCCACGCCCGCGTACTTCTCCGAGCCGATCCAGGTCTTCTCGTGCCAGGGGGAGCCGACGCCGTCGCGGCGGAAGCCCGCCCCGTGGGCGATCGAGTAGGCCAGGGCCTCGGCGTCGTCGGACATCTGCACCAGGGCCGTCTTGCGAAAGCCGTCCAGATACATGTCGATGATCTGCCGGCGGACCTCCCAGGGCTTGCCGTTCGGCGTGTGCCATTCGCCCCAGATGCCGTACGAGCCGATATCGAGGAACTCGATCCGCGGGTGCCCGTCGTAGCGCCGGGCCAGCGCCGCGATGAAGTCGCCGTGCTTCTGGAGGAACAGGGGGTCGGCGTAGTCGGGCTCGATCCGCGTGATCCGCTCGCCGCCCGACATCGTATCGGTCCCGCCCCGCATGTACTCGTACGACCCGCACCCGGCGTCGAAGAGCCACTTGGGCGAGCAGTAGTAGTCGCGCGTGTGGGCGTTGGCCGTCATGATGCGGAAGGCGATCCGCACCTCGTGCTCCTCCCAGGCCGCGATCGACTCGTCGATCACCTCCCACTTCGGGCGGCCCTCGATCGGCTCGATATCGCCCCAGTTCACGCGGAAGTAGGCGATCGAGCATGGCAAGCGCGGCGTGCGCCCGGGCAGTCGCTGCGAGGTCATCCAGCCCTTGCCGGGGTTGGCCGCGACCTCGTCGGTCTCCAAGAACTGGACCGTCACCGTCTCCGCCGCGGGCGCGAGCGATTCCGCATTGCCCGTGCGCGGTGAGACGACCACCAACAGGGCGGTCGCCAGCAAGGCCGTGAGGCGGCCGATCCACACGGCCGACGCGTGTCGTCCTTCCATCTCTGGTGCTCCTTTTCTGATCGCGTGCTCCCCTGATGGGATCCCATGTTGGCGGACCGTGGCGGCAATCGCAACCCCACGGGCTATCTCGTGCCCTGTTGCTGAGTCGCGGTCCAAAGGGGGGGGCACGCCCGCGCGGCCTTTGCCCGGCGAGACCGGCCGATTCGGCCCCGGGGCCGGGAAAAGTTGGAAGCACACGGGGGCGGCCGAAAAATGCCTTGCGGCTCGGCGCTAACATGGTATGCTCGAACACGTTAGGCGAGAACCGGCACGCCCGGAAGCCCCTGAAACAGCCCGTCCAAGTGTCCAACAATGCCGCCCATCAAAAGCCCTAAGTCCATGCCTGGCAACGCGTTGCGTCGAGAACATTTGTTGGGCGGTTTTTCTTGGTCCGGCCAAAACCTGCAAGTGCTTTCGTACCCGGGGCTTGCAGGAGTGACCTCGTCCAAAAAGGGCGTTTTCCCCGGGACATGGCGTGCGCGCAGGTGGCCTGTGACCCTGTAGCACCTACCATGGAACCCCAGCGCATTCACCATGGAACCCCAGCGCACTACCCCTCGGGCCCCAGCGCACTTGCGCGCACGGTTAATTGGGCCGTCACGCCGCAACAAGCGAAGTGCGTTCACGGTAACTGGTGGGGGTAGCACCCCTCATAGGAGCCGACATCGGGCCGACGACAAAGCTGGCCCTGTCCAACAAAGCCCGCAACGCGCCCCGGCCACGAGGGGGCACGACGCGACGGGACGAAGCTCGCTGCGCAACCACACCCTCGTTCCCAGGCTCCGCCTGGGAACGCACTAACACAAGGCTCCGCCTTGTCCCCAACAACGAATCCGACGCAAGCGACCGTCAGAAAAGCTGGGGGGACTGCGGAGCCTGCCACGGTCCCGCGTCCCCAGGCGTCCCCTGGGACCGGGCACAAGCACGCGCCGGCTCCGTGCTGCCTTCCATCCGGTGGGGATAGCCCGGCTTATTGTCAAGCGGTCGGCCATCCGCTACATTCCCGGATGCAGGTGGACTAAGGCTGAGCACTGGCGAGACGCCAGTGCCACCCGCCCGGAGGGATATCCAGAAACGCGATAACACGCAAGCTAGCGGGTGGCAGGGGCGCAACTGCGTGCTAGGATGGGAGTTGACCCACGATTCCACCCGCGCTAACACGCAAATGTGCCTGCTACAGGTTTTATCAGAGGTCTTGTTAAGACCAAGTTATTCGGCCAAGGTCTCCCGGCTCGGAGAACGCAACGCGAAATGGCAACGCTCAAAGGCATCGTTGAGCAAAACGACACCAGATGGGGCCGAGTCTTTGACCTAACCATCCAGTTTCTCATCGTCGTTTCGCTCATCACGTTTTCCATCGAGACGCTGCCCGATCTCCCGGAGCCGGTACGCCGTCTCCTCCGCTACGTCGAAGTATTCACGGTGCTCGTCTTCACGGTGGAATATCTCCTTCGCGTGTACGTCGCTGACCGAAAACTCTCCTTCATCTTCAGTTTCTTCGGCTTGGTCGATCTTCTCGCCATTTTGCCGTTCTACGTGTCCGCGGGCGTCGACCTGCGATCAATTCGTGCCACACGGCTATTTCGCTTATTTCGGGCGCTCAAAGTCGTCAGGTACAGTCGCGCCATTCGACGATTTCATCGGGCATTGCTCATCGCAAAAGAAGAAATCGTCCTCTTCGGCCTCGTAGCAGCTCTACTTCTATTCCTTTCCGCTGTTGGTATTTACTACTTCGAGAACGAAGCGCAGCCGGAGGTATTCTCGTCTGTATTTCACAGCCTCTGGTGGTCCGTCTGTACGCTGACAACCGTCGGGTACGGCGATGTCTATCCCGTAACAACTGGCGGAAAGATTTTCACGTTCTTTGTCCTCGCCACCGGTCTGGGCATCATTTCCGTGCCCGCAGGGCTCGTGGCATCGGCACTTTCAAGAGCACGTGAAATGGAGGATAATGAATCAAACGGCGGGACCGAATAGTCATGTGTCCAACTCCATGTCATCGTGCAAGGAGATCGCAATGGGACGCCGCAGCAAGAAGTTCGGGTTTTCATGGTCGTGGAAAAGGGCAAGCGGATTGTCCGCCGCCAAGGGCAAACTTTCCCGCAAACTTGGGGTTCCGCTCACACGCTCTGGCCGGCAGCGAAAGGTGGGCAAAGCGCTGGGATGCTGCATTCCATTCGCTCTATTGTGCGCGGGTGCGGCCTCAGCAATCGCAACCTTCCTGACATAGGAAAGTAGGGTACGTGAAACTACCCCTTTCAAGCTGTCACTGCTAGCGTTTTCACGTTAATCTGGGTTGTCAACAAAGGCTGGGAGGCGCAAGTAGCCGGGTTTTCAGGCACTTTTCCAATTCGTGCAGAGACGACCGGCGCCGACTGCGCGAGTCGCACACGCCACCGGTTGATGTCGAAACGAGCACAGATGGACGCGACTCGCTCGAAAGCCCCGAAAAACGTGGGATTCGTGCAGCTATCAATGACAGCTTGAAAGGGGTCGTTTCACGCACCCTACTCGCTGCCCGAGAAAGCCCGCGACTCGCCCCGGACTGGAGGGGGGTGGGCTCGCCCCGGGAGCGACCTCGGCCCGTTCAGCCCACCTTGACCTTCTGGTAGGCGTCCAGGTTCTCGAACGTGGTGGGGAAACCGAGCTCTCCAAACGGGACCCGGGCGAGGTAGAGCCAGCCGGTGCCCCCGGCTTCGGTCTCTCCGTAGACGTGGTCGACGTACCGATCGGGCTGGGCGGCGATGCGTCGCTTGGCCTCGGCCAAGAGCTCGTCGCGATCGCCGAACTGGAGGGCGTCGGTGGGGCAGGCCTTGGCGCAGGCGGGGGTGTGAAAGCTTTCCTTATGACGCTCCAGCGCCGGGGCGGAAAGCGGCTCGCCGTCCAACTCCGCCTCGTCGATCTTCGCCCCCTGACGCTCCAGGCAGAAGCTGCACTTGCGGACCTGCGGCGCGGCCAGATTCCAATAGTCGATCGCGGGCACGCCGAAGGGGCAAGCGTCGACGCAGGCGGCGCAGCCGATGCAGTAGTCGGCCTGGTAGGCGACCACGCCGGTCGGCGTCCGGGAGTAGACCTGCGGCCCGCAGACGTAGGCGCAGTACATGTCCTTGCAGTGCATGCACTGGTGCTTGACGAAGGCCCAGACCGTCCGTCCGTCGGCGTCGTCCAGCTCGTGGTAGCTGACGTAGGTGAACGTGCGCGGCGAGAAGCGGGGCGGATTCTGATATCCGCCCGGCGAGGCGGAGAACTTCGTCCGCTCGCCTTCCAGCCCGTTCGACTGCTTGCACGCCACCTGGCAGCTCCGGCATCCGATGCATCGCGTGGTATCGACCAGGCAGGCGACGCGCATCGTCTTGGTCCTTATGGCGGCGTTGGGGTAGAGTCGTGGGCCGGGGCGTTCGGGCAGAGCCGCGGGGCGTGTTGTCTACGTCTGCCTTGCCCGGACCATTCGCGAGCCCGCGCACGGGCTTCCGGCCCGTTGCGATGGGGACACGGGCAAGATGCCTGGGCTACGACCCGACGGTATCGCCCGTTCCAGAAAGACTGCGACACTAACCCGAAGCGCCAGCGAGGGACAAACACGCGAAAACGCCGGTCCTCGCTTGCGCTTCGGGTTAGTGTGGACTACCGGCGCTGGTTGCAGTTTTCCTGGAACGGGCCATATGCACGCCACGGACTACCCGCCCGTCTTGCTTGCCTCCGCGGCGGGCGCCTTCGTCGTCTCTTCCTTCTTCTTCTCGCGGAGGATCACTTCGCCGGTCTTCTTGTTCCACACGACCGTGCGGCGCTGGAGGCGATGCTGATAATGGCAGTCGGTGCAGACGATTCCTTTGGGATCGGCTTTTTCCGGGCAACGCTCCTGCCACCGCTCGATCACCTTGCGGGCGGAGGCGATGTGTTCGTCGTGGCAGTCGGCGCACATCTTGTCGACCGCGTCCAGGGGGTACATCTTGTCGGGAGGCGTGACGTTGTCCTCGTCGTTGCGATGCGCGTACGACTTGCCGTGGCAGTCGATGCACCCCGTCCCTTCCTTGCCGTGTGAAACGACCAGCTCCTCCCCGTCGTAGTTGCCGTGGCAGACGTAGCAGGCGAAGTTGTCGACCTTGAGCTTCTCTTTCTCTTTCGGGGCCTCGGGGAGCTTCTCGTCGAGAAGGCCGTCGAGCGACAGGGGCGGCGCGGCGACCGCCCGGGCGTCGTCGCGAGAGAAATCAGCGACGTATACCAAGGCAAAAACGGCCAAGCCAACCAACGATACGAGCCAGGCTGCATGCTTCATCGTTCAGTCCCGTAGCACCCTTCGCCCGGACCAGCCGGGACGAGCGCGGCCGAAGGCCGGTCGTTGCACCTCCAGCCGCGACGCGTCCGGCTCACAACCAGGCCAACAACGGATTGGAGCGGCCTGCAACGGCGCCGCCGGCTCACACGTAGTCCCAGTCCTTCAACCACTGGTAGTGGTGCGGCAAGTTGGCAAAGGCCCGTTCGGTGGCGGCGTCCAGCTCCGCCTGCTCCTGCACGTCCAGCGCGCGGCGCTGGAGCACGGCCACGGCGACGTTGTCGACCTGCTCGGGGGTGATCATGCCGGGGATCGGGGCCGTGATCACCGGGTTCGTCAAGATGGCGCGAATGGTGAGGCGGGCGATCTTGCTGTCCTCTTCCTGGTCGGGATTGCCCGGCGAGCTATCGCCCTTGAAGAGCGACCCGCTGGTGAAGGGCTTGATGCCGAACCAGGCCACGTCGCACTTCTCGATGGCGTACCAAAGGCTGTTTTCCCACGAGCCGTCTTCCATCTTTCCGATATAGCCGGCCGAGTTGCCCTCCTCCGCCGCGCCGATCTTCTCGACGCCGGCCATCCTGGTCTTGGCGGAGTAAGGCGTCACGATGACGTCGAGCTCCTCGGGCGCCTGCTGGATCCACTTCTTGATGTGAGGGCGGTCGTGGGAAGAGATGCCGGTGAAGCGGGCGCGACCCGTCTTCTTGGCCCAGGCCAGGGCTTCGCACATTTCCTCCATTTCGGCGTCTTCATGGCGCCCGCTCTGCTCGTGGCAGGTGATCCGCCAGACGTCGACGTAGTCGAGCCCGGTTTCCTTGAAGCCTTCGTCGATGGCTTCCTTGAGCTTCTGGGTGATCCAACCCGGCGGCTTCGGCTCGCCGGCCTTCTTCGCCTTGGTCCATTCGCTGCTCAGGCCGCGCATTTCCTTCTGGTACCAGGAGAATCCGAGATACATCCTGTCGCGGCGGCCTTTGAGGGCCTTGGCGTACATGATGACTTCCTGCATGGTGCAGGCGTCGATGTAGTTGATGCCTCGTTCGATGCACCGGGTGACCACGTCGTAGCGGTTCTTCTCGAAGGCGTCGCTCTCCAGGTCGGCGCTGAGCCAGCTCTGGCCCTGGAACAGCCCGGGAACGACCTTGTCGACCCGCTTCCAGTGCCCGCCCAGGCAGACGGCCGAGACCATCAGGTTCGTCTTCCCGGCGCGGCGGTACTCCATCTGCTCGTTGTAGTTGAGGATCTTGTCGGTCTTCTCGTCCGTGGGATTGCCCGCATAGACAGTGTGCGTTCCCGCAACCACACCGGCGGCCGTGACGGCCCCCGCCTTGACGAAATCGCGACGCGTCACACGATGGTCGGCCATACTGTCGTCCCTCCTTATTGGCAACGTAGAGGCAAGTAGCCCGGGTAGGGGAGCGGCCGGCGAGCCAGGGCCGGCCGGATAGGACCATGCTAGCGAGGGGAAGGGCGGGTTGTCAAGGGAATTGGCCCTCGATGTACGAACCGGGAAGGTGGCACGGCGGTGTTACCCGTCCGCCAGTCGTATTACGTACGGAACGCATGATGCACGCAACGGGAGAGGAATACGTCACAGAAGAGATCACGCTACTCCGCCTTCGGCGACAGCACGGTGCCGTCGGGCGCGGTGGCCTTGAAGGCAAACGCCCAGCCGCCGTGGTTGGTGCCCCGGGTGTTGCGTAGCGTAGTCTTCAGGTGGTTGGGCCCTAATTTGCCGTCAAGCCGTTATATCCCAGGCGCCGCGGAGCCTAGAATAGCAGACGAGGCGGGCCGAAACCGCCGTGCCCCAGGCCCTGCCGGAAGGCCGGCCCCGAAAGGAGGCCCAGTCGTGTGGCAAGCCCTCTTCTTTCTATTCATCGCGCTTGCGATCATCACACTCATTGGCCACGGGATCTGGATCACGCTGGCGTGGCTCGTGCGTACGCTGTCTGGGGGCTCGGCGGGGCGTGAGGATCGGCGTCGCTGTCCGTTCTGCCTGCGATCGACGCCTCGGAGGCAGGATCGCTGCCAGTGGTGCGGACGGGACCTTCGGAGCCCCCTGGCCGCCGAGCTGGCCGATCTGGAAGGGCTCAAACGCCAGGTGAAGCGGTTCGTGGAGGCAGAAATTCTGGGGGCGGATGATGCCAAGAGCCTGCTGGCGAAGACGCAGGAGCATCGAAGCCGGCTGCTGGGCCCGCCCTCGGGGCCGGCCGGCCTCCCCGCTGCGGCCGCGTCTGAGGCCCGGGGCGCCGGCCGGAAGCCGTCGACGCCGGACGCACCGGAAGAAGTCATCACGGCCGAGCTGGTCGACGACCCGGCCGCGCGCAAGCCGTCCCCCAAAGCGACTTCCCCAGCGAGCGCAGCGCAGCAACCGCCGGTGCGCCCGAGCGTGCCGGCGGCGACCGAGCCCGCGACGCGGAAGCCGCAACGGCCGCTTTCTCCCAAGCCCGCTCCGCCCGCTCCGACGAAGCCGCCGCGCAAGTTATGGACCGACGTGCTCACCGGATTCCTCGAAGAGCGGAACATCCGCTGGGCCGAGCTGGTCGGCGTGCTGGTCGGCGGGCTGTTGATGGTTGGCGCGTCGGTGGCCCTGGTGATCAGTCTCTGGGATACGCTGGCCGACGTGCCGGTGTTCAAGTTTCTCGTCTTCGTGACGTACTCGTCCGCTGTTTTCGGTGCGGGGCTTTTTGCCTACTGGCGCTGGAAGCTGGAAGCCACCGGTCGAGGGCTGCTGGTGATCGGCACGCTGCTGGTGCCCTTGAACTTCCTGGCCATGGCGAGTCTCTCGCAGAACGACTGGACGCTGGTGAACGTGGCGTGGGAGGCGGTCTCCGCGGGCATCTTCGTCGGGCTGGTGGCGTTGGCGGGCGGCGTGCTGGTGCCCCGCGCGCGATGGCTTCAGACCGCGGGGGTCGTGGGCAACTCGGCGCTGGTGCTCGTGTTGGCCCGACTGACGGGCGTCGAGTCCGACGGCCGCGTGTTCCTCGGCGCCGGCGTGTTGCCGGTGGCCGTCTTCGCAGCGGCGGTCGGCGGGCTTCTCTATCGGCTTCCGGATCGGGCGCGTCTCGATCCCGGCCGCGCGGGTCAGATCTTCTCGCTGGTGGGCACGACGGCGTTCGCCCTGGCCGCCGCGCTCGGAATGCTGATCACACGCGGGGTCGAAGCCGACCGCGTCCCCCTGACGCTCGATTGTTTTTCGGTGCTGCTCGCCTTGGCCGCGATCCCGGTCCTGGCCGCCGGACTGGCCGTCGTCCGCGGCACAAGCCATGACGCGGCGCTGGGGGCGTATCGCGCCGCCGGGACGATGATCGCCCTGGTCGGCGCGGTCGCCATGCTCGTTGCCGTGGGGATGGCCTGGCCGCAGCCGCTCGCCGTGATGGCCGTGGGCGGGCTCAACGCGGCGGCGCTGGTGCTGGTGGCCTTTCGATATCGGTTCCCGGTCGCCCATGCGGGGGCGATCGCCTCGGCCGCCTTGGTCTATCTGACCGGATATCACGTGGCGTTTTGCGACCTGCCGTGGGTGGTCGGCGAAGACGCCGGCCGGGAGATGCTCCGGCGGGCCACAAGCGCCGAGAGCGGGGCGGCGCTGGTCGGGCTGTTCGCGCTTCTGGGCTTGGTCGCCGAGCTGCTCGGCCGGGCGAAGTATCGCCGCCACGCCGAGCAATACGCGGGCGGTTCGGTGGCCGTGGCGCTGGCGAGCCTTGTGGTGGTTACCGCCCACACGCTCGTCGGACGCGGTGCCGACGCCCCGCTTGCCATGGGCGTCTACGGCGTCTACGGCCTCGGCAGCCTGCTTCTCAATGCCCGGTTCCGAAAGCCGCTGCTGACCTACTTTGGGCTGGGACTGCTGGTCGGGGCCACGGTTTGGGGATTGTGGTGGCAAACGCGGATGTTACAGCCGGCCGTGCAGCCGGTTTGGGCCACGATCCTCCTGCTGGAGACGTTCGTGATGGGGCTGGCGGCGGCGCTGCTCTACCGACTGTCGGACCACGAGCCGGGCGTTGCGTGGAACAGACCGGGGGCAACGTCGGACCGGAATAAGCTCATCGACGCCTACCGCGTCCCGCTTCTGCACGTGGCCGAGGTCCTCGCGCCGGTGGGCCTGCTGATCGGGGTGGGCACGGCCTTGGCGGAGCCGGGCAAGGTCCACGCGTCGCCCACCCCCGTGGTGACCGGCCTCTATGCCGCGGCCTTCTATCTGCTGGTCGCTTGGGGTTATCGCTCGGTAGCGCGGACCTGGATCGGCTCGATGGTCGTCCTGGTCGGGCTGGTGCACGCGCTGGTCGCCAACTACACGGGCCACCTCGATCAGCCGTGGCTGGCGGCCCTCCTGGCCCACGCCACGCTGGCCGTGCTGGCAAGCGTGCTGTTGGACGTGTGGACGCGAGGGCGGGGTCCGGGGCAGTTGGTCGACGACGTCCGCCGCGTGTTCATCAAGCCGTTGGGCCAGACCGCCCTGTTGTCTTCCTCGCTGGCCATTCCGGTGCTCGCGCTGGTCTCGTGGCAGGAGACCCTCTCGCTGGCCGCGTGCCTGTTCTGGCTCGGGGGCATCTGGCTGGTGATCGCCTGGACGAACCGCTGGCCGGCGATGATGGCCGGCGGCCAGGCCGTGCTGACGCTGGCCGTCCTGGTGGCGACGACCGCGTGGCTGGAGAATCATCCTTGGGGCTTCCGTGCCCGGGTCGACCTGCTCGATCCGCGGACCCTCCAGACGTACGGGATCGGATTGGGGCTGTTGACCTTGGCGTGGGCGGGCGCGCGCATCCTGCTCCGCCGCAACGCCGTCGCAGGGCGGCTCTTGGACCCCGGCTGGCCCACGGTCGACCGGATCGTCGGGCACGCGGTGGTCGGCATTCAGTTGCTCCTGGTTGCGGGACAATTGGTGCCGGGCTGTCTTGAGGAGCTGACGTCCGTGCCCGGCGGCCCGGCCGCGATCGCTTCGCAGCTTCAGGCCTTCGGCCCGACGGCGTGGCTGCTGGTTGCGGTGCTGGCCGCGGCGCTACTGGTCGGGCTGTGGCATCGATGGCGTGAAGACGGGCTGGCCGCCGGCCTGTTGCTGGCGGCCACGGTGCCGTGTCTGGTGGCCGGGCCGTTTGCGGTCCAGCAGGCCACCGCCTCGGCGCTTCGCTGGGGGCTGGCGGTGGGGCTCGTCGCCGGCTCGGCGGCCATTTGGCAGCGGCAGCGCGTTTTGGGGTGGTGCCGGAGGCTGGGCGCAGTGGTCGAGGTGGGCCCAAACGGCCCGTCGGTTGGCCGGACGGTGCTCCTGGCGACCACGGCCGGGCCCATCGTGCTGCTGACGGTCGCGGCCGCGCTGCTGCAACTGGCCGGCGTCGCGCCTTCCGGTCCCGCTCAGGGTAGCTTCTTCTCGGCGATCGGGCCGGAGGTCTCGTATCTGGTGCCCCTCGTGGTGGTGATGGTCTGTCTGGTCGGTTTCGCGTTGCGCGAGGCATCGGCTGCGTACGCGTTCTCCGCCGGCCTGGTCGCCAAGATGACCGTGGTGCTCGCTTACCTGCTGAGCATTGCCACGGCCGGGAAGGCGATTCATACCGCCGACGTGGTCACCGTGCTCGAGCTGGTGGCGGCGACCGCGGCCGTTTGGGCCATCGCCTGGATGATCGGGCGACGCTGGGCCAATGTGTGGGGCGATGGCCCTGTGCCCAGCTCGGCCCGAACGCTGATGAGCGTGCAGCTCGGCATCGGCACGACGGCCTTCGGGCTGGTCTGGCTCCCGGCCGTGCTGGCGTTGGCCCTGTATCCCGTCTCCCGGCACGGTTGGACAATCGCTGCGGGCTCGTGGCTCGGCTGGCTTGCACTGGCGCTGGTCGTGGGCGCCGTCGTCTATCGCGGGCGGCAAACGGGCCGGGCCGTGCAGCCCGCGATGGCGGGACTGGTGGGCATGGCAACCGTAGGGCTTCTGGCCTGTACGGTCCGAGGTCTCCCGCTCCTGCTGACGGACGTCCCCCA
>DATKZH010000703.1:0-27916 GCA_035528065.1 Thermoguttaceae bacterium | reverse complement strand
CCCTCTGGGAGAGGGTCGGGGTGAGGGCAAAATGGTGAAACGACAGAAACTCGGAAGGCGACTTCCCCTACAAAACCCCTCACCCTAACCCTCTCCCACAGGGAGAGGGGACCTGACGCTGGCGCTTTCCGGATAGCCACTTAGAACTCCAGCTCCATCAGGTCCTCCCCGACCTCCGTTTTGGGGAAGATGTCGCGGGCGACTTCCAGGCCGATCGGGTCGTGGTCGGTGGACAGGGGGTCGAGGTGGGTCAGGACGAGGCGGCCCACGCCGGCCTGGCGCGCGACTTGGGCCACCGACGTGGTCCAACTATGGCCGGTCCGTCGGGCCCAGTCGGCATGGGCGTCGGAGAAGTAGCACTCGTGGACGAGGAGGTCCACGCCGCGGATCCGCCGGACGTAATCGGCGTCGACGTCGGCCGTGGTGTCGGTCACGTAGGCCATCGAGTGGCCGGGCCAATCGAGCCGATAGCCGATCGCCCCGCCCGGGTGCTCCAGGGAAAAATGGGTCAGTCGGCCCTCGGAGGGCAACTCTTCCTCTCGGTCGCCGAGAGGCCGAAACTCCATCGGGGGCTTCTTGGGAAAGAGCGCGTCGGAGAAGAGGTGCTCGTCGATCGCCGCCAGGTACTCCGCCTTTGCGCGGACGACAATCCGATCCAGGGGATGCGCCCGGATGACGTTGAACAGGTACGTCAGCCCGACCACGTGGTCCAGGTGGGCGTGGGTGAGGAAGATGGTCAGCTCCGAGGTCTGGAGATACTCCGCGGCGCGAAAGGTCGCCGTGCCCGCATCGAGCATGATCCCGCATTCGGGGAGCAAGATGCAGGGGGTGTGTCGCCGCTGGTTGGGATGATATCCGGTCGTGCCGAGGAGAACGAGCTTCATGGTAGGCGTTTCGCGGATTGCGGGGCCAAGGTCTCCCGGCACGAGACCCGCTCGGGCAGCGTAGAGTCCGTATCCTGGGGCCCTGTGGTGAGGCGGGTGCAAGGCCCGCCCGGTTCCGCCCTTTATCTTAGCCCCGGCTGCGGGCCAAACAACTGTTGCAGGCCGCGGTTGAGCCCGTCTTGCAGCACGTTTCGCGTGGCGTTCTCCAGAAACCGCTGGCTGAGCTGGTCCATTGTCTTGCGGTCGAGTCGCGGCTGGCTGAGCGTGCCGCCGATCGGCACGCGGATGAGCTGGTCCCGCAAGGCCGAGTCGAGCAGCTCGTTTTTCCCCCGCCATTTGGGTGGGACCGGCATCTCGGCCATCAGCTCCAGCGATTGATCCAGGCCGACCGAGCCGTACGTGCGGATCGTCAAGTCGGGAAACACCAGCTCCAGACCGCTGTGATAGACGCGGCCGCCGGCCAGGCGGAATGGGATGACCGACTCGCGGGTGAGCTTCGCCGGGGCGGCGCGGCCCAACAGGACGGCCAGCTCGTAGATCATCGGGCCGGGCCCGACGTCGACCGAGTGAACGATCATCCGGCCTGCCAGTTCGCCCTGCTCGGGGTGGGCCAGCGGGATACGGCATGCGTCCAGCTCGATGGAAAACCGCCCTTCCGCCGTGGCCACTCCGGCCAGCACGGGGGCGATGTACTGAAGGAAGCCGTCACACATCCGCCGGTTGATCCGCACAGCTTCGGCCACGCGGCCCGGCTGGACGTGCAACTCCGCCGGCTCGGGGGCAAGCCGCACCTGGGAGGCAAGCCGCACGCGGCCGTCACTTACGGCCAAATCCAAGGGCTGGATCTGGAGCACGCCGCCCGAAAGGCTGGCCGCAAGCTCCCCGGACCCCACCGAAAAGCCGTACACTTGGCCCTGCGTCCAGCGCACGGCGGCCGTGGCTTGGGCCCCGTCCGGAGCGAGCGTGCCTTGGTACGTGATCGGGCCGGACCCCTGCCCGGCGAAACGGACTTCCGTTCCCGTATATGCACTCAATAGTTCAGAGATCTTCTCCATGTCGTAGTCGACTTGTCCGCCGAGCCGGAGGCCGGTTTGCCCGTCCTCCAGGGCGATCTCGCCGGCTGCGCGCAGCCCCACGGTGCCGGAGCTGAGCTGAGCCTGCTGGAGATGGACGAGCCGGCCGACGGCGTCGTAGGTCCCTTGGCCGGAGAAGCGAATCTGCGACTCGTCGAACTGCTGACCCGACGGGTGCGTGGCAACCAGGTCGTTGATCGTCGTGTCGAACTGGGCCGCGGTCTTGCCGCCCGAATGCCGCAGCTCCGCTTTGCCCGAGAACTGGCCCAGAACGTGCCACTCGGGCGGCTGGGCCGGATCGAGCGTCCACCCGCGGAGCCGGTCCAGGCTTCCCCGAAACGCGACGGTTCCCAGCAATTCCGGCGGGCCAGCCTCCGGGAACGCACAGACGAAGTCCTCGGCCTGGGCAGACAGGCTGCGGGAAGTCAACGCGGCCGACTTGAGCTTGAGTCGGCCTGCGGCGCGGCTCCAACTGCCGGCAACGATCAGCTCGGCCTGGGGCTCGCGCACGTGCAGGCCCGGCCCTTCGATCGCCAACTCCGCGACCACAAGCCGTCCGTGGTCCACCCGGATCGCATCCGCCGAGCCCGTCCCCTGGGCCGCGACCTCACAGGAGCCGGCCAGGTTCCAGTCGCCCAGAGCGATCCAAGGGCTGATGCGCGGCGACCATCGGGCGAGCTCTCCGCGGGAGCGGACGTCGACCGGCCAGACTCCGCCGTCGCGGACGCCCGAGACCGGCTGCGTCAGTCGCGCCGTCAGGCGGTCCTCTCCGGCTTGGATCGCCACCGTGGCGTCATCGACGCGTGTATCGGCGGTGAAGTCGGTGCGGCCGCTCGCCGAGACGGTGACCACCAGGGTCTCTTCGGTCCATGACGGCCGATCGGGGATCGCCAGCGCGAGATTGCGGACTTGGAGCTCGGCGTCGGTGTGGAAACCCCCGGCGTCGGGCCGCTCCCAGTGGAACTGGGCCCAGCCGTCGCCGGCCAGGCGAACCGCGCCGAGATCGACGAACTCGCCCAACTGCTCGGCCAATCGGTCGAGGTCGAAGGTGGCCGAGGCGGTCAACTGCTCCGGCCTGCCGGCCGCGTTGAGCGTGAGGAAGTCGGAGTCACACCGAAGCGTCTCGACGATTGGGCCCTGGGGGCCTTCGTGGGCTTTGAGGCTCACCAGCACGGGCCGGCGCCAGGCGAGCCGGCGACCCTGGCTCTCGGCCGCCAAGTCGCTCGCCTCGATCTTCCCTTCCCAGCTCATCCCTTCCGGCCCACGCCGACTGGCTGCCGTCACCTGCAACTGGCCGCCGGTCACCTGCGTCCCCTCGCGGATGCGGAGCGTGCGGGGAAGCATGGCGGCCAGCCGGGCAAGGTCGACGCGTCCGCTCAGCTCGAACGTCTGGGCGGGGAGCCGGCGGAGCAGGTTGGCGGTCTCGCCCTCCGACAGGTCCAAGCTGCCCGTGAGGGAAGCGTTGGCCGCGTCGGACTCGACGACGAGCCGATCCACGTCGACGCGATCGCCCTGCCAGGCGAGCTTGCACGTGGCGTGGAGGCGTTCCAGCTCCACTTGATCGGACTGGAGCGACGGCGCCGACAACACGAGATGGCTGGCGGACGCCGTGCCCTGGACGACCATCTTGCCGGGGGCCGCTCCGCCGGTCCATTGGCAGCGAAAGTCGGTCGAGAGCCCTCCGGCGGTTCGCATCTGGAGCCCGAACCGGTCGAAAAGCGACTGGAACATCGCCAGCGGCACGCCTTCGGTCTTGACCGCCAGCTCGCGTGAGGCGCGCGGCCCGGGATCGGTCGATGGAGGGGCGGATCCGGTCGCGGCGTGGGGAGCGGGGCCAGCGGCGCCGCTTTGGTCCATCTTGAGCTTCACGGAGAAACGGCCCGGACTGCGCGGGTCGGAAAGGGTCCCGGAGGTCTGAAGCTCGATCGGCTTGGCCGGATCGGCCGGTTTGGCCAGCGCAAGCGCGAACGCGGCGATCTGCCAGGCCTGCCCGGTGCCCGCGTCGCGGACCGAGACCTTCCCGTCGACGATCTGGACGCCGAGGCTGACCGTGTCGGGCAGCTCTTCGGTGGAGGCGAGATACGAGGCCAGCACGTCCTCCAGGTTGCTGCCGTCTTTGCGCAAGACGACGTTGAGCGTGGGCCTCTCCAGCCGAATTTGACCCAAGTCGGAGTAATCCCAGAGGAGCGTGAGCAGGGAGCGGTCGCTGCGGATCTCGTCGATCTCCAGGACGGATTCGCCCTGGTCGTCGCGGATCTCGATCCCGCGAAGCCTCGGCACGGAGAACCACCAGAGCGAGGCGGAGCGAGCCGTGACCGTCCCTTTGAGGTCCGCGGCAATCGACGTGACGATCCAGCTCAGGATCGGGCTGTTACCGACGATCGTCGGCGCGAGCCAGGCGAGCACCACGAGCACCACCAGCACGCCGGCCAGCCAGCGCCAGGGCGATCGGCGCCGGCGCTTGGGGACGGCTTGCTCCCCGTCGGGCTCGCTTGGACGTGCCTGGTCCCCCTCAGGACTCACAGCCGGGCGTTGCCAACTGCGCTGCGTATCAGTCGCCATAGGACACCTCCGCCGGGCTATAGGATGGGCGGCGTATTCTAGTGGCAACGGTCCGACGGCACCAGATCGACTTCAGGGGGGCCCACACGGATCGCAAGCCCTTCTGCGGCATGCGTTTACGAGCATTCGGCTACTCCCGGCGCAAGACCAGAAGAGCCACGCGGGCAACCAGCCAAGGGACTGTGTTTCCCTTGGCTGCAGCGGGGTGAGGTGGTCCCGGTTGGCTAGGAGTCTGTCCGAGCATTGACGGAACGTTCTTTTCTCGTGTCTTCGGTTCGTGCTTGTCAGTTTTGGATGGGCGCAAACTGGTAGCGCCAGATTCTCAATGGATTATGCGTGAGGCAGAGCAACTTCCATTCCGCACCAACGTTCTTCAGACCTCGCAGCAGGAACTGACGAAAGCCGCGAGCGTGGACGACCTGCTCCAGGATCTCAGCGGCCTCCAAATCGGGAACCACGTGCCGCTGCCCCCTCGGGCCCAAGTGCTTGAACCCCATCCTCGGCGCCCAAGTGGGCGGCCCTCACGCCGTAGCCTTGCCACAGCCGCCCGACGACTTTCGCTCCGATCCCGGCTTCTTCCGCTGCTCATTGGCATCCGCTCCTGGGGGTGCTTGGCCCCCTCCTACGTCTCTTGCCGAACCTCCGGCATCTGCATTTCCGATGGGCCGCTCGTGCTGCCCCGAAGTGTGAGGCGGAAAGCGCCGAGCCGAGGGCGCTCTCGCACTGGGAAGGAACCTTTCCCCTGTGGCTCTGCGCCGCCTCGCTCCGTGGCATGGTCGAGTAGTATCGCCGTGCGGCATTACGACTGGCCGAGACGGGCGGGTGCTGCGCGATCTTGCAGCTTGGGGCGAGGCCGAATCAGGACACCTCCTTGAGATCCGCGGCCGTGAAGCGCAGAATGTGTTTGTCCCGTCGCGTCGCGCATGCTTCCGCGTCGTAACGCAGAACAGACCATCGTTACGATGCTTCCGCGTCGTAACGCACGATTGGACGCCTTGCGTCCGCACCGGAAGCCGTCGCGTGCTGCGGACGCGAAGCGTCCGAGCCGTGCGTTCCCACGCGAAGCATGGGAACGATTGGCGTAAAGCATGGCAGCGATCGGCGCAATCCACAATCCAGAGAAAACCGTGCTTGTTGGAGTGAATCACCTTTCTCGGAGGCCTCCCATGAGTCGAAACATCCTGGGCGTGAAGATCGCGTGCGTGTCGTGGTTGGTCGTATCGTGGTCGCTGAGCACTGCGTCGCCGAGCACTGCGTCGGCCGACGAGCCGCCCTTTCTGGCCGACGGCGTCAAGGTCGGCGAAGTCCACCAGACCTCCGCCATCGTATGGACCCGCTTGTGCAAGGCCCCGGACTACGATCCGGAGACGTTCTTCATCCCCGGCGTGCAGGGCGAGGTGCGCGTCGCCTATTGGCCGCGGGGTGCCGAAGACCAGACCGTGGTCACCGATTGGGCCGCGAACGCTCCGGAAGACGATTACGCCTGCCAGGTCCCGCTCACCGGGTTGAAGCCGGGCACGGCCTACGAGTTCCGCCTCGAGGCCCGAGCCGAAGGCAACACGAACTCCCTCGAGGGCACGTTCAAGACGGCGTACGAGCCCGGCGAGCCGGCCAACGTGACCTTTGCCGTGGTCACCTGCCAGGGCTTCACCACCCAGGACGACGGCGCGAGCGGCCACCTGATTTACAAGACGATGCTCGACCACGCCCCCGACTTCTTCGTCCACACCGGCGACGTCGTCTATTACGACCATCCCAACCCGTTCGCCGCCAAGACGGTCGACGAGGCCCGGGCGCACTGGCACCGCATGTACCGCTACCCCAACCAGCGGAACTTCCATCGCTTCGTCTCCAGCTACTTCATGAAGGACGACCACGACACGCTCAGGAACGACTGCTGGCCCGGCCAGTCGGCCGGCGAGCTGACGTTCGACCAGGGGCTCAAAATCTTCCGCGACGAGAACCCGATGGGCGAGCTGACCTACCGGACGATCCGGTGGGGCAAGGATCTCCAGTTGTGGCTCGTCGAGGGGCGCGACTATCGCAGCCCGAACCGTATGCCCGACGGCCCCGACAAGTCGATCTGGGGCAAGCGGCAGATGGCGTGGTTCCAGCGCACGGTCGAGGCGTCGGACGCCGCGGTCAAGATCCTCATCAGCCCCACGCCCGTGGTCGGCCCCGATCGCGAGAAGGGCAAATCCGACAACCATTCCAACAAGGTATTCGCCCACGAGGGAGCCATGCTGCGGAAGTTCCTCGCCGAGCACGAGATGTTCGTCATCAACGGCGACCGCCACTGGCAGTACGTCTCGGTCGACCCGGAGACCGGCCTGTGGGAGTTCGGCACCGGCGCCGCCTCGAACGAGCACGCCGGTGGGTACAGCGAGAAGCTGCGCAAGCCGCAGCACCGCTACCTGAAGATCCTCGGCGGGTACTTCCTCGGCACCGTCGAGCGGCAGGGCGACGACGTCCTGTTCACCGGTCGCCACTTCAGCCCCACCGGCGAGCTGCGTCATGAGGAGACGCTCCGGCGGAAGTAGCCCGGCGACAGACGGACCGCCGAATGCGATACTTCTGTTCCCATCCCTTCCGAAAAACAGCATTGCAGGGGGTCAAGAACATGTCCGAGTTCTCGCGTCGTGATTTTCTCAAGGCCTCGGCGGGCGCGGTGGGTGCGTCGGTCGCCGTGAGCCGCGTCCACGCCGCCCCGAAGCCGCCCGGAGTCTCGCGGCCAAAGGCGAAGATTTTCACCATTTTCGGGCATACGAATCCGTCCGCGGATGACACCTCGGTGGTCCCGACGACGGACGCGGACCTGCTCGCCCGGCTCGGAAAGAACTGTCCGGGCATCGAATTCGTCCCGCGGGACCTGAAGAAGCCCGGGGCACTCGAGTCGATCCTCAACGAGATGCAGGATCTCCGCAAGCAGGGCTACGACGGCGTGCTGCTTTTCGGAGCGCCGGGGCATTATGGGCTCACGGAGACGGGGCTGCCCACCCTCGTCGTGTACAGCATCCACGATTTCATGAACATCCCGTACACGCTGTTCGCCGAACGGGGGAAGATTCTCACCACGACGATCGACCGGTGGCATTTCTGCGCGTCGGCGAAGGTGTCGGAGCAGATGGAACAGGACCTGTTCGCCAAGGTCCGGTTGATTTCCTCGCTCGCGCGGATGAAGACCGACCGCATCCTGGTGTGCACGGATGACCAGTTCGTGGACGTGTATCACGGGTGCATGACCAAGTCGCATCCGCCCGGCTATAACGAGCTCTACCAGAAGACCTTGATCGATCTCCTGGGGACGAAGCTGACGAAGATCGGGCTGGACGAGGTCGCCTCCGAGCCGGAGATCGATCATCTCTGGCATCACGAGAGCGATGAGGCGAACAAGATCGCCAAGATGTGGATCCGCGAGGCGGCCGCGATGGTGAACACCATGGAGTCGGAGGTCGTCCGCTCGGCGAAAGTCTACCTGGCGATGAAGCTCCTGATGCAGAAGCACGACGCGACGGCGATTGCCTTTCATTTGCGGGCGCTGGTGAAGAATCCGAAGCCCGCGGACAAGATCTGGCCGAGCATGGCGAATTCCGAGCTCCAGAAGGCCGGGCAGGTCGGTTGCTGCCAGGCACACGTCGACGTGGTGCTGACGCACATGCTGGCCCAGTACGCGTTCGGCCGACCGAGCATGATGGGCGACTATATGCTCGACACGTACAACAACGTGTCCTACATGATGCACTGCGGCGGCCCCTGGAACCCGTGGGGGGACGATCGGAGGATTCCCTACGTGATTGTGGATCATCGCGAGCGAGCCGTGCGCGCCCATTCCCAGCCCGGCGTGGGCGCCTGCACTTCCGTCCTCTACCCTCCGAACGAGCCCGGCACCATCTGGCGCATCGACATCATGACCGGGGACGTGCTCGTTCACACGGGAACCACGATCGCGAATCCGACGGCGCAAGCCATGGGGCTGACCAACGTGCCTTCGCCCTACCGGCCCCACTGGAACGAGACGATGTGCCGCACCAAGTTCGCCGTCAAGGTCAAGGACGCGAAGAAGATCGAGCGGCACGTCTACCCGGACAAGTACGGCGTGCATCGGTCGGGGACGCTGGGCGATTACCGCCAAGGCGTCAAGGATCTGGCCGCCCTCATCGGACTGCGAGTGATCGAGGAGGACGTCTGAGGCGAGCTCGGCGCAGGTCTCCTGACCTCGCCGACTCGCACGACCGCAAGGTCTCCCCCGCTTGCCGGTGGTGGAGACCTGCGGTGAGCCTTGTGCGGGGTCGGGGAGACCCGCGCACAACGAAGTCGGGTGGCACTGGCGTCTCGCCAGTGTGTGGCCGAGCACGGGCAAGATGCCCGTGGCACCCGGGAATACGAAGACTGTCAGGAGGTTTTCAACAGCCTCTCCAGCACCTCCGCCAAACGCTCGTACTGCCCCGCGCTGTTGTACGCGTGCGCGGAGATCCGCAGCACGAGACGCGGCGGGGCGGGCCAGTTGTAGATGGGCACCTCGATGCCGGATTGCTCTTGGAGCTGTGTTTGCAGCGGGTGGACGCGCAGCGGATGGATGCGGTGGGCCGGACCGCCGGGCTCGTCCGGCAGCCGGATGGCCGCCATCGAGCCGAGCATCTCGTCGGGGCATGACGGCGTAAGCCCCAGGCGTTCGCAGAGGATTCGCTGTCCGCAGAGGGCCAGCTCGTGGTTTCTTTGCATCAGGGCTTCGAGCCCGCCGTCGATGAGATGATCGAGAAAGCGGATCGCGTCGGCGACGCAGAGCCACGCCGAGGGGTCGTCGGTGCCCGTCCAGTCGAACTCCTCGTGCAGGCGCGGCCGGTCGCAGCGCTCGGAGTTGTACCCGTGGCTGATCACGGCCGGGTGCAGGCCGTCCTGCCGGTCGCGACGCACGTGGAGGAACCCGGCCCCCTTGGGCGCGCAGAGCCACTTGTGGCAATTGCCCGTGTAGTACGCCGCCCCAAGGCGATCGAGATCCAATCGGATCATTCCCGGGGCGTGGGCGCCGTCGACCAGGGTGTCGACGCCCCGCCGGTCCAGCTCGGCGACGAGCCGTTCGGTGGGAAAGACGACGGCGGTCGGGCTGGCGATGTGATCCAGAAGTGCCAGACGCGTCCGCTCCGTCACCGGCGCGAGCACGCTCTCGACGATCTCCCCGGCCGAGCGGATCGGCAGCGGCACCGCGGCCGTCACCACCTTGGCCCCCGTGCGCCGGGCCACGTACTCGACCACGTTGCGGCAGGCGTTGTACGCGTGATCGGTCACCAGCAGCTCGTCGCCCGGCTCCAGGCGCAGCGACCGCAGCACGCTGTTGACCCCCTCGGTCACGTTGCGCACGAAGGCCAGGTCCTCTGCGTCGGCCCGCACCAGACCGGCCAAGGCCCGACGCGACTCCTCCAACAGCGGCTCCAGCTCGCGCATGAAGAACCCGATCGGGTTCCGCTCCATCCGATCCCGGTACTGCCGTTGCGCCTCCAGCACGGCCCGGGGGCACGCCCCGAACGAGCCGTGGTTGAGCAGGACAATGTCCGGGTCGAGCGGCCACTCCGCCGCATGACGAGAACCGGCCAACTTCTTGTGATTCGAGTCTGTCATTCTTGGGAAAGAGCAAGAGTCAGGAAGAAAGAGGGCTTTGTGTCTCTTCAGGAAGCCGGTATGTCCCCATCAACCGCCGGCCTCCTCTTGATGACCTTGCTCGGTGGCCACATCGGACGCTTTCCGCCCCGCGTTGGACAAAGTCCCGGTTGCCCGGAAACTGATTCGTACGCTCCCGCGAAGCGCCCCCTTCAGTTCGGTAGGGCTCGGCAAGCTCCGCTTCATCTCCTTCGGCAGCAACCGGTACGTGGCCGCGCCCATAGGGCGGTTCGTGTCGCGTAGTGCGTACTCGACGACGATCCGATTGTGGCTCTTGCAGAGGATCAGGCCGATCGACGGATTGTGCTCGCCGCGGTTGAGCTGGTCGTCGACGGCCGAGAGGTAGAAGTTCATCTTGCCCGCGAACTCCGGCTTGAAATCCTCGATCTTCAGCTCGATCACCACGAAGCAACGCAAGTGGACGTGGTAGAAGAGGAGGTCGAGGTAGTAGTCCTCGCCAGCCACCTCCAGGTGATACTGGCTGCCCAGGAAGGCGAAGCCCCGGCCCAACTCGATGAAGAAGTTCTTCAGGTGTTCCAGGAGGCTTTGCTCAAGCTCCCGCTCGCTCGCGTCGGTCGCCAGCCCGAGGAACTCGAAGTTGTACGGGTCCTTGACCAGCTCCCGGGCGAGATCGGACTGCGGGGCCGGCAGCGTCCGCTCGAAGTTCGTGAGCGCTTTGCCTCGACGGCCGAATAGGTCCGACTCGATCTGATGCACGAGCACCGCCCGCGACCACCCGTTCTCGATGGTTCGCTGGGCGTACCACACCCGTTGGAGGGGGTCCTCGAGCTTGAACAGCAGGGCGACGTTGTGCCCCCACGGGATCTCTGCCACAGCGCGTGGCAGATTGACGCCGTCGAAATCCGGCACAAGCTGTGCCGAAATCTCGTCGCCCAAATTCGGCACAGGCTGTGCCGAATTTGTAACCTCTTTGGCATAAGCGAGATAGAACGTTCGCATACGCGAGATGTTGCTGGCCGAAAAGCCCGACCGTCCGGGGAATGCCGCCTGCAAGTCGGCCGCGAGCCGCTCGATGACCGACCGGCCCCAACCCTCCTGCTCCTGCCGCTGGACGATCCGCTGGCCGATCTCGAAGTAGAGCAGGTTCAGTTCCCGGCTGACGGCCGTGGCGGCGCGGATTTGGGCGTGGCGGATGCGGTCCTTCAGGTCCTCCAGAAGGTCTGCGTAGCCCGGCGGAATTCTCGCGCCGGGCCCCCGCGGCGTTTGTCCCACAGCTTGTGGGACAATCTCGGCCCTCGATTCTCGCACAGGCTGTGCGAGTTTCTTGGGCTTCCGCCCGGCGCTCGATTTCGACGGCTTCTTCTTGGCCATGCCACCAGCCCCTCGTCCCCAGGACCTAGCCCCCTATCACCCCACGATCCCGCTCACGTCGATCAAGTGCAACTGCCGGCCTTCGCCCGTATGGGGCGAGTCGATCACGACGCTGCGGCCGTCGGGGCTGAAACGGGGGTGGCTGTCGCACCGCCACTCGCCGCGGTACTCCGGCGGTTGGTGGAAATGACCGAGCCAGACCCGCTTGCCGGTCTTGACGTGGTAGAGGTACGGGCTTTGCAGACGCTCTTTGCCCTGGGGGTAGGTGTCGTTGAGGATCCACTCGTTGCCGGGCAGGTAGGAGCAGTGGCCGTTGACGGTCATCACGCCCTCACCGACGATCTCCACTCGGCCGCCGGTCTTGTCTTCGTACAGGTAGAACGCGTCGCCGTGCGACTCGTGGCGCGACCAGGCGAGGATGTGCTCGGGATCGCGCCAGATGAAGTGCGAGGTGTAGCCGGACGGATCGACGATGCGGACGTCGGAGCCGTCCGGGGCCGCGGTGAGCATCCGCGTGTCGAAGCTTCGCACGCCCGGCCCACGCCAGCGGTGGAGGAACTCGAACCGCGAGCCGTCGGGGCTCACCAGCAGGTGGTTGAAGTAGTGCTTCATCGGCGTGAGGTCGCGCCCCGGAAAGGGGACCTTGGCGATGTCCGAGAGCGAGACGACCAGTTGCGCTTCGCCCGTGTCCAGGTCGACGCGGAAGATGCCCGTCTCCTTCGGGGCCGGCTCGTCGGTGTGCGGGTCGGGCAGGCCCGTGTAGCCGTAGCCGGGCCGCATGTCGTTCACACGGCGGAAGTCGGGGGCGACGGCCCACTTGCCGCACGGGCTGACGGTGTAGACCGGGTGCGGGATGGTCCGCTTCCGGCGCGTCGCGACGTCGAGCACGTGGCAGACGAAGTGGTCGCCCTGGCGGTCGTTCCAGAGGACTTCGGTCTTCGAGCCGGGGCGCCACTGCAACATGCAGCCTTGCTGCCAGCACCAGGCCCGGCTCTCGCCCAGCTCGATCCACTTGTCGCCGTCTTGTAGATCGACCATGCCGACCTTGATCACGTCGTCCGGCTTGGGTGACCGGCCCTCGAAGTCGACCTCCATCCCCAGCACGTAGCGGCAGGTGGGGTCGAACTCCAGCTTGTCGTAGTAGGCGAACCAGTGATGCTTGGGCCCACGGGTGATCGTCCGCACGGGCGGGAGCTTCTCCGGCGGCTCGGCGGCCCGTGCCCATCGCGGCAGGCCGGCCATCGCCATCGCCGCCGGCAGAGCGGCCTTGCAGAAACTGCGTCGTGTGAGTTTGGATTGCGGCGTGTTCATCGAACAGTCCTCGGCGCTGGTGTTCAGGATGACTCGGCAAGTTGGCTTGGCGTCCATTCTAGGCTGCCGGCGCGGCCGATGCCAGCGCGGGAGCCACGCGAGGGGCAAGCCGCGGCGGGTTGCCTGCGCACTGCGGACGAGTATCATCGGTGAAAGGCCGAAGGTGCGAATCGAGACGGCGGAGCGACCCATGCTACGATGGCCCGACCTGTTGGTGATGGGGCTTTTCTTCCTCGCCTTCGTGGGGATCGGCGTCGCCGTGGCGCGGAAGAACAAGTCGGCCGAGGCGTATTTTCTGGCCGGGCGGAGCTTGCCGGGCTGGCTGGTCGGCTGCTCGGTGATGGCCACGATCGTCAGCGCGATGACCTTCCTCGCCCTGCCGGCCGTCTCCTACCAGGACAACTGGCGATACATCCCCTGGAACCTGGGCTACCTGCTGGCCCTGTTGCCGGCGCTTTGGCTGTTCATGCCCTTGTTTCGGCGGACCCGCGTGGCCTCGGCCTATGAGTACCTGGAGCGGCGGTTCGGCACCTGGGCGCGGGTCTACGCGGCCTCGCTCTTCATCCTCTGGCTCGTCTGCCGGATGTCGATCATCCTCCTGGCCGTCAGCCTGCCGATCCAGACGATGGTCGACGTCGAGCTGGTCTGGATCATCGTCACCTTCGGGGCGGTCGCCACGATCTACACCGTGGTGGGCGGCCTGGAGGCCGTGATCTGGACCGATCTGTTGCAGATGGTCGCCATGCTGCTGGGCGCGGCGATCTGCCTTCCGATCCTCCTCTGGAAGCTGCCGGGCGGGTTCGGCCGGGTTCTCTCCGTGGCGTACGCCGACGGCAAGCTCTCCATGGGGAGCACGGCCTTCGTGTTCGACGAGAAGACGGTCTGGGTGATGATCGTCTTGTCGCTCTTCACCTGGCTCCACTGGGGCTGCCAGGACCAGTCGATGGTCCAGCGCTACTGCGCCCCAAAGACGGCCAAGGAAGCCCGCAAGGCGCTGTGGATCGGCGTGCTGCTGACGATCCCGGTGTGGACCTACTTCATCTTCATCGGCACGGCCCTGTACGTCTTCTACAAAGTGTGTCCCGATCCTCAATTGGACCAGGTCGTTCAGAAGCCCGAGCAGATCCTGCCCTATTTCATCCTCAAGCACGTGCCGGCGGGGCTGGCCGGGCTGGTGATCTGCGGCCTGGTCGCCGCGGCGATGTCCACGGTCGACTCGAGCATCAACGCGGTGGCCTCGACGATCACCACCGATTTCTACCGCCGGCTCTTCGTGCGCGATCGGGACGAGCGCCACTACCTGGCCGTGGGGCGATGGGTGTCGTGCCTGCTGGGCGGGATGATGATCGGCGGGGCCCTCCTGATCCACTACACCAGCACCGAGATGCTCCAGGACCTCCAGATCCTCGTCCAATCGATCTCCGGCGGCGGCTTGCTGGCCCTGACGCTCCTGGGCATGCTGACCGTGCGCGTGGACAACCGCGCCGCGATCATTGCCGTGGCGACCGGCTTTGCCATTATTTGTGCGTGGCTGCTGGTCGACTCGCCGTACGGGCACGAGTGGTTCCCCGATCTGGCCGCGAGCCTCCCGGACAAGTTCTGGATGCACGTGCTGGTGAACCTGTTCGTTCTCGCGCTGGCGCTCGTGCTCTCCTGGATGCTGCCACGGCGACGCCCGAAAAACCTGGACGACCTGACCGTTTGGACGCGAAGAAGCAGTCGCTATTGACCGTGGAAGACGTGGCCCCGCCTTCCTTGGAGTACGCCCCTTGTGGGGGGGTACTGAGTGCCTCGGGTTGCCCTCGCTCGCAAGGTGGCTCTGCCTGCCTGGGCTCTTCTGCTTCGTACCGGGGGTGCGTGGCCCCAGCTCGTTGGGGGCCTGCGCTGCTCACGGGCTTTTGGCGGAACCAGGGCCTGCCGCAACCCCCGTCTGGGGGGCATTAAGCCGAGCATCGACTTTGGAAAAATCCCTGCCTAAACTGTTGCGTGTCTCGCAGAGGTTCTGTATTCTAGTAGCGGCTCCTCGGAAGAGGCCCCTGGGGGAGCAGCCTGTTTGGGCAAGTCTTGCTCTTCGAATCGGGCAAGTGATGCGTTTTTCCTGATCTCTCTTCTCAGGAGGTGGGTGTCATGCGATTACTAAGACGGCTGGGGTTTACCCTGGTGGAATTGTTGGTGGTCATCGCGATTATCGGGATTCTGATTGCGTTGCTCCTTCCGGCGGTTCAGGCGGCCCGCGAGGCGGCACGGCGGAGTCAGTGCACCAACAACCTCAAGCAGCTCGGCCTGGCGCTGCACAACTACCACGACGCGTTCAAGATTTTTCCGCCGGAAGGCTTCGCCCGCGGTTGGGCTGGAAGTGCGACCTACGATTTGAACTACAAGACGGACTTCAAGAATCACAACGGCCTAGTGTCCCTGCTCCCGTATATCGAGCAGCAGGCCGTCTACGACCAGTACGACTTCGAGTCGTGCGCCGCCACTTACACGCGCAGTACCGCCGCCCCCATGGCGGGCCTCGATCCGGCCACCAGCGGCAACGCGGCCCTGATAAGCAACCAGATTGCGGCCTTCATCTGCCCCTCGGACCCGGGCACGCTTCTGCATGGTTATTCCGGTACTTACGCCATCATCCACACCGGCAACACCAACACCAGTCTCCGGGGCCCCAAGACCAACTACGACTTCAGCAACCTGCGTAACACCAATTTCGGCTATTGGGAAAGGCAGGCCATAAATGCCCGGTTCATGTTCGGCGAGAACAGCACCACGAAGATGGCCAGCATTACGGACGGCACGAGCAACACGGTGGCGATGGCGGAGACCCTACACGACGTCTGCAACGGAGTGTGCCCGGCGTGGGGGTATCGCAGTTGGGTCATGTCGGGCGTAGACATCACCTATTCACGCGGTCTCAACTACAACGACTGTAGTATCTTCGCGGCATGGTATACCGGCGATATGACGCCCCGCCCAACGCGGCTGGCCGATTGGAGCACCGCGGGCAGCATGCACCCGGGCGGGCTGAACATCACGCTCGGCGACGCCTCGGTCCGGTTCCTCAGCGAGACCACGGATCGAAACACCTTGATAGGAATTGCGCGGATGTCGGACGGCTCAACCGTCCAGGTGCCGTGATTGGCGGCTGGCGGTGAAGCGTTAGCCTCTCGAATCGGTGAACTCTGACAAGAAGGGAGGGTGGAATGCGGATTCAGTCCGTGGGGCTCGTCACTTGTGCATCTCTGTTGCTGGTCTTCGCCGGCTGTCCCGGCGGCGGGGCCAAGGAACTGCCCGATTTGGTGCCGGTCGGCGGGACGGTCATGCTGGATGGCGAGCCGCTATCGGGAGCCACCGTCACTTTCATACCCGTCGGCGCCACCCGCGGGCGGGCGTGCACCGGGTTGACCGATGCGAGCGGCCGCTACGAGATCAAGGCGGACGCCGGACACAAGGGCGCGCCGGTGGGCGAGTTCCAGGTAACCTGCGCCAAGTGGGTCATGGAGGACGGGTCGGACTTCCACAGCGCGGAGGGACTTTCACCTCTGGAGGCAGGCGCGCAGGAGAAGCTCCCCCCGAAGTACAGTAGCGAGACGGAGACGGAGCTGAAGGCCACCGTCCCCGCCGGAGGCAGCGACTCGATCAATTTCGAGCTGAGTTCGGCGCAGCAGGAGTAAGTAGTAGCATCCGACTCGCGGTGGGCTGATCCGCTACGCTCCGGCGTAAGGCGGGAATTGTGCTACAGCGGAGGTCGTGCGCTTTGCACGTCGAGCTCCCTCGGGGAGCACCCTGTTTGGGCAAGTCTTGCGCTTTGAATCGGCCGTGTTGTGTATTTCCTAATTTCTCTCTTCTCAGGAGGTGGGTACCATGCAACTACTCAGACGGCTGGGGTTTACCCTGGTGGAATTGTTGGTGGTGATCGCGATCATCGGGATTCTGATTGCGTTGCTCCTTCCGGCGGTCCAGGCGGCCCGCGAGGCGGCACGGCGGAGCCAGTGCACCAATAACCTCAAGCAGCTCGGCCTGGCGCTGCACAACTACCACACCGCGTTCAAGATCTTTCCGCCGCAGGGCTTCGACCGCGGTTGGGCTTCAGCCGCCGGAAACGAGCCGGCCGACAAGCTGAGCTACAAGAACCATAACGGCCTGGTGTCCTTGCTCCCGTATATCGAGCAGCAGACCATCTACGACCAGTACGACTTCACCGCTTGCGCTTCCACGTACCCACGCAACACCGGCGTCCCTGTGGCAGGCCCCGATCCGCTCACCAGCGGCAACGCGGCCCTGGAGGCCACGCAGCTTTCGGCCTTGATGTGCCCCTCGGACCCGGGCACGCTTCTGCATGGTGCCGGCGGTGGGTATGGCATCCAGGACGCTCCAAACACCTACCGGGGCGTCAAGAGCAACTACGACTTCAGCTCGCAGAAGGCCTATTCCTTCAACTACTGGCAAAGGCAAAGCCTGCAAACGCGGTACATGTTCGGCGAGAACAGCATCGCGAAGATGGCCAGCGTTATCGACGGTACGAGCAACACGGTGGCGATGGCCGAGACCTTGCACGACGTGGCCAACGGACCCTGCCCGGCGTGGGGGTATCGCGGCTGGTATATGACGGGCATTCAGCTCAACTACGGCATCAACATTAACGACATCCCCGCGACTTGGGCGTGGGTTTCCGACAAGACGCCCCGCCCGCAGAGGCTCCGCGAGGGGGGTACCGCCGGCAGCTTGCACCCGGGAGGAGTGAACGTGTGCCTCGGCGACGCCTCGGTCCGGTTCCTCGGCGAGACCACGGACAAGGCTATCCTGTTGGGCATTTCGCAGATCGCGGACGGCTCAACGGTGCAAGTGCCATGATTCACGGCCGGTGGTGAAGCGACAGGCTCTGGAATAGGTAACCTCTGTCAAGAAGGGAGGCTGGGATGCGGATTCAGTCCGTTGCGCTGCTGACTTGTGCACTCTTGTTGCTGGCTTTGGCCGGATGCCCCGGAGGCGGCGCGAGCAGAGATCTGCCGGATTTGGTGCCGGTTGGCGGGACGGTCACGCTGGATGGCGAGCCGCTTTCGGGGGCGCATGTCACCTTCGTGCCCGTCGGCTCCACCCCGGGGACCGCCTGCTTCGGGTTGACCGACGCAAGCGGCCGCTACGAGATCATGGCGGACGCGGAGCACAAGGGGGCGCCCGTGGGCGAGTTCAAGGTGGCCTGCACCAAGTGGGTCACGGCCGACGGGTCGGACTTCCAGAGCCAGGAGGGAGTCTCCCCCATGGAGGCGGGCGCCGTGGACCTTCTCCCTCCCAAGTACAGCGACGAGACGGAGACGGAGCTGAAGGCCACCGTCCCCGCCGGAGGCAGCGACTCGATCAATCTCGAGCTGATCTCGGCGCAGCAGGAGTAAGTAGTAGCATCGACTCGCGGTGGGCTGATCCGCCACGCTCCGGCGTAAGGCGGGCATTGTGCCAGCGGAGGTCGTGTGCTTTGCACGTTGTTGTCCGACGGTGGGCGGCGTCGCTCACCGTCGGCGGCTTTTGCGGGAGCTGTGCGTCCGTTCGGCGCGGACGTCGTAGCAGAGAAGCACGTCTTGCTCTCGCAAGAAAAGGGGAGCTAAAGCCCCTGGGGCTCGAGGCCTGAAGCGCTCCGAGGATCGGAGTTCGCGGGTCCACGGCTGCCACTGCCGCTTGCCCCTTCCCCCGGAAGCACTACGGCCGGCCCAAGCGTGCGCCTAGTCTTCGCCCGGCAGAAGCATCTTCGGGCGTTCCACCTGCTTGGGCATATTGACCCACTCCTCAGGGCCGACCAGCCCGATCCGGCGGGTGTCGATCGGCTGGAATCCGAGCTTGAGGGCGGGGGAATCGGGCGGGAGGTTGAAGTCGAGGTTTTGGGGATCGGCGAATTTCGGGTCGGCGACGATCGAGTGGGCGTCGTAGCCTTTCTCCTGCCACTGGGCCAGCGTGAGGTCGCCGGGGAACTTGGGCGTCTGGCCGCTCGCGTCCCAATAGCAGTTGGAGTCGAACTGGTAGTTCCCGTTCGACCAGTTGCCGCCGAGCAGGGGAACGCCGTCGGAGTAGATGATGTTCCGCTCGAGGGTGAACGAGCTGTGCTCTTCCTCCCGGGAGCGGCGGATTTGCCCGTACGTGGCCGAAAGGGCCAGCACGTTATTGCGGACGATGTTTTCCCGGCCGTAGTGCTGGTGGAACGCGCCGTCCTTGACGCGGTAGACGACGTTGTTCTCCATCAGGATCTCGGTGCTCCCCTCGTCGGTGTAAAGGCCCCAGCCGCCGTAGGCGTAGGAGAGGACGTCGTGGATCCGGTTGTAGCGGAGCTGGGTGCCGGGGGAGATGCCCAGGCAGTAGATCCCGCCCATGTCGCTGAGCTGGCCCCAGCCGAGGTGGTGGATGTGGTTGTACTCGATCCGGTTGTGATGGGCCGTGGTCGGGGCGTAGCCCCAGCTCCAGCCGACGGAGACGCCCGTGTAGAGGAAGTCGCAAATGTCGTTGTGCGAGATCGTGTTGTGCGAGCTCCGCCCGATCCAGACGCCGATGCCCGCATGGTAGACGTTCCCGCCGTCGTGGATGAAGCAGTTGGTGACCTCGTTCCGCTCGGTTTGCAGGTCCGGCTCGCTGGGCAGCGTCCCCTCGCCGATCCGAACGCCGCCGGCGCCGAGGTCGTGGACGTGACACTGTTCCATCCGGTTGTCCTTCGAGCCGAGCTGGAGCCAGAGGCCGTATCCGCCCGTGTGGGCGATCTCGCACTCGCGGAACGCACAATGCCGGGCCCCCACGGCGTAGACCGCGGCCGTCTTGAGCGACGCGGCCGCCTGGCCGTCGACCGTCTCGGCCTCGGGCATGGTCCAGGCGGTGTGCTGCAAGGAGAGCCCCTCGAAATGAAGGTGATCCACGAACTTGCCCCCCGCCGGATCTCCTTCCAGACGCAGCAGCTCCTCCGGCCTGGCGGCGACGACCTCGGCGGTGGTCATGTCTTCGCCGGGGCGCGGGGAGTAGGTGAGCACGCCCGTCTTGCGGTCCAGGTACCACTCGCCCGGCGCGTCGAGCCCCTCGCGCACGAACTCGACGTAGTACCGCTGGTTCTTCTCCCAATAGCCCATGGGCCAGCCGCTGGGGGCGGTGAACTCGCAGAGCTTCTTCTGGGTATCCAGCGACTTGATGCGGTGCCGGGAGGCGGTCCAGGAGTGGTAGACCACGGCGACGGCGTCGTCGAGGTTCGACCAGGGCTTCAAGTCGTCGTTTTGGTAGAAGATGGAGACCTTGGTTTGCTTGTCGCCGCGTGCCGTCCCGGAATTCGTGTACGGCACGCCGGGCCCGCCGGAGCGGAAGAAACCGTCGTTGGGAATCCGGGCAGGCACCGCCCGCTTGCCGTCGACAAACAGTTGCCGGAAGTACCACTCCCCCTCCTTGACGGCGGGGACGACGGTCGTCCACAGCGGCCCGTCCCCTTCTCTCTTCCACTCGGTGATCGGTACGCCGCCGCTGATTACCGGCTTCTCCCCAGGCCACGCAGCGTACGTGATCGGAGCCTGCTCCGTGCCCGAGTCTTCCGCCGCAAACACGATCGGCTCGGTCACCCGATACGTCCCGCCGCGCACGAGCACGCGGATCGGCCTTTCGAGCGGCCCCTGGGCCTTCAGCCGCCGGATCGCGTCCCGGGCCCCTTGGAGCGTGGCCAGGGGGCCGTCGCTGCCGTCCGGCTTCGGCTCGGCCAACGTGCCGGACCAGGCGTCGTTGCCCGCGGGCGAGACGTAGAAATCGGCGGTCGGCTCTTGACCCGCTTGGGCAGCGGATGCGTGAACCGACAACATCCCGACGACTAGCACGTGCAGAATCCATCGGAGCGACATGACTGACTCCCTATTCGGTTCCAGGCGTTGGTGGGGCGGACTCCGGGGGGTGACTCGGCGTGACCGCCAAACGCGGCCCGGCAGACGGCCCGTCGCGACCACATTATAGACTCTCGCGAGGCGGCTGCCAGCGTTCCATGCCCGGCCTTCGCTGGGGCCGCGAGCCTGGTGGCCGCGGCCCGGCGGCACGGTCCCGAGTACTTCTCACGTCGAGACGAGCGGGGTATCATGCCGGCTCCGGACGACGCGAAACCGGCGCGGTGAGCCGGGTCGGTCGGGAACCCTCGCGATGTCATCGGCCTGCTCCGGCACCAGGCACAGAACGTCGAACGCAAGGAGATCTCGCCATGCCAGCCTACCAACTCCCAGAACTGGCCAAACCGCCGAAAGTCAAGAAGAGGCAGGTGCTGATGGTCGCCAGCGGCGACCTGCGGCTCTCGGCCAACCAGACCTGCTGGGAAGCCCAAAAGGAGATGGAGGAGGCGCTATCGCGGGCCGTGGCGGAGGCCGGCTACGAGCTGGTCCGGGCCCATCCGTACAAGGAGGATCAGAAACACGGGTTCATCGCCTCGCAGAAAGAAGGGATGTGTGTGTTCGCCGGGATCGACCCCGGCGCCAAGCTCATTGTGGCCGAGGCCGTCTGGCAGTTCTCGCATCACGTGCTGGCCGGGCTGTTGAGCCACAAGGGACCGATCCTCACCGTGGCCAACTGGTCGGGGCAGTGGCCCGGACTGGTGGGAATGCTCAACCTGAACGCCGGCCTGGCCAAGGCCGGAAAGAAGTACTCGACCCTTTGGAGCGAGGACTTCACCGACGAGGCGTTTCTGAAGAATCTCAGGAAGTGGCTGGAAACGGGGGCGGTGCGGCACCCGATGAAGCACGTCACGCCGCTGGGGAAAGTCAAGGTGCCGGCCGCCGAGCGACGCCTTGGCGAAGCGCTCGCCCGGCAGCTCCGCCGCGAGAAGGCGATCATGGGCATCTTCGACGAAGGATGCATGGGCATGTACAACGCCATCATTCAGGACGAGCTGCTGAACCCGATGGGCGTGTACAAAGAGCGGCTCAGCCAGTCGGCCCTCTACTACGAGACGACCCAGGTTTCGGACGAGGAGGCCCGGGCCGTGCGCGGGTGGCTGGACGATCGCGGCATGACCTTCGTCACCGGGCCGAACCCCGAAACGGATCTCACCGACGACCAGATCCTCACCCAGTGCAAGATGTACGTCGCCGCTTTGAGGATCGCCGACGACTTCGGCTGCGATCTTGTGGGCATCCAGTACCAGCTAGGCCTCAAGGACGTGTTGCCGGCAAGCGACCTGGTCGAAGGGATGCTCAACAACAGCGACCGGCCGCCGGTCAGAAGCCGCGACGGAAAGCGGGTGCTCTACGAGGGCGAGCCGCTGGTGCATTTCAACGAGGTGGACGAGTGCGCCGGGCTCGACGGGCTGATGACCTGCCGCGTACATAAGGCGATGGGCCAACCGGTGGAGAACACGCTGCACGACGTCCGCTGGGGCGACTGGGACCGGTCGGGCACGGTCGAGGACTACGTCTGGGTGCTGTTGATCAGCGGCTCGGCCCCGCCCGCCCACTTCGTCGACGGCTGGAAAGGCGCTTCCAGCGAGCGGCAGCCGGCCATGTACTTCCGGCTCGGCGGCGGCACGCTCAAGGGGGTTTCCAGGCCGGGTGAGATCGTCTGGTCGCGGGTGTTCGTCGAGAAAGGCAAGCTGAAGATGGACCTGGGGCGAGGCGGCGTGGTCGAGCTGCCCCCGGAAGAGACCGAGCGCCGCTGGAAGGAGACGACCCCGCAGTGGCCGATCATGCACGCGGTCACCTACGGCACGAGCCGCGACCAGTTTATGGCTCGGCACAAGGCCAACCACATCCAGGTTGTCTACGCCCATAGCGCCAAGGAAGCCGACCGAGCCCTTCTGGCCAAGGCCGCCATGGCCGACGCGATGGGCATGCAAGTGGCCGTCTGCGGGACGCGAAAGAACGGCAAGGCGTGGTCGTAGCCGGTTGCAGCTTCGCCCAGGCACGTGCCGCGGACGTTTGAACGTCTCGCGGGAGTCCCGCCTTCCGGCGGCTGCGTGGGGAGGCGCCGGGCCGACCCTGGCATCGACCCGGCTTCAGCCTTCCTGGCCTGCTTCCTAGCCTCCCAGTGCCCGGGGGCGGATTCCTCCCTCGACGTCGACGATTTGCCAGTACGCGCGGCCGGTGCCGGGGTCCGAATAGCGTCTCATGCCCAATCGCACGAAGTACGACGTCTTCCGGCCGGCCTCGCCCGTGGTCACCGCGTAGACCTGTTCCACTTGATCCGTCCCGTCGGCACGAGACTGGCCCTCGGTGTCGTAAAAGCGAACCAGAGCCTTCTCGCCGAGCGCCAGCAGGCTCCGGACCTCGGCGCGCTCGACGTAGCCTTGCAGCGACACGCGCTCCTGGTTCCCGGGGAGGTAGTGTTCCCAAAGCCGATCGTCGAGCGGAAGTCGGCTGAAGGGAGACTCCTGGAGCTGATAGCTCTTGAGCATCTCACCCTGGCGGAGGAAATCGAACCATTGGAGAGCGAACTGCTCGGCCTCCCGGTCGATCAGATGCCGGTAGGTGAACCAGTTGGCCGGGGCGATAGCCCCGAACAGGACCGAAAGGACCAATCCCGCAAAGGCCGCCTTGCGGCCAATCAGGGCGAGGGCATCGCGGCTGACCCGCCGGAAAGCTGCCACCGACAAGACGATCCCGGCCGCCGGAACGATCCAAAGCAAGGGATGGACCATAGCCAACGGGGCCAGTATTCCCGCGATCAGCCCGGCCAGGGCCAGCCCGCTGACCGCCCGATACTCGGTCACTTCGGCGTCTCGGGGATCGCTGAATCCGAACTGTTCGTTTTCCGCCTCAGACATGATCCGTGCGCGTCGCTAGGGATTCTCCGATGATTCGCTGCCCGACGATTCGCCGTTCGCCGGTTCGCTCTCGATCGCTTCGCCGTCGATCGCTTCGTCGCTCGCCGATTCGCCGCCACCTGATCCGCCACCCGTCCTCGTAGGGACTTCTCCTGCGGGAACGAGGATGCCGAACACTCCCTTCGAGCTGGCGGACTGGTGTTCGTGCCAAGCGGCCCGCCGGGCGGCGTACTTGGGAATGAACTCGTGCTCCGAGTCGAACACGCGGGGCGTCGATCGGGAGAAGGGGCCTTTCGACATCCACTCCATGTAGGAAAGCCAAAAGCGGTCCGGCTTCATCCCCAGGAACATCTTCTTTTCCGCATCGAACCCGCCAAACAGAAACTTCTCTTTCAGCGGAGCCGTGTGTAGGCTCATCAGGACGAAAGAAACCATGAACCAACCGATCACCACGGCGAAGACCGCGCCTCCGATCCGGTTCGCAAGCCCCAGGAACTTGACGTCGACCTTCGAGGCAGACTTGGTGGCCAGCCGGAAGATGAGCAAGAAGAAGATGAACAGGCCCCAGAGCGCGATGAAGTCCCAGAAGTAGCTGAACGGCTTGCTGATGCTGCCTTCCAGGAAACCGGCGACGGGCTCCCAGAAATTGGTGGCCAACAGCGCGGCCGTGACCACATTGATCAGCCGCAGGGCATTTCCCCACATCCCCTCCGTGTAGAGAAACCCCACGCAAGCCATGAAGACGACAATCAGTACGAAGGTGAGCATGGCAGACTCGTTCCTACTGTTTGAGTACTCGCATCAGTTCCGGCAGCGAGGTCAAGCCTTTCGCCACCAGCACCACCCCTTCTTCTTGCAGCGTCCGCATTTCCGCCTTCCGGGCGGCCTGGCGAACCAGGTCGAGCTTCGGCGCGGAGCCAAGGACCTTGCGGACCCCGCCGTCGACAATCAGTAGCTCGAAGATGGCGGTGCGCCCCACGTAGCCGATCCCGCCGCACGCTTCACACACGTCTTCGGCTTGTTGAGGCGGGCGGTAAAGGACCTCGACCCGGCCCGGCGGAATCCCCAGCTGCTGGAGCACCTGGGGCGTGGGCACGTAGGCCTCCTTGCAGTGTTCGCACAACTTGCGGATCAGTCGCTGATTCAACACCGCCGTGACCTGCTCGACAAACTCCGCAGGCGGGACCTTCAAGGCCAGCACTCGCAATAGCGCTTCGGCACCGTCCTTCGCCCGGATCGTGCTGACCACCAGCCGGCCGACCGAGGCGATCTCGCGACAGAGCATGCCGACCGTTTCGCCGTTCACCAGGTCGCGGACGATGACGACTTCCGGCTCCTCATGGAACACCTTCCTCAGAATGCTGTCTGGGGTCTGTCCTTCGGCGGCCTTGTACGTGAAGATCTTGACGTTCTCCACCTCTTCGTAGCGGTGCCTCTCCTCTTCGACGGAGGTGAAATCGCGCACCAACCGATCCATGGACCGCAACACCACGTGCGTCATGCTCCGCAAGCCGGCGCCGGGCATGGTCGAAAGCAGCACAAACCCCTTGTCCCCGCTGAGCACCTCTCGGAGCTGCTCCTGCATCTTGGGGCGCATGCCGAGCTGGTCGAGCGATTCGAACCGGGTCTTCTTGCCCTCAAACTGCATCACCGCCCGCTCGCCCGCCTTCGTCCCCTGGCTGACCAACGTGGCGCCAAACTTGGCCGACTCATACTCAATGCCGAAGGCGCCCTGCTGCCGGCCCTGGCGGTCCTCCCAGTTCAGGCCGCAAACGGTCTTGAGGGCCTCCAGCATCGGGTCGCCCTTCTCCCGTTCCAACGGCTCGCCGTTGTGCCAGACGCCGTCGACCATGTATCGCACGCCCACGCCCTGCTGGGTGTAGTCGAGCATGATGGCGTCGGCACGACGCGACAAGCCGTCGGCGATTACCGCCCGCGCGTCGTCGAACCCGGGCACCTGCCTCGCGGCCAGCAGGTTCGCTCGGTCGTCGCGCTCGGTGGCGCCGCCCCGGGCCGAGAGAACGACCGGGGGGCCCGTCTCGTGCGGGTCCTTTTTCTCCGTCTCGACCTTCACCCCCGTGCCCGAAAGTCGCTCCGCCATCCAGTGGCGAAGATGATCCCGCGTAAATACCCGCTCATGCTTTTCCACCTGCTTGTTGCGCTGCACCACGTACACCACAAACGGCGCGATCCACGCAATGAGAAGCAGTATAAAGCTGACCAAGAAAAGCGGGATCAGCCAGACCAGGACGAAAGCGGCCATGAACGTGCCGAAGACGATCGGATTCCAGCGCAGGTAATCCAGCTTCTTCGCCTGCACGTCGCGACTGACCCAGTCGGTCGTCGCCACCCAGGCCAGGAAGACCAGCCAGCAGGCGAAGACCTTGAGCCAGCTCAGGTAACCCCCCGGCCCGCTCCAGCCGTCCGGGATCGGGAACTGGCCCCCCCCGGAACTCTCCTGGGCAAACAAGGGCCGGGCCCCTGCGGCCCAGATCATCACCACGGCAACCGATACCAGCAGAACCAGCAAGAAGCGGCGCATTACACCATCCCGGAGTCTTTGACTTGGATGCCTTTGAGAGCCATTTTCAGCGCTTCGGGGTTGGGAGCGACCTCGAACGCCGTCGCCCGATCGATCAGCTCCCTGTCCACGAGATCCTTCAAGCTCATCGTGAAGTCCTGCATCCCTTCATGGGCACCAAGGCGAATTGCATCGGACAGCCGATGATCCTCGCCCTCGATGAGTAGCTTGCGAACCATGGGGGTGAAAATCATGATCTCCACGGTGGGGACCCGCGGCACCCCTTCTTTGATGGAGGGCAGCAGTTTCTGGGAGACAATCGCCTTCATGTTGAAATCCAGCGCGCCGCGGATCGCCCCGTGCATTTCTTCCGGGAAGAGGTCGAGAATCCGGCCGATGGTGCTCGGGGCCGTGTTCGCGTGAATCGTTCCGAACACGAGGTGCCCGGTCTCCGCAGCCTGGACCGCCGTCTCGAACGTCTCCCGGTCGCGCATTTCGCCCACCACGATGATGTCCGGGTCTTCCCGCACCGCGTGCTTCATCCCCGTCATGAAGTCCTTCACGTCCAGGCCGATCTCGCGCTGATTGATCAGGCACTTGTCCTCGGTGAACGCGAACTCGATCGGATCTTCCAGCGTGAGGATGTGCTTGCGGTAGCGGTGATTGATCCAGTCGAGCATCGAGGCGATCGTCGTGCTCTTGCCCGACCCCGTAATCCCGGCCAATAGGATCATCCCCTGAGCGTACGTGCAAAGCTTCTCGAGAATCGGCGGCAAGTTCAACTGCTCGAAGCTGGGGATCCAGTTGTTCACCCGTCGGGCAACCAAGCCGACGTGTGCCATCTGCTGAAGCACGTTGACCCGAAACCGCCAAGTCTTGTCTTCCACGTCCAGCGAGTAGGCGAAGTCAGTTCCTCCGTTCTCGTCGAAAATCCGCCGGTTTCGCTCATCCATCATGGGGAAGATGAGCCGGACCATTTCGTCGTCGTCGATCGGCTCCCGGTTCAAGGGCCGCAGGGTGCCGGCCACGCGGACGTACGGCGGCAAACCGACCTTCAGGTGCAGGTCGCTCCCCTCGAGCTTCACCAGCGCCCGAAACAGCTTATCGATCTCCAACTCCTTGCGCTTGGCACGGAACCGTGCCTGATCGGCTTCTGCCGCAGTCGCCATGTCTTGACCGTTCCTTTGAGAAAGCCTGGGTTCTTATTCATCCTTGCCCGGCCAATGGTCGTAAGACCGCGCCGAAATGCCTTCTTTTCCCGCCTCGCGCACTCGCCGTGCAAGCCTGAATCGTCTCTCTCCTGCCACCGAGCGGCCACCGGGCAACGTGCCGCCTCTCGATGTTTTAACTACAACCGGACGGGAATTCCACGGTCTTGCATCAACCTTTTGGTCTCCCGAATCGTGTACTCGCCGTAATGGAAGATGCTGGCGGCCAACGCCGCGTCGGCCCCGCCCTCCAGAATCGCGTCGGCCAAGTGCTCCGGACACCCGGCCCCCCCGCTGGCCACCACCGGGATCGAGACCGCCCGGCTCACCGCCGCCGTAATCTCCAGATCGTAGCCGTCCTTGGTGCCGTCGGCATCCATGGAAGTGAGCACGATCTCGCCGGCCCCGAGGCGCTCGACCTCTCGGGCCCACGCCACAGCCTCCAATCCGGTGCCGATACGCCCCCCATTAATGTGGACTTCCCACACTTCCTCCCCGTTCCTACGGACCCGCTTCGGGTCGATGTTCACCACGATACACTGGCTGCCAAACCGCCGGGCGGCCTGGCGGATGAATTCGGGGGCTCGACAGGCGGCCGAGTTGATGGAGACCTTGTCGCTTCCGGC
>DATKZH010000702.1:0-20486 GCA_035528065.1 Thermoguttaceae bacterium | reverse complement strand
GGATCAAGTCCCCCGGGCCAAACAGATGGCCGATCGTGCTTTCGTTGGTGGAGTGACCGCCGACGAACACCACCGCGTCCTCGGTGCCGAGGAATCGGGCGATCGTCCTTTCTAGCTCGACGTGCAGGTCTTTCTGGCCGGACACGAGCCGGCTGGCCGACACGCTGGTGCCGTACTTGGCGGCCGCGTCCTGGGCCGCCTTGACCACCACCGGATCGCCCGACATCCCCACGTAGTTGTAGCTCGTGAAGTTGACGTACTCCCGGCCATCGATCGTCGTGCGGTCGTTGGTAAGCCCCTGGTGCACCGTGAAGAACGGATTCCCCAGGCCGGTATTCTCCAGCAGGTCGAGGTTCTGGCGCAACCTGACGTACTCGGGGAACTTGTCGACCTGGTAACACTCGGGGGGGGTCTCACTGCCGGCCGACCTGGCGACCTTGGCCCGCGGCTCCTTACTCAAGTACTGGTCGACGGCCGTTACGACCTGGCGGCACGTCTCCAGATCCGGGAGGATCTCCTCGGGAAATCGTCCTCCAAACCGTTCCTCGAGCGAAGCCATGATCTCCATCCGCTCGAGCGAATCCAGCCCGATCTCGGTGATCCGCGAGTCCAGGGTTAGACCGTCCGCCCGATCCTTGGCCACCAGGCGAACCTGTTCGAGGACCAGTTCGGCCGTTGTCTCCCCGTTACCCGACACGGCCCCACCGGCCGAGGCAGGCACCACCCCCCTGACCTCGACCCGCGGTGTGTCGGCAGCGGGCGGCTGCACGGCGGGCGAGGCGTCGTCCGACGACTTGCGGGCTTGTTGGACCGGGGCGGTCGCCGCGTCTGGGCCGTTAGCGTCTCCATCCTTACGCGTACTGGAAGCGGGGGCCGTGGGCTGGGGCGCGTCTCCGGCCTTCCACGCGGCCACGACCGTCAATGAGTCGCTCAGGTAAGCGTCGCGGCAGGCACGCCGCTGGATCTTGTTGCTCGACGTCTTGGGAACGCTGCCCGCCTTGACCAGGACGATCTTCTCGATGGCCATCTCGTGCTCGGCAGAAATGGCCCGTCGAATCGCGTCGAACACGGGCGTCAGATCGCCTTTGACGCGGCGCTCGATTTCCTGGACCACGACCAACTGCTCGCGACCATCGGCCTCGATGGTAAATACCGCCCCGCTGTCCGGGCGCAACTTGGGATGGCTGCCCTGGACCGTCAACTCCACGTCGTGCGGGTAGATGTTGACGCCGTGCAGGATGATCAGGTCCTTGATCCGCCCGGTGACGAACAGCTCGTCCTCGTGCAGGAATCCCAAGTCGCCGGTCCTCAGGAACGGCCCCTCGCCCGTGTCCTTCAGGTGCGCCTCGAAGGTCTCCTGGGTGGCGTCGGGTTTTCGCCAGTATCCCTGGGCCACGCTGGGGCCGCGCACCCAGATCTCCCCGATCTGGCCGTCGGGGCAGGTGGTCATCGTCTCGGGGTCGGCGATCACGATCGTCTGGTCGACCATGGTCTGGCCACACCCGACCAGCTTCCGAACTCCGTCGGCGTCCGGCTTGCTTTCCGCCACGCGCCCCTCCCCAATGGCGGCGGCGTCGAACGCGCGAATCCGCGGCGGCAGCTTGGGATATCCGCCGGAGACGATCAGAGTGGCCTCGGCCAGCCCAAAGCAGGGGAAGAACGCCTCGCGTCGGAAACCGCACGGCCCAAAGGCCTCGACGAACCGCTCGATCGTCTCCTCGCGGACCGGCTCGGCGCCGTTGAAGGCGAGTTCCCAACTGCTCAGATCGAGCTTGGCCCGTTGTTCCGCCGTGATCTTCCGCACGCACAACTCGTAGGCGAAGTTGGGACCTCCGCTGGTGGTGGCCCGGAAACGGCTGATCGCGGAAAGCCAACGGTATGGCCTCTGCAAAAAGGCCATGGGCGACATCAGGATGTTGGGCCGCCCCACGTATAAGGGCTGCAGAACCCCCCCGATCAAGCCCATGTCGTGGTAGCTCGGAAGCCAGAACACGCCCAACCCGGATCGCGTGTGCTCGAACACGTGGGCGATCGCCGCCGAGTTGTGGAGCAAGTTGGCGTGATTGAGCATCACGCCTTTCGGCGTCCCGGTCGACCCGGACGTGTATTGCAGGAACGCCAGCGTGTCGCCGTAGATGTCCGGCATTTCCCACCGTTCATCCATCCGCTTCGGGACGCCACAGGTAGCCAGCCACTTCAACTCCTTCAGGTGCGGCGTTTCGTCGATCAGGGGCTCCACGCGGCGGAGCACCACGTCGGTGGTCAAGGCAACGATCGCTTCGGCGTCGTCCGCGATGGCCTGAATCCGGTCCATGGAGCGGTTTCGGCGGGGCGGATAGACGGGCACCGCCGCCACCCCGGCGTAAAGACACCCGAAGAAGGCCGAAATGAACTCCAGCCCCGGCGGATACAACAACAACGCCCGCTGGCCGACCAGCCCCAACGACTCCAGCCAAGCCCCAATCGCCCGGGCCTGGCGGTCCAAATCCTTGTTCGTCAAGCAGACCTGCTCGTCCTCGCCGTTCACCAGGAACGTGAAGGCGACATCGTCCGGCTGATGCCGAGCACGATGGCGGACTAGTTCGACCAGATTGGGTGGACCGAAGAACGTTCCGGGCAGATGATCTAGATGCACAGTTATTTGAGCTCCCGCTACGCAAGAACCGCGTTGGCCGACTACCTCCCAATCACGCGAGGGGCAGCACGAATCGAGGTGGGGCAAGTCGTGGAAGGACGATAGGTGGGTGTCCCGTTAGGACGCCGGCTTGGCAGCCGGCTTCCCGTAACGAGAAGACCTCGCTGCACCCGTTGAACCAGTGCGAGCACCGACTCTGCGGGTTATCCAATTTAGTCAGCCTACCACGAATCTGTCGCCGTTTCAAATCAGTACCCTCAAATCGCTTCGGCCGATCGTGACCTCTTTGAGGAACCGATTCGGTCGCGCCCAAAAAACTTCGCGCCTCTCTTCATTGCCCACATCTTATGCGAATTGCTCAGATTACTCAATCCACCCCCCTGACGGGTGTGAGCCGGAGGATGTTTGGGATCCCCCGGTTGGTCAAGATATTCTCCTACGCCTGACCCCCATGTCGCGGATGCCCGAATCTGCGACACCCACGAAGTGGCGGAGGGTTGGCGCGATACGCGCGTTGCCGTGCTGACACGTCACGCACCGTCCCGACCATGAGCAACGCAAACGCCGATTCCCCTGACTGGGGGGACTGGCTGAACCGGGGCCGTTCAACTATGGAGAATCGCGCCCCAAGAGGCCGGTTCCGATTTGACACGAGACCAAGTGTTTATAGAATTGCGGTCAACCCTGCTAGGCCGCTGATGGGCGAGGCGTCGGCCGTGTTCGACGACTCCCGCCCCAGAGAGCCTCGCTACGGGCGCATAGCTCAGTTGGTTAGAGCGCGTCCCTGATAAGGACGAGGCCGGAGGTTCGAGTCCCCCTGCGCCCACTAGATAAAGCCCGACGTGGCAATGAGTTGCGTCGGGCTTCTCTCTTGGCCTGAGGGCGGTCAGGTGGTTTGCGCTACCCGGGGGCGTACCGACCGCCTCGCTTTTCTGCGTCCGCCTCCTTCTGGAACATGACACACGGGCTTGCCATAGTCGTGTGTCATTTCTGGCGAGCGAGGGGGCGCTTGTGGCATGGCGATGCGGATCGAGCGCGGGGAGCGAACGATCGTCGCCATCATGGACGGCGAATCGAAGCATCGCGTGCAGGAAGAAGAGATTCCACGGGAGGATTCCGCATCGCGTGAGAAGCACGAAAGGCCGAGCTCCGCTGGGGAGCCCGGCCTTTTCACGGCGTTCGCGACGTTGCGAGCGGCTGGTCGGCTAATCCTCATCCTTCCTTAGCTTGGCCAGCACACTGTAGTCTTCCAGCGTGGTGGTGTCGCCCACGGTCTCTCGGCCGGCGGCGATGTCACGCAGGAGGCGTCGCATGATCTTGCCGCTGCGGGTTTTGGGAAGTGCGCTGGTGAAGTGGAGGTCGTCGGGGACGGCCAGGGCGCCGATCTCTTTGCGGACGTGCAGCCGGAGCTCCTTGCGCAATTCGTCGCTCGGCTCGGCGTCGCTGGTCAGGGTGATGAACACGGCCACGGCCTCGCCCTTGATCTCGTGGGGCCGGCCCACCGCCGCCGCTTCGGCGACCGCCGGGTGGCTCACCAGGGCGCTTTCGATCTCGATCGTGCTGAGCCGGTGCCCGGAGACGTTCAGCACGTCGTCGATGCGGCCCATGATCCAGTAGTAGCCGTCGTCGTCGCAGCGGGCGTTGTCTCCGCAGAGGTACTTGCCGGGCACGTCGCTCCAGTACTGCGCCTTATATCGCTCGTCGTCGCCCCAGATGCCCCGGATCATGGCCGGCCACGGCTTGGCGATCACCAGCCACCCTCCACTGCCGGCGCCCACGGGCTTTTTGTCCTCGCCGACGATCTCGGGCACGACGCCGGGCAGGGGCTTGCAGCAGCTTCCGGGCTTGGTGGAGATTGCGCCGGGGAGGGGCGTCATCATGATGCCGCCGGTCTCGGTCTGCCACCAGGTGTCGACGATCGGGCACCGCTCGCCGCCGATTTTGGCGTGGTACCACATCCATGCCTCGGGGTTGATGCCCTCGCCCACGGTGCCCAGGAGCCGGAGGCTCGACAGGTCGTGCTTCTCGACCCAATGGTCGCCCCACTTGATGAACGCCCGGATGGCCGTCGGAGCGGTATAGAAGATGTTCACGCGATACTTCTCGATGATCTCCCAGAAGCGGCCTTCGTCGGGCCAGTTGGGGGCCCCCTCGTACATCAGGCTCGTCGCCCCGGCCGAGAGCGGTCCGTAGACGATGTAACTGTGCCCGGTGATCCAGCCGATGTCGGCGGTGCACCAGTAGACGTCCTCGTCGCGGACGTCGAACACCCACTCGGTCGTTTTCTTGACGTACAGGTTGTAGCCGGCGGTGGTGTGCTTCACACCTTTCGGCTTCCCGGTCGAGCCGCTGGTGTAGAGGATGAACAGCGGGGCCTCGCTGTCCATGGGCTCGGCGGGGCAGTCGGGCGAGGCGTCGGCCATCAGGTCGTGCCACCAGTGGTCGCGGCCTTCCTGCATCTCGACCTCCATCCCCACCCGGCGAAGCACGACGCACTTCTCGACCGTGGGCGACTTCTCCAACGCTTCGTCGGCGGCCGTCTTCAGCGGAAGCTGCTTGCCGCGCCGCCAGGCGCCGTCGGCCGTGAGGAGCACCTTGACGGAGGCGTCGTTGTTGCGATCGGCCACCGCCTCGGCCGAGAACCCGGCGAACACGATCGAATGGATCGCGCCGATCCGGGCACAGGCCAACATGGCGATCACCAGCTCGGGCACCATCGGCATATACATGGCGACCATGTCGCCCTTCCCCACGCCGAGGCCCTTCAACGCGTTGGCGAACTTGCAGACCTCGTGGTGGAGCATCTGGTAGGTGAGCACGCGGGTATCCCCGGGCTCGCCTTCCCAGACGATCGCGGCCTTGTTCTGCCGGGCGGTGCCCAGGTGGACGTCGAGGCAGTTGAAGCAGACGTTCGTCTGGCCGCCCACAAACCACTTGGCGAACGGCTCGTCCCACTCCAGGACCTTGTCGAACGGCTTGAACCAGTGGAGTTCCCCGGCCAGCTTGCCCCAGAAGCCCTCCATGTCGTCGGCCGCCTCCTTCCAGAGCCTCTCGTACTCCTCCATCGAGCCGATGCACGCCTTCTCGGCGAACGCCTTCGGCGGCGGGAACAGCCGCTCCTCTTTCATTACCGTGTCGATCTGGCCTGATTTGTCCTTTGGCATGTGCGGCTTCCTCCGAATCGCTCTGAGAGTACCTGTTGGCTGCGGTTAGCGAGATTCAAAACGATCGATTGTAAGATCGCTGGGATGGCGTGTCAACGGACGGGGCCAGTGGTCCTGGGTGCGGACAGCAAGGATTTCGGCGCGGGTCCCGCTGGTCCTGCGTTCGCGTGTCTATCGTTCTTCGGTCCATATCTCTCTTGCCGAGCGAGGTCGGTGGGTCCGGCGCTGGCTGCATACCTGCGGGGCTCTGCCCTATGCTGGCACAGGTCTGAGGAAAAAAATCGATGCGTCGCGCAGGCGGCCTCATTCCTTGTCGCTGTATTCCAGGCGGATACACAACTCTATATTGGGGCCCAATATGCCCCGAAGGAGGCATTCGCGGCGTGCATACGTCAGAAAGCAATTACGCACATGCGTCGCGCGACTGAGCCTGGTAGCGCGGACAGGCCACCCCGGGAGGACTCGACTTCGCAGTACTTGAGCACGATGCAAGGGCGGGCGCGCACCCACCCCGGCGCCCAGTCGCACCCGCACCTCTCAAGAGGGGGCTTGTCGTGGTTTGAGGTTTCGGCTATTAAAGGTTAACCGTGGGGTGGAGTCCCTGGTTGGGTGAATCTACGGAACCTCCGCGCGGCGTAGCCGATACGCACGCGCGACTCTGTCTCGAGGGGGAAGAAAATGGACCTCATTGATCGGCTGAGAGAACTCTCTGCGCGTAAGGCCAAGCAGATCGAGCTTCTGCAGACAGAGGAAGCCACGAAGAACGCGCTAGTGCTCCCTTTCATCACTGCCCTGGGCTACAACGTGTTTGATCCTATGGAAGTCGTGCCGGAATACACAGCGGACGTTGGGACCAAGAAGGGCGAGAAGGTCGATTACGCCATCATGCGCGATGGCAAGCCGATCATGCTTTTCGAATGCAAGTGTGTCCACACTGACCTGGATAAGGAGCACGGATCGCAGCTCTACCGCTACTTCTCGGTCACAGACGCACGATTTGGGGTTCTCACGAACGGCGTGATCTACAAGTTCTTCTCCGATCTGGAGGAGCCGAACAAGATGGATTCCAGGCCGTTCCTCGAGTTCAACCTCTTCGACTTCAGCGAGCAAGTCGTGGAACAACTCAAGAAGTTCGCCAAGGACAGTTTCGACCTGGAGAACATCCTTTCCACCGCCAGTGACCTGAAATATACCAAGGGCATCAAGCTGATCCTCGCTGAGGAATCCGCCAATCCCTCGGAGCAGTTTGTCCGAATACTCGCAGGGCGAGTCTACTGCGGCCACAAGACGCAGGCCGTGATGGACCAGTTTACGGAGATTACCAAGCGGGCATTTCATGAGTTTGTCAGCGAGCGCGTCACCGAACGGCTGAAGTCGGCGCTCGAAGAGCCGGGGAGCCAACTACCCGAGCGGCCTCCCGGTGGGGAGAGTGGGGAGGTTGAGGTGGCGCCAACGAGTAAGATCGTAACCACACAAGAAGAGATTGAAGGCTTCTACATTGTGAAATCGATTCTCAGGGAAGTCGTTGAGCCCAAACGCGTCTTTATGCGCGACACAATACGCTATTGTGGGATCCTACTGGACGACACCAACCGCAAGCCCATTTGCCGGCTTTGGTTGAACTCCCCTGAAAACAAGTGCTTGGGCCTCTTCGATGAGAACAAGGAAGAGACAAAGCATCCGATCGAGGACGTCAACGACATCTACAAGTTTGCGGATGAGTTGAGAAAGCGAGTTCTGCTGTACGAGTCGAGTCCCCCTGCTTGAGGCCCCTCACCCTTGTTCTGACAGTACAGGCCGGCTCGAGGCACGCGGCCCGGGCGGCAAACGCACGAGAGAAACGCGAGTCTCATGGCGAGACTCACTCTATGCCAATTCCGCTGCTACCCAAACGCCTCCCGCAACTGATCCAGGTGGCGGGGGCAGGCCACCCGGGGGTCCTCGTCCTCCTCGTACTCCAGCACGATGTATCCGCGATAGGCGGCGTCGGTCAGGATTTGCGCCAGTCGGCGGAAGTCGGCGGGGATCTTCTTGCGGTCCGGGCCGGAGACGACCACTTTCACCTGGACGTTGAGCGAGTAGGGAGCCAGCTTGGCCAGATCGGCGTACATCTGGTCGAGCGTGGTCCAGTCGCGCAAGTTGCCCGTGTCGAGGTTGACGCCGAACCAGGGGCTCTTGACGTCCTCCACCAGCCGCATCATCCCGGCCAGCTTGGTGGTCAGGCCGCCGTGGTTTTCCAGCGCCAGGAAGATGCCGTGCCCGCCGGCGTGCTCGCAGCACTCCTCGATGCCCTCCACGGCCAGCCGGTAGGCTTCGTCCTCCGTTTGGCCCTTGCGGGGCCGGCCGGAGAAGATCCGGATCACCGGCGCCCCGAGGATCTCGGCGTACTCGATCCACTGCTTGACTTGAGCGATTTGCTTGTCCCGCTCGGGGCCGGGCGGGTGGCAGAAGTCGTTGCCCACGGCCGTTCCGGAGATATCCAGCCCGAGACGGAAGGCCAAGCCTTTGAGGTGCCGCAGGTAGTCGAGTGTCAGCTCCTTGGGGAAGTAGTACGAGGTCGGCTCGGTCCCTTCCAGGCCAAAGCGGGCGCAGTCGGCGAGGAAATCGTCGATCGTGAGCTCGGGCGGGTCGCCGGTAAGCAGCTTCCGATAGCTATACCCGGCCAGACTGAACTTGAACTTGGCCGCCCCGTTCCGCTGGATCGGGCTGACCGCGGGCGTCTGCGTGGGGAACATCCCGCCCGCAATGCCGCCAACGGCGCCGGCAGCGACCAGGGTCGCGTCGCGGAGGAAATGTCGCCGATCTTTTCGCTTGGACATAGGATCATCTCTCGGGCAATGTGAATCAGTCTGCGGCATTTCCGTATCGGCGGGATGAGGAGACCCACGCCGAGCGCCCGCGCCAAGTATCGTCTGCGCGAATCCCATTTCGGCGGAGTCGGGAGACCTCGGCGGACGCGCCGAGCGCACGGGGAATCGAGGGTGGACGAAACCGGCCCCCAGATTGTTCCTGCCCGCCACGCCGGCCGCAAGAGGTCGATCGGAGGGAATTTGCCAAAAAACTCAGTTTGACCCGGGTTTGCGGCCCAAGCATACTTGATTGTTTTCGTACCGCCCGCGCGCTTCTGGCAGACGATAGAGCATGGGAAATGGGTAAGAACCCCGCCTCGCTATGGGAGCACCTCTCGCGATGAATTGTGGACCGGGCATGACCGTCGAGGCGGACCGCGGCCGACCGGGCGTGGCTGAGAAGACGCCACTTGTACCCTCCACCGGGACCGTCGTGGCGGCGTTGGCGGGCATCGCCGCCGCATGGCTCGCGGCGGGCTCGACAGGTCTTTTGGCCCATCCGCTACGACATGGCTTGGCCTGGGTTGCCCTGGCCGTCAGCCTCGTTGCCGCTTGGCCCCCGCGGCAGACGTGGCTTGAACGTCTGATCCTGCTGGCAGCGCTGGTCGTGGCGGTGGGCATGATGGTACCGGCGATGCCCGTCTACAACGTGCTGGCCGCCTGCCTGGTGTTATCGATGCTGTCCCGGGCGAACCGCGGCGTGGACCAGCGAGTGCTCCTTCTCGCGGCGCTTGGGGCCGCCGTCTTGGGCGTTTACCTGCTGGCCTGCACGTCGATCCCGACCGTCTGGTCGATCGCCGACGCACTTGGCCGGGCGTTGGGACGGATGGCCGCCGCGGTCTCGGGCAGACCGCTTTGGATCGGGGCCACGTTCGCCGGCCTCGATTTTCTGGTGCTGATGGCCGCCCTCTACGTCGGTTGGCTGGCCTGGACGGGCCCACCGCGGCTTGCCCGTGCTATGTACGCGGGGGTGGCGATCCTCGGTGGACACTTGGCCTACCTCGTGGTGTTGTCCTACTCCATGGACCTGTACGCGGCGTTGCCGCCGGCCCCTCCTCCGCCGGAATTCCGGGACTATATCCCGTCGCCCTGGAGCTGGAGCGATGCCGCCCGCAGCTTGCTGCCCTGGAACGTGCCCCTGTTGGCCGGGGCGATCCAGTTGGCCGTGGCCGCGATGATGTTTCGCTGGGCGGTCTGGCTGCCGGCTGCCAAGGCGAGCCCGGAAGAGATCGCGACAAGCGAAGATCGTCCTGGGCAGCCAACCGCGAGGCACGGCGCGCAGCGCAAGCGGAAGCAAGACGACGAGACCTCGGGCCAAAGGAGAGAAATCGAGAGACCGGGCGACCCCGCGGCTTCCGCGGACTGGCGACAGAAGGCACTCACCTGGGCTCCGGTGATTTTGGCGGTCATCGTCCCGCTGCTGACCACGCTGGCCCCCGGGCGGTCGAATCTGTCGGGCAAAAGGATCGTCGCCTACAACCAGGGTTACCTCGACTGGGAAAGACCTGTCCACGACCGTTATGGGCAGGCTTCCGCCGGGATGTACGGGATGCTGCCGGAGTTTGTGGTCAGCCTGGGCGGGCAACTCGATGCGTCGGACGAACTCCTCGCGCAAGACCTCGACGGGGCCGACGTCCTGCTGTTGATCCATCCGGTCGGCCCTTGGCCCGAAGACCGGCTCCGGCGGGTGCGGGAGTTCGTCCGGCAGGGCGGCTCGCTCCTGGTGCTGGCGGGCACGCCGGTCCAGGTGGGCGAACTGACCAGCTCGTACAACGAGTTGTTGCAGCACGTGCTCGGACCCGCCGGGGGAATCGAGGTCCGCTTCGATAGCGCCACCTCGGCTAGTTGGCCCTGGCAGGACTCCTACGCGGGGCTGGCCCATCCGGCGGTATCGGGGGTCGACGACGGCCGGAACCGCTTCGGCATGGCCTCGGGGCCCTCGATCCGCGTGCGGTGGCCCGCCCGGCCCATCCTCGTCGGACGTTGGGGCTGGAGCGATCCGGGCATCGATTCGGCCGTGACGCGTGTGTTCCAGTACGACGCCGGCGAACTCCTCGGCGACCTGGTGCTGGCCGCCGAGCAGCCGTTGGGACGCGGCAGGGTGACGGTCCTGTCGGACACGGCCGGCTTCACCAATCAGGGCAACGTCAACTGCTACGTCTTCTCGGGCCGGATGCTCGCGTACCTGGCCGGGGGCGCCGGCAATCCGCAAGCGGCGTGGCGGCAGCTCCTGGGGGTTCTGGGATGTATGGCCCTGGTGGCACTGATGGCCTGGCCACCCAGCCCGACGCGGGTGGCGAGCGTGGCGGTCGTCTTGGCGCTGGTGCTGGCCGGCTCCCGCACGTTCACCTCGATGAGCATGCGGGTTCTGCCCGACGGCCGGCAGCACGCGGGCTACAACAACGTGGCCTACATCGATTCCTCCCACATGGAAGCCTTTGGCGAGCAGTTCGGCGACAGCGGCTGGGGCTTCGACGGCATCGCCGGGCTGTCGCTCACGCTGATGCGAAACGGCCTCCAGCCGTTCCTGCTGCCCGAGCTGACCAGCGAGCGGCTCGAGCGCGCGGGGATGCTGGTCTCGATTGCGCCGGCGCGGCCGTTTTCGCGGGCAGAGCGGGCGGCCGTGCGCCGCTTTGTCGAGGGCGGCGGGATCTTCATTTGCACGGTGGGGGCCGACCGCGTGGGGCCCGTGCAGCCGCTGCTGGAGGAGTTCAACCTCCGCGTGCCTCCCATCCCTATCCCGCCGCACGAGAACGTTCGCGAATCGGCGCCGATGGGACATCCCCACCGCACCCGGTACCGGCCTATGAGCGCCGATTACGACATCGGGCTCCTGTTCTATCACGGTTGGCCAGTCGAGTGCGAGAAGTCCGACGTGCTCGTTCGAACACCCGAGAACCTGCCGATAATTGCCTTCCGGAACGTGGGCCGTGGAGGGGTCGTTCTCATCGGCGACACCGCGTTTGCCATGAACAAAAACCTGGAGTACGTCGGCGGGGAGCCGTTCGGCGGCCGGTACGACAACGCCCATTTCTGGCGGTGGTTGATTAGGTCCTTAACGGGGCAAGAGCCGTGGCTCCCGCCGCCCGCGCAAGCAGCCGAGGCCCAGCCGGTGTCAAGAAACGTGGGAGACTCGGGCGCGCAGGCCGATTCCGACGCGTTGGATCCGCCGGATGCGTCCGGCGCGCCGTCCGCCGATCCGTTTGGCAGCATCCGCATCGACGAGGTGGCGCCATGATGCGGGCGTGGATCGGACTGGCGCTGCTCTCCGGCTCGTGGCTTTTGGGCCTGAGCTACTACCAGCCGGCCAACTGGCCGGCTTGGGGGGTGGTCGTCGTGCTGGGGACGGTCCTGCTGGCTTCCAGGCCCGAGCGTCTGCCCGCCCGACGCGACATGGGCGTCGCCCTCGCCATGCTCCTGCCGGCGGTGTGGCTCATGCCGTGGCCCTATCGGGCGGCGCCGCTTCTGATCGTCATCGGCCTGGTGCTCCAACTCCTGCGGATCCCGCCGCGGTGGCCCCGACCGGTTGGCTGGGGGGCCGTGAAGGCGGGGATGGTGCTGTCGGCACAGGCGTTGGCCCTTTTGGCCTATGCGAGCCGGACGGCCCGGTCGCACGACCTGCCGCGCCCCCTGCCGCAACTGCTGGGCTGGGCCGCCTCGCTGTTCGGCGTCGACGCGGCCGTGCACGGCCAGACCGTGACCATGCACTCCCACCGGGAGATCTTCGACGACGCCGCGATCCACTACCTGGCCGCCACCTGGGATCTCCTGGTGGACCCCGGGACGTTGTGTTTCTTCACGGGCGGGCTGATCTTGCTGGCGATGACGGCGTGGAATCGCTTGCCGGAAGGGACGCGCCGCTGGAGCTGGGTTCGAGCGGTGCGGGTATTCGCGCTTGTCGTGATCGCGTGGCTCCCCATCCGTGCCGGGTTGCTCCTGGCCCTCTACATGCACCGCGTGCTGCGCGCCAACCCGACGTTGCGGCTCACCGCGATGAATCAGTTCTTCAGCCCTTGGGTCGGTCTAGTGTTTCTGCTGGGACTCGTTCTCCTTGTGTGGCGGTTGGTCCGCCTGCGGGATGACGAGGCAGAGCAAGCCGACCGGACGAGCGGGGAGACGGGGCCCGATCGTGCGGCTGCTGCCCCAGCCGGTGGCGAGGCCCCGGCGGCGGAAACGCCGGAGGTGCAGGGACGCCTCGCCCGGTGGCGAGCGCCGGCTGCGCTGGCGCTGGTGGCTTGCGCCGTGGCGATCGTCTCGTTCGTCGTCACGTGGGACCCCGTGGGACGCCGCAAGGCAGGCCGCGTAATGTTCGTCGAACGCCACTCCACGTGGGAGCCGAGCAACCGGCCGTACGACAAGGAGCATTTCGGGCACGACCCCTCGTACAGTTACACGAGGATCTACGACTACCTGGGGCAGTACTACCAGATGTCGCGGCTTCTGGAGTCCGATCCGATCAACTGCGACAAGCTGAGCCAGTGCGACGTGCTGGTGGTGAAGATCCCCACGGCCCGGTTCCTTCCCGACGAGGTCGCGGCGATCACCCGGTTCGTCGAAGGCGGCGGGAGCCTGCTTCTGGTGGGCGATCATACGAACGTGTTCAAGTCGAGCACCTACTTGAACGACGTCGCCCGGCCGTTCGGATTCACCTTCCGCCACGATCTCTTGTTCTCGATCGGCTCGCCGTACATCCAGAAGCTCCGGCAGCCGGCGGTGCCGCACCCGGTCGTGCAACACTTGCCGCCGATGCACTACGCCGTTTCCTGCTCGATCGATCCGGGCCGGAGCTGGGGCCGGGCGATCGCGCCGCAAACCGGGCTGTGGAGCCTTCCGCCCGACTACAACGCGTCGAACTTCCATCCCGAGGCGGAGTACCGCCCGGAGATGGGATTCGGGGCCTTCATCCAAATCTGGGCGACGCGGCACGGCCGAGGCCGCGTGTTGGCCTTCACCGACTCGACGCTCTTCTCCAACTTCTGCACGTTCCAGTCCGGCAAGGCGGAGCTGATGCCGGGCATGATCGAGTGGCTCAACCGCACGAGCCCCTTGGACCGGGCCGCGATCCGAGTGCCGCTGACGGTATTCGTGCTGGCGCTCGCCTTCGTGCTTTTCGTGCTCGGCGCAGGTCGCGCGCTCGGCGCAGGTCTCCTGACCTCGCCGGCGCGGTGCGGGGTCGGGAACCCCGCGCACAGCGTGAGCCGCGACGGCCAGTGGCTCGTGGCCGTGGCCGCGGGGGTGCTGGGCGTGACGGTCGGGTCGACGGCCGTCGTCGGTGTGAATCGCCTGGCCATGCCCGAGCCGGTGCCCCAGCGACCCATGACCCGCGTGGTCATCGACCGGACCGTCTCGGAGGCCCCCTTGTCGCTCGGCTCGGAGACCGAGGGCGAGGGCCGAGGTTACGGGCTGTTGGAGCAATGGATCTCTCGGCTCGGGTGCTACACGATCCGAGAGTCGGGCGAGGGAGCATTCTCCGGTGAGATGTTGGTGGTGATCTGTCCGACGCGATCGGTGCCCGGCGAGTTCCGCGAGGGGATCGTCGAGTACGTCGCCCGGGGCGGGAAGCTGCTGGTGATCGACTCGCCCGAAAGCTTCGGCTCCACGTCGAACAGCCTTTTGTGGCCGTTTGGGCTAAGCGTGAGCCATGCCACGTCGCGGTCGGGCCAACTGCGACTCTCCGAGGACTGGCCGGCCCTTCCGGTGGAAGCGACTTGCGAGATCCTTGGCGGGGAGCCGTTCATGTGGGTCGATCGCGTGCCCGTCGCCGCCCGAGCCCGGTACGAGCAAGGCTCCGTGATGGCCATCGGGTTCGGACACGTCCTCAACGACACGGCCATGGGCGGGCACTGGATGCTCACGCCGGACGAGGACCTGACTCTGATTCTCCGGTCGGATCTCGATCCGGGTCTGTTGAAGCGGTACGACCTGCTGTTCGCGCTGCTCGAAGGGCTGATGGAGGGACGGCCGGTCGTGGGGCCGGCGGCCGGTCCGCCCGTGTCGACCGAGTAGGACCTTCTCGTTGGACCCACCATCGCAAGGTCTGACGGCGTCCGGGCGATCTTCGCCGCGACCCGAATCGTCGAAGTCGCTTGCCCCATATCCGGGGGGATGATTCGCCTGCAAGACGCGATCGGGCACGCTATAATGGGTCCACGTTGCGTCAGGAGACTCGCGTGCCGCTTTGGCGTCTTGCGTCTTCCGCGAGGACGGGAGCGCTCGCGCAGTCGAAATCTCGGCCGATCGCTGAGTGGATGAGTGAAGATAGACGAACGCAGAACTTGTGGACCCCGCCCTTGGAGACTCATGCGATGAGAACCCCTGCGAAGAAAGCGGTCGGTTGCGTGTCGGCAGTACTGCTGATCCTTGTCGGGGCGGCGACGCTCCCCGCCGGCGTGCCGTCGGTCAACGAGTCGGCTCGGGAGATCCCGGTGGCGTACGAGGTCGACGTGGTCGTGGTGGGCGGCGGGACGGGCGCCGTCTCGGCGGCGCTCTCCGCGGCGGAAGCGGGCGCGGAGGTGTTCCTGGCGGCACCGCATCCCTATCTGGGCGACGACATGACCGCCACCCTGCGTCTGTGGCTCGAAGACGGCGAGGAGCCGACCGGCCCGTTGGCCGAGCAGCTCTTCCACGACGATGTCCCGTCGCAGTTCGGCCCCGATCCGAACCGGCTCGATTTCGCGTACGAAGCGGACGCCCCGAGCGCACCCGTCCACAAGGACGGCACCCCCCCGCGCAAGCTCGCCGACGGCGAGTGGACCAGCGCGTCGAGCCACAGCGTGCAGTACGACGGCGACGTGTCGATCGTCGCCGACTTGCACGAGGCGAAGGAGATCGACGAAGTCCGCTTGATGGTCTTCTATCGCGGCTCGTCGAGCGAGCGGGCGCAGAACTTCAAGGTCCAGGGCGTCACGATCTTCACGAGCGACGACGCACAAGCGTGGAAGGAAATCGGGGCGGTTGAGAACAAGTCGACCGAGGACCCGGCCGTGTTGTCCGTGCCGGTCGGAGCGAAAACCCGGTACGTGAAGCTCGACGTCAAGAAGGCCGACGACGTGGATCGGATCCTGCTGGGCGAGATCGAGATCGTCAAGCCGGGCCCCGCCACGCCGTCTCCGGGCTCGAAGCGCCCCATGCCCCGGCCCATGCACGTGAAGCGAACGCTGGACAACCTGCTTCTGGACGCGGGCGTCCGGTTCCTCTATAGCTGCTACGCCACCGACGTCTTGCGCGATGCGAAAGGCAACCCGTGCGGCATCGTGATGGCCAACCGGGCCGGGCGCCAGGCTGTGGTCGCCAAGACGATCATCGACGCCACGGATCGGGCGACGGTCGCCCGATTGGCCGGCGCCGAGTTCCGTCCTTACCCGGCCGGAACACAGACGTTCAAGCGGGTGGTGATCGGCGGCGAATTGCAGACGGGCGAAAACATGACCGCCCGGGTGATCGACCCGCCTTTCCGAGGGCCGTTCCCAAACCCGGCGAAAACGTCCAGCGGCGAGTTTCAGGTCATCGAGTACACGCTCGAGCTCCCGATGACCGGCGATACCCCGGCCTCCTGGGCGGCGGCCGAACAGCAGGCCCGCACCATGACCCATCACCCGGAGCAGCAGTTCACGTCCGACGTGCTGTTCCAGATCGCCCCGGATTCGATGCACGGGCAGGAGGAGTCGGCAGGGCCGTGGCAGGGCGTCGATCGGTTGCCGGTGGGGGCGTTTCGGCCGGCCGGCGCGTCGAGTCTCTATGTCCTTGGCGGCTGCGCCGACGTGTCGCGCGAGCAGGCGGAGAAGCTTCTGCGGCCCTTGGCGCTGATGGACCTCGGAGCGCGGCTGGGTCGAGCCGCCGCAGCCGAGGCGGCGAAGCGGCCCGCGCTGGCCGGTTTGAGGGTGCCGGGCGAGCCGGCGGCCGACCCCGTGGCAAAGGGAGACGTGGGGGAGCTGCTCGTCGGCGTGCGCCCGATCCAGGAGCTGGCCACGGTCCCCCAGGACGCCCGGTCTCTGCCGGTCTTCGGCCGGTACGACGTGGTGGTCGTCGGCGGCGGCACGGGCGGGGCCCCGGCGGGGATCGGTGCGGCGCGGCAGGGGGCGAAGACGTTGGTCATCGAGTACCTTCACGGCCTGGGCGGCGTGGGCACGATCGGGGCCATCTCCAAGTACTACTGGGGTAATCGTACTGGCTTCACGGCCACCGTGCCCGGCGGCGCCTCCTGGGTCATCGAACAGAGGATGCAGTGGTGGCGGAGTCAATTGCTGGAGGCGGGGGCCGACGTCTGGTTCGGCACGATCGGCTGCGGGGCGTTTGTGGAAGACGGACAAGTCAAAGGCGCGGTCGTGGTCACCCGGCAGGGGCGCGGCGTCGTCCTGGCCCACGCGGTCATCGACACGACCGGCAACTCCGACGTCGCCGTGGCCGCCGGCGCCGAGTCGCAATACACCGACGAGACGGAGTTCGGTATGCAGGGCACCGGGCTCCCCGGACGCAAGCTGGGCACCACGTACACCAACACCGACTTCACCATCGTCGACGAGACCGACATCGTCGACACGTGGCACGTGTTCGTCTACGCCAAGGACAAGTACAAGGACGCCTTCGACCAGGGAAGGCTCATCGACACGCGCGAGCGCCGGCGGATCCTGGGCGAGCACACCATGACGCTGCTCGACCAAGTGCTCGAGCGCACCTACCCGGACACGATCGAAGTGGCCTACAGCAATTTCGACTCGCACGGCTACACGATCGATCCGTATCTGGAGCTCGAACACCCGGGTCATAGGGGCTTTCGGATCAACGTGCCCTATCGTTGCCTGTTGCCGAAGGGGCTGGAGGGCATTCTCGTCGGGGGGCTGGGGATGAGCGCGCATCGCGACGCCGTGCCGATGACCCGCATGCAGCCCGACATCCAGAACCAGGGCTACGCGGCCGGGACGGCCGCGGCGATGGCGGCCAAGGCAGATGTCCCCTTGCGCGCAATCGACGTCCGCGCCCTGCAAAAGCACCTGATCGAGATCGGGAACCTCCCCGAGAATGTGCTCACCGATGAGGATTCCTTTCCGCTCGCGCCCGAGCAGGTGGCGGCCGCGGTGGAGATCGTGAAGGACCGGGACCCGGAAGCGACCGAAGAGAAGATCCGCCAGCGGGCCCAAGCCGCGGCGGCCCTGGTGGCTCATCCGGATCAGGCCCTGCCCCTTCTGCGCAAGGCATACCAAGCGGCTGACGACGCGGAGGCGAAGCTCATCTACGCGCATTACCTGGCCGTTTTGGGCGACGCGACGGGATTGCCGACGCTGGTGGCCGAAGTCGAGAGGGCCCAAGATTGGGATGAAGGATGGGACTACCGCGGCATGGGCCAGTTCGGCGCGGCCCTGAGCCGTCTGGATCAGCTCGTCGTCGCGCTGGGTCGGACCCGGGACCCGAGAGCGATCCCGGCGATCGTCGACAAGGCAAAGCTCCTGACGGTCGAGAGCGACTTCTCCCACCACCGCGCGGTGGGGTTGGCCCTGGAGCTGATCGGCGACTCCCGTGCCGCTTCCCCGTTGGCAGAGCTTCTCACCCAACAGGGGATGACCGGCTACGTCCACGACTCGATCGAAGAAGCCCGCCGCCGTGACCAGGAAGACCCGAGCACCACGGGCGTCAAGACCCGTCGCGACTCACTTCGCGAGCTGCTTCTGGCCCGGGCGCTCTACCGTTGCGGCGACTACGGCGGCGTGGGCAAGCAGACCTTGATGAACTACACCAAAGACCTCCGCGGGCATCTCGCCCGGCACGCCAAGGCGGTCCTGGAGGCCGGCGGAAAGTGAGCTGACCGGCCAGTCAGACCCCGTTGGAGTGCTCGGCGGTCGGGAGACCATCGGCTCCCGTTGCGAGGCGGAAGCCGCGCCACGGGCGCACGCCCGGGCACGCGTGCTGAGCGAATGGGCCATCCGCGTGGGGGCTTGCAGATCGGCCCGCAAGCCGGCGGATGGAGGCCGTCGGCCGAGCGGTCGCGTCCGCTCAGGGGTGGCCCGCGCCCTCACGGCGCGCCACGCGGCGGCAAGAGTGTCCCTTCTCGACTCGCCGGCGACCCTTCCCACCATCTATCGAGGTCATCGCAGGCGTTTTGCAGGCGCGACGCCACGTCGAACCGAGCCGGCGCGGCGCGCCGAGTTGACCATCCTTGGCAACACGCTTAGAATTCCGCCCGGAAAGGGGGTTCATATACCGCAAAAGGCGAGTGCCGGGGTAAACAATGGAGAACGGTCCCGGCCACCGCAGGTGAAACCGTTTATCAAGGAAAGGACTGTGATGGCTACCGGTTCCTCTGGCCGAGTTTTCGACGATATCACGCAGTGCATCGGCAACACGCCGCTCGTCCGGCTGCAGCGGATCGCCGAGGGATGCGTCGCGACGGTGCTGGGAAAGCTGGAGAACTTCAACCCGCTCTGGAGCGTCAAGGATCGGATCGGCAGGGCGATGATCGACGCCGCGGAACGGGACGGGCTGATTGAGCAAGATACAGTGATCATCGAGCCGACCAGCGGCAATACCGGGATCGGGCTGGCCTTCGTGTGTGCGGCACGGGGCTACCGATTGATGGTCACGATGCCGGAGAGCATGAGCCTGGAACGCCGCCGGTTGCTCAAGGCATTGGGCGCCGAGATCGTCCTGACGCCCGCCGCGGAGGGGATGCCCGGGGCGGTGCGAAAGGCCGAAGAACTGGTGGCCGAGAATCCAAACTACTACATGCCGCAGCAGTTCAAGAACCCCGCAAACCCCGAAATTCACCGCACGACCACCGCCGAGGAAATTTGGCGCGACACCGACGGGGCCGTGGACGTGTTTGTCTCCGGCGTGGGAACGGGCGGGACGATTACCGGGGTGGGCGAAGCGCTCAAGGCCCGTAAACCGGAAGTGAAGGTGGTGGCCGTCGAGCCGGCGGCCAGCCCCGTCATCAGTCAGCGTCTGGCCGGTGAGGAGCTGAAACCGGGTAAGCACGCGATCCAAGGCATCGGCGCCGGCTTCATCCCCGACGTGCTCAACGTCGACGTCATCGACGACGTCGTTCTGGTGCAGGACGAAGATGCCATGGAGACCGCGCGACGGCTGGCCAAGCTGGAGGGCTTCATGTGCGGAATCAGTTGCGGCGCAGCGACCTGGGCCGCGCTCCAACTCGCTCGGCGCGGAGAGAACCGAGACAAGCTGATCGTGGTCATCCTGCCCGACTTGGGCGAGCGGTACTTGTCCACGAGGCTCTTTCCTGAGTAGCCCGCTCCGCGGCTCGACGCCTCAAACTCGCACGTCGGAAGTGCCCGACGCGAGACACCCTCCAAGAAACGATCAAGCGGCCCACCTGTCGAGACAGGGGGGCCGCTTGGTGCTCGGTAAAGGAGTTGGCTCAACGTTCTTGTGGCGGCTACCGAGCCGCCGATGCCCCGTTTGGGGAATCAGCAGCCCGCGGGCTCGCAGCAGGCTGGCTCACAGCAAGCGGGCGAGCACATTCGGGCACGCAGCCGCTGGAGCAGGCCACCGCACGGGTTGCAGGACGGGCCGCAGGCGGGCTCGCAGCAAGCGGGCTCGCAAGCGGCGGGCTCGCAAGTGGCAGGCTCGCAGCAAGCCGGGGCACAGCAGCTTGCCATACGGGCACGCAGCCGCTGGAGCAGACCGCCGCAAGGGTTGGAGCACGGGCCGCAGGCGGGCTCACAAGCAGCCGGCTCGCAAGCAGCGGGCTCGCAAGCAGCAGGCTGGCAGCAAGCCAGACGGGCACGCAGCCGCTGGAACAAACCAGCGCACGGGTTGCAGGCAGGTGCGCAGGCGGGCTCACAGGCAGCCGGCTCACAAGCAGCCGGCTCACAGCAAGCGGGCTCG
>DATKZH010000701.1:0-10636 GCA_035528065.1 Thermoguttaceae bacterium | reverse complement strand
TCCGCCACCTGGGCCCATTCTTGCAGGGCCGTGCGACATGCGACGTATCCCTGCTCGGTGAAGTTCTCAGGCGCTTCGAGCCAAGGCGACTTGGAGTTGAACGTTCCGGTTTCCGTGGAGACGTTCCGGCAGCCGAGGTGTTTCCAGTTGGTGAGCAGGGCTTCCAGTCGGGCGTCGCCGCGTTTGCGCCGCTCGGGGACCGGGTCGATGAGGTTGACGTAGCCGAAGACTGCCGCAATCTCGATGCCGTGCCGCTCGAAAGAGCCCGTGATCTTCGCCGCCGCTTTCCAGTCGGGCGCCAGCGGGTCGAAGCGCACGTCGGCGAAGGCGTAGTTCGTCAAGACGCTCCGGAAGCCGTCCGCCCCGATCCTTGCCGCGGCCTCCTCCAGCGGAAGGCTCGAATAGACGCCCGAATAGATCCCCAGTCTCAGGTTTTTCTTCGCCTTCGCCCGCCAATCCGCGGCCGGCGCGGCCATCGCCGGGGCGCCGAGACAGGCAATCGCGGCGGTTTTCAGCCAGTCCCGGCGAGGCAGGCGCGTGCGCGTCGCCGGCCGGCGTGTCGGGGTTGTGTCGTGCGTCATGTGCTGGTCCTCACTCCTTCAAAAGGTCACCTACAGACAAAACCGCCCAGGTTATTCGTGCGCGGACCCTCAGCGTGCGGCGGGCGCGTATGGGGGCAACGTGTGCCAGTATCGCAACGACAGCTTGAACCAGCGGATCGCGGCGTAGCTGTAGTCGGTCACGCCGGGGTGCATCGTCTCAACCGTCACCAACAGACTCTTGTCGTCGGGCACGTAGAGGACGTCGGAGTAATTCGACGAGGCGTCCCACAGCAGCCGGACGTCCCACCGGTCGGGAGCCGCGTGGATCGGGTCGCCGTTCACGGCGACGACCAGTCGCTGGCGTCCCTGGTGAGGTCCGATGCGTGCGGCGGCGGCCGAGTAGACGACGCGGCCGTGATCGGGCGTGCCGGGCTCGACGACCTTGTCCAACCCGAAGTTCACCCTTGCGGTCGGCAGAATCGTGTCCGGCTTGGCGGTCCAGGTCTTGCCCCCGTCGGTGCTCTCGAAGCGGCGGTTGTGATCGCCGCGAGTCGGCCGGGCCATGAGGATCAGCTTGCCGCCGTCGATGGTCTCGACCAACGCGTCCTCGTTGCCTTGGGGGAAGCTGCCGTCGAGGTTCGAGGCGTGCCACGTCTGGCCGTCATCCTCGCTCCAGATCGCCCGGGCATAGTCGTGGCAGATCATCGGCGCCACGAGCGTGCCGTGGGAAGTGTGGATCGTCCGGTTGACGCCGAAATACGTCAAGAGGGCATTCGTTTGACCGAACGCCTTTGCGATCGCCTGCTGATCGTCGTTGACGTGCTGCCACGACCGGCCGTCGTCGCGGCTGCGGAAGCGCATGATGCGGTTGTCGGGACTGCGCACGTGGGAGCAGGTCCAGAGGAGAAACTCCCCCTCGCCGTCGTTGCCCTCAGGGCTCCAGCAGAGACTGCCCCAGCCGCTGTTGTCGCCTTCGTGCAGGTAGAGGTAGCGTTTGTCCTTCCACGTGATGCCGTGGTCGTCGCTGGCCATCACTCCCACGCCCATCGGGCAGGCGTCGCCCCCGCCGAACTTGACCTGCCACAGCGTGACGAGCCGGCCGGTCTTCGGGTTGCGCGCGGTGACCTGCTCGCGGTGATCGGTGAGCTGCTGATCCACCGGCTCGACCAACGGGTTGCGATCGACGTCGGGCGGAAGCGGGATCTCTTCCTTGGAGACCAGCATGTTGCCGGTGGAGAACTCGACGAACACCTGCGCCCGCCGGGTCACGCGATGCCCGCCGATCATCGCCTCGCAAGCGATCTCGTTGACGCCGTAGCCGTCCGCCACGAAACGCGCTACCCGCGGGTCCTGGGGATCGACGGTCAACTTCGGATTGCCCCGGCCCCGGACGATTCGCCACCGCATCGGCGTGGCCCGATCGAGCCGGTCGCCCACGGCCTTGAGCGCGACCGTGTCGCCCTGAACGACCATGTCGTCGGGAATCCGATGCTGCCGGTTCACCTGGAACCGTTCGCCCGCGTCGTAGGTCGTCCCGTCCGAGACCAGGAACGGCTTGCCGGGCTCGACGTGCTGCTCGATGTGCAGCTCCGCCCGAGCCTCCTGACACGACCAGAGCGCGAGTGCCATCGCGACGGTCAAGCGGCTGACCACGACAACCATGATTCACGTCCTTTCCGAGTTGTCCCACGCCGGCGATTGCTGCTTGGGCCTCTCAAATCGCGCTCATCCTCGGTCAAACTCGCCCTTGGGTCAAGCAAAACCGGAGCGTGGCCCTATTGAGGGGCGCAGGCGACTTCGTCGATCAGACGGCCACCGTGACGCTGACGGAGCGGGAGATCGTGGCGCGAGCCCCAAGGCGGAATCACTACCCCCCGTTGGTGGCGGCCGGGTTCGACCGCGTCGGGCGACCGAGTCCTTGGCTGGGGCGAGAATGCCTCGAGCTGGTGTTCGGATGAAACCACCGTCCAGGCGAAAACCACCCGCCTTGTCCCCGGATGCTGTCGGCTGGAGAAGGGGCCATGCCAATTCTGGCTGCTGCTCCGGGCCTGATGGGCGATCCGCAATGGCGAGATTTAGTGCAATTCGTCGATGTCCCGGTTACCCTGGAAGGGGTTGTCGGATGAACAGGCCAGGCTCGGCACGCCGGGGAGCCGGGAGACGACGCAACGCACGAGCGTGCCGACCCCTGAGCCGTTTCGGGCGATTGCGTCCAAGGAGTCGTCATCATGATCGCGAAGAGCTGGTTTGCGGCGGGGCTGTGCGTGTTGCTGGTGTGCTCGTCGGGCGGGCGGGTGGCGATTGCCCAGGACACGTCCGATGCGGACGTCGACAAGCTCAAGGCGCGAGTCGGCGTGTTTCTGGAGGGCGTTTCCCGGGGCACCACGAAAACCGCCTACGACCAGCTCTTGGCCGGCAGTCCACTTCTCAAGCAGACCGAGGCGGTGGAAGACCTGGTACGAAAAACCGACGAGTTGAAGGACCGATACGGCCGGTACGTGGAATTCGAGCCGATCGCCTCGCGCCGGGTGGGCAAAGACCTGGTCTTGCTCCGATACCTCTACAAGTGCGAGAGCTTCCCCGTCGTCTTCTACCTCACCTTCTACCGCACCCCCCGGAGCGACGCCCCCGCGGACAAGAACAGCAACTGGCGGGTGATCATCGTCCGGTTCGACACCGAGCTGGAGCTGTTGGCCCTGATGCCTGAGTCGAAGTGAGCGGGCCCATCGAGCCGTCCAATCCGGGCTTGCGCCGCGCGCGGGGCTCTCAGTTCAGGGAGAACACTACCGCGATCTGTTATCGTACCCCACAGCAGAGGGGATCGGGTCTGCGCTAGGGGCACTTGGCTTCGGACATTTGCTGCAAATGAGTCAAGTTTGTGGGGCTCAGGGTTCAGGGTTCAGGACCAGAAGTTCCACGTATACACGCAAATCCTGAACCCTGAACCCCGAACCCTGACCACTGGACGCTCGCCTCGGTCTGAGGCCCTGCCTCGCTAGGTTTTGCATCGCAACCGCGGGGCCGGAAGCGTCTCCCCTATGACTGCCGGAGCGTTTCCGATTATGATCGGCGGCGTGCTGATGCCGAAGAGGTAGACGTGGGCGGCTTTCCGTTCGCTTCGGCCTTGCCATGTGCCGTGCGCGCTAGAATTGCACAGGGGTGAGTATCGAGATGCAACCCGCGAATCCCACTTGCCGAGCCGGTCTTGAGGCCGAGGTGATGCGATGAAACTCGGACGTTCTCCCGAACAACCGACCTGGGGGGGTAGTGTGTGGCTTCGGGCAAGACGCGGCGCGATTGCCCTCTTGGTCTGGACGGTCGCCGTTGGACACGTTGCGCGTGCGGAAGAGAGCCGGAACCCGCTGAGACCGGCGGATACGTCGAGCCCCCGGGCGACGTTGACGAGCTTCCTCGATTCGTGTAACGAGATGCACGACATGATCTTGGCGGAGCGGGCCAAGACGCGGCGGGATCCGCAATACGTGCCGGTTGTGAATCGCATCTTGGATTGCCTGGACTTGAGCGACCTTCCGGAGTATGCGCGCGAACACGCTGGGGGCGAGGCGGCCGTCTATCTGAAGGAGGTGCTGGATCGAATCGAGTTGCCGCCGGACGAAGAGATCCCCGACGCCGAAGCGATCGAAGCCGCCGGCGGAAGCGAGAAGCTCCCAAGCTGGCGGATTCCCGACACTCGAATCACGATCGCGAGGGTCGAGGAAGGGCCGCGTCGCGGTGAGTACCTCTTTTCGCCCGAGACGGTGCTACGCGTGGCGGAGTTCTACGAGTACGCGAAGCGGTTGCCCTATCGAACGGAAGGTCGCAAAGTGTCTCCGGGGTTTCATCGGTGGTATCTCTCCGAACCCGCCGATCCGACGGTCGCCGCCCTGGTGCATCGGCTGCCCAAATGGTGTTCGAATCGCGTTGTCGGACTGGCGATTTGGCAATGGGTCGGATTATTGCTCACGGCGCTGATCGGCGCGGCCGTGATGTTTTTGGCGTACCGCCTCGGAAGAGTACGCAGCAAGCCGATGCGCGCAGAGGGCGTGGTTCGATACTGCGTGACTCTGCTTTTCTCCGTGGTTGCGATGTTCGTTCCCTTGGCGTTCAAAGAAGTCGCCACGGACTATCTGACGATTCGCGGAGATACGCTGTACGTCCTGAGCTTCGTCGCCAACGTCGTATTCCTGCTGGCGTTGCTGGTCGTGCTCGCGGGCGCGGGCAACCGGATCGCGGAAATCATCATCGCGTCTCCCCGCATTCATCCGAAAGGACTGGATGCCCAGTTGATTCGGATCGTGTGCCGGGTCCTCACTCTCGCGGCGGCGGTGATCGTGTTCCTCGAGGGAGGAAGGTATCTCGGCATCCCGCTGACCACGCTGCTGGCGAGTGCCGGAGTGGGCGGGCTGGCCGTCGCGCTGGCCGCGCAGGACACGCTCAAGAGCATTTTCGGCAGCGTGATGATCCTGCTGGACAAGCCGTACCGCGCCGGCGAGCGGGTGATCGTGGGGGACTATGACGGCATCGTCGAGGACATCGGGCTGCGGTCGACCAAGCTTCGACTGCTCACCGGGCACATGGCGTCCATCCCCAATGAAGAGATGGCCCGCAGCCGCATCGAGAACGTGGGGCGGCGTCCCCATATTCGGAGAATCGCCGACGTCCATATTCCTCTCGACACGCCCCGAGCCAAGGTCGTCAAGGCGATTGAGCTGATACGAGAAGCCCTCGACAACCACGAGGGAATGGAGCCCGACTTCCCGCCCCGCGTTTATTTCACCGACTTCCATCCCGATGCGTTCAACATCCGGATCATCTACTGGTACCACCCGCCGAACTACTGGGATTTCCTTGCCTTCGGCGAGAAGCTGAATCTCCAGATCTTTCGCGCGTTCGATGAGCAGGGCATCCGATTCTCCCTGCCGTCGAGAATCACCTACACCACGGGCGACGGGGAACCGCAATCCCTCGAAGTCAAAGTCGTCGGCGAAGGCGAGCGGTCTGGGCAGGCTCCCCAAGACTCGGCCGAAGAATAGCAGTAGCAGGCACACGCCGTGTGCCGTCCGCTCATAACGACGCACGCCGTGTGCCGTCCGCCGGCTACGGCACACGGCGTGTGCCTGCTACAGAAATCGGGAAGTCGTTTTCTTAGGTGGTGGGCTCCGGCGCGTCGCTGTGGTCGGGCGGGATGGATTCGTCGACGCTCCTCACGGCGGGGCTTGCGCCGAACCTCGTGCGAATCTCGCTGAGATTCTGGAACACGACGAAGAAGGACGGCACCAACAGCACCGCGAAGAAGGTGGCGGCGATCATACCGCCCACCACGGCCGTGCCCACCGCCTGGCGGCTGGCCGCGCCCGCGCCGCTGGAGACCAACAGCGGCATGAACCCGAGGATCGACGAGAACGCCGTCATCAGAATCGCGCGAAACCGAAGCCGGGCCGCGTCGGCCGCCGCTTCCGAGATGCTCTTGCCCTGGCGTCGCTCGTCTCGGGCAAACTCGACGATCAGGATCGCGTTCTTGCTGGCCAGGGCGACCAGCAACACGACGCCGATCTGCGTGTAGACGTTGTTATCGGAGCCGCGAATGGCCAGCGCAATCACCACGCCCAGCGCTGCCAGCGGGACGACGGCGATCACGGCCGCCGGGCTGGTCCAACTTTCATACTGCGCGGCCAGCACGAGGAAGACGAACACCACGGCCAGAAGGAAGATCACGTACTGTTCGCCGCTGACCTGCTTCTCCTGATACGACATCCCGGTCCACTCGTAGCTCATCGAGGGCAGCTCGGCCTTCACCGTCTGCTCCATCAGGCTCAGGGCCTGGCCGGAGCTGAAGCCGGGCGCCGGCTCGCCGTTGACTTGCGCGCTCGGGTAGAGGTTGTACCGCTGGACCACCTGAGGCCCCAACGTCTCCTCAACGTCGACGACGGTGCCGATCGGCACCATGTCGCCGCGGTGGTTTCGCACGTCCAGTTGCCGGATGTCGTCGGCTTGGACCCGAAACGGATGGTCCGCCTGCACGCGAACCTGCCACGTGCGCCCGAACTGGTTGAAGTCGTTAACGTAGGCCGATCCGAGGTACGCCTGCAAGGTGTTGAACACGGAGCTGAGCGGGACGTCGAGCGTCTTGACCTTGGTACGGTCGACGTCGACGAACAACTGGGGCACGCGGGCGCGGAAGGTCGTGCTCAGGGCGGTCAGCCCCGGTTGTTGGTTGCCCTGCTCGACCAGCAACGTGGCGTCGTCCTCCAGTTGCCCCAGCCCCGCGCCGCCGCGATCCTGGAGCTGCATCTGGAAGCCCCCGGCGTTGCCCAGCCCGTCGATGGGCGGCGGCACGAAGGCGATCACGATCGCCTCCTCGATCTTGGCGAACTCAGCGCGGAGGTGGGCAACGATCGCGTCCTGGCTGAGGTGGGGCTCCTGGCGAGCTTCCCACGGCTCGAACACGATGGCCATCAGGCCCAGGTTCGACCCGTTGGTGCCGCTCAGAATCGAATAGCCGGCCACCGAAACCCAGTCGGCCACGCCGGGCGTGTTCTCCATGATCTCGTCGAGCTGGCGCATCACCGCGACGGTCCGGTTGAGCGAGGCGGCATCGGGCAATTGGACGTTGGCGAAGCAGTAGCCCTGATCTTCCGTGGGAAGGAACCCGGTGGGCACCTTCGTGAAACCCCAACCGGTCAGCACGACCATACCGGCGAAGACGATCATCACGATGGCGACGCGCCGCACCATCGACCGGACGACGAACGTATAGCCGCTGGTGGCCATCCGGAGCGACTCGTTGAACCACCGGAAGGGGGCGAACCGCGTCTCGCGCGGCGGGCGGAGCAACAGGCCGCACAGCGCGGGGCTGAGCGTCAGCGCGTTGATCGTGCTGATCAACACGGCCGCGGAGATCGTCAGGGCGAACTGCCGATAGAGCTGCCCGGTGATTCCGGCCATGAACGCGGTCGGCACGAACACGGCCAGCAGCACCAGAGTCGTCGCGATCACCGGGCCCGTGATTTCCTGCATGGCCTTGATCGCGGCGTCCTTCGGGCCGAGCCCCGCTTCGAGGTGCCGCGACGTGTTCTCGACCACGACGATCGCGTCGTCGACGACGATCCCGATGGCCAGGATGATCCCGAACAGCGTGAGCATGTTGATCGAGAAGCCCAGGCAGGCCATCGCGGCAAACGTGCCGACGAGCGAGACGGGGATCGCCGCGCAGGGAATGACCGTCGCCCGCCAATCCTGGAGGAAGACGTAGATCACGACGACCACCAGGAAGACGGCGATGTAGAGCGTCGCGTAGACTTCGTCGATCGAGGCCTCGACGAAGCGGGTCGTATCGTAGGGGACCTCGTAGTCCAGCCCTTCCGGGAACCGCCCCTTCAATTCGTCCATCTTGGCCCGGACCTGCGCGGCCAGATCCAACGCGTTGGCTCCCGGGAGCTGGTAGATGGCGATCGCCGTGGAGGGCTGGCCGTTGAACGTGGACTGGCGGTTGTAGCTCTTGGCGCCGAGCTCGACCCGGGCGACGTCCTTGACGCGCGTGATCCGACCGCCCTCGGCCGTCTTGATGATCAGGTTCTCGAACTCCTCCTGCTCGCGGAGCCGGCCGAGCGTATTGACCACGAGCTGGAACGCCGTCCCCTCCGGGGCGGGCGGCTCGCCGATGCGGCCCGCCGCCACCTGCACGTTCTGCTCGCCGATCGCCGCCACGACGTCTTCGGTGGTCAGGTTCCGGGCCTTCAGCTTGCGCGGATCGAGCCACACCCGCATGCTGTACGCTTCCGCCCCCATCACCGTGACCGACCCCACGCCGCGGATTCGGCTCAATTCGTCCTTGATGTTGATCGTGGCGTAGTTGCTCAAGTAGAGGTCGTCGTAGCTCCCGTCGGGCGATATGAGCACGACGAACTGGATGATCTGGGTCGATTGCTTCTTGGTCGTCACGCCCTGGCGGCGGACCTCCTCGGGCAGCTTCGAGGTGGCGATCGCCACGCGGTTCTGCACCAGCACCGTGGCCATGTCCATGTCGGTGCCGATCTCGAACGTGACGTTCAACGTGTAGGAGCCGTCGTCCGCGCTATTGGACGACATGTAGAGCATGTCCTCGACGCCGTTGACTTCCTGCTCGATCGGCGCGGCCACGGTCTCGCTCACCACCTGGGCGTTCGCCCCGGGATAGAAGGCCGTCACCTGCACCGTGGGCGGCGTGATCTCGGGAAACTTCGACACGGGCAGGCCGCGCTGCGACACCACGCCCGCGATCAAGATCACAATCGAGATCACCGAGGCGAAGATCGGACGGTGGATGAAGAATCGAGATATCATGGCGGGCGTGCGCTTGCGTCAGGGGGTCGGTTGGTCGGGCGCGGGGACGGCAGCCCGCGGCGGGGACGGTTGCGCCTCCGCCGGCGGACCGGCGGGGACCTCCTGTTGTCGTGCCGATTCGAGCTCGTCCACGACCGCGGGCAACTCGACGGGCTCGGGGCGGACCTTGCCACCCGGCCGCGCCCGCTGAAGGCCGACGATGATTACCCGATCGGCGGCCTGCAACCCCTCCTCGACGACCACCATGTCGCCGAACTGCGGGTCGCCCGAGCGGTACTTGGAGCCGACCGTGACGGCGCGCCGCTCCACCTCGTCCTGGCTGTTGACCACGAGCACGTACCGCCCGGCCTGGTCGGCCCCCATGGCCAGCTCCGGCACCAGAAGCGCGCCTTCCTGCTGCCCGATCGGCACACGGATTCTCACGAACAGCCCGGGCACGATGTCCAAATCCGCGTTCGGGAAGATGCCCCGGATGGCGTAGGTTCCGGTGCTCTGGTCCACGGCGAGGTCCGCGTAGTCGAAATGTCCTTCAAAGGGGAACCCCGGATCGGTAGCCCGGCCAAGCAGCACCTTGACCTGTTGCTTGTCGATCTCGTCGGCCCCCGGGCGGCGCCGTTCCCTGAGCTTCAACAGGGCCCGCTCGCTGATGTTGAAGTTCGCGTAGATGGGATCGTAGCTGACAATCGTGGTCAGATGGGTTGCCGCGGTCTTCTCGACGAGGTTCCCCAGTTTGACCAGCGTCTTGCCGACACGGCCGCTGATCGGCGCCTTGACCTCGGTGTACTCCTCGTCGAGCTTCGCTTGGTCCAGGGCAGCTTCGGCCGCGGCCACGGCCGCCACGGCCGCGTCGCGCTCGGCCCGGGCCGTGACGACGTCGGTATCTGCGGTTGCGTTCCGCTCTTTGAGCTTCAGCTCTCGCTGGTACTCGATTTCGGCGCGGTCCAGCTCGACCTTCTGGGCGTCACGTGTCGCCTCGGCGGCCTTTCTCGCAGCGATAAACGGACGCTGTTCGATTACGTAGAGGACGTCTCCCTTCCGCACTTCGACCCCGGCTTCGAAGTTGACTTGCTCCAAGAACCCGGTGACCCGCGCGCGGACGTCCACTCGCCCCACCGCCTCGGTGGTGCCGGTCTCCTCCAGGTATTCCGTCACCGTCTGTTCGAGCGGTCGGCTCACCTTCGCGGTCGGCGGCTCCCGCTGCGGCAATTCGGCCTGCTGGGCGCAGCCCGTGAAGACCGCCGCGCAGATCCCGAAAAACGGAACGAACGCTCGTTTCGATCCTGTCTGGTGCGGCAATTCTCTTACCCCCCCCCGCTCGAATAATGCTGGTGGACCCGTTCAAGGGGATCTCGGCCGTTAGGTCGAGAACAGCCTCCGACGGAAACTCGGCTCGCTCAGCGAACTCAGGCACTCGGTCGACGTTGGCCGGTTTCCGAACACTCCGTTCCATCGACGCGACACATTGTAGCGCCCAAGGCCAGAGAAGCCAGACACGCCGGGACGGGGCCGCCGGTTTCTCCGCGTTGCGCCGAAGGAAGGAGCGATTTGCGAACTTGCGGCCCAGGACATCACGGTTCGGGGACACGCCGCCCGCTGGGCCATTTCGAATCGAGTCGCCTACACGGAAGTCACCCCCCCCCAGCATGTCTCGTCCGGGAGTGGATGTCGCGTGCGGAAGCACCCCATAAAGCAGCCCCCCAAACGGCCGGGGAATCAGCGCACCATCTTCCTGGCCCCCATAGGTACTATCCGCCTAGGGACGCCCCTTTTCC
>DATKZH010000700.1:0-17346 GCA_035528065.1 Thermoguttaceae bacterium | reverse complement strand
GTGAGCTCGTGCTAGCACAACGATCAGCCAATTTCACCTGAAAACGACATTGGTACCTTCACCTCAATACGGCGAAACACCGACAATCACGGGCAATCTACGGATACGTTGCCCGCATCACGCGAATACGCTTGTTCAAGGACTAGTGTGACACCCGATGGCCCAAGAAGCGGCTCCCGAGGTGATGGGCACCCTGAGAGCCCGGCCGGCAACCTACTACGGAGGTTCCGACCATGCCGAGTCTACCACGAAGGCCAAGCCGAAGAAGCCCCGTCCCGACTGGCCCTCTTCCCTCACGCCACGGAGTGGTGGGCGAAGAAGATCTGCGGGAAACTCGTCTACTTCGGCCCCTGGGACGATCCACAAGGGGCCCTCGAGCGCAGAAGGACGACTTGTACGCCGGACGGGTGCCACGCCGTGGCGGCGACGTGTTCACCATCCGGGACTTGTTGAATCACTTCCTGACGTTTTGGAGGCATACCAGATAGCGACCTGGGGGCGGCCGCGTGTCCCCGAGATTCGACGGGGAGGAGTTCTCGGTAGCGTTCACGCGTCTCTCGTTTGTCCCTCCCGAGGGGGACAAAGTTACCCTCCAGCTTGACGTAGTAGCTTTGGGTCTGCTTGCGGGAGAACATGCGCGATAGGGCCATAGCACACCTCCAATGAAAGAGCAGCTTGGAGGTGTCCCGACAAGAGATGAGCACAAGAGGCAAGCATGCGACGATGCACCAAGAAGCGCCGCATTGGGTGCATTGGTGCATCTTTTCGCGTCTTCCGATCCACTCCTTGTTTGCTCTAAGTTTCTAATCCGCAAGGACTTGGAAAGTGGAGACGAGCGGGCTCGAACCGCCAACCCCCGGCTTGCAAAAATACCCCAAGACCACGCCGAAAAGCCAGTTTTCCCCGGGATTTCCTGCGATTCTACCCCTTGAATCGGGCTCTGCAAGCCCTTTCCTGCAATCGCAGTTTTGCCCGAGGAATAGCGGTAGTCGGGTGCGGAAATCCGGTAGTCTACCGGTAGTGGTGAACACACCTATCCTGCGCTGAGAACGACACGTCGGGTCCTTCCCGTGGACAGGGGGTGGACGTGCAACCGGGCCGATTGCACGGCTTTCGCGCGGCCGGGGGCAGTTTTCGAGGACCACCTACTCCCCCTTTCGGCAGTCGGCCGAGGGCGGTAAAGAAAGGGAGTCATCATGCGCGACTGTTCCCTCCGCCCCCGGGCCGAGACGCCTCGGGGAAGGACCCGGGAGACGCCGCCTGTCAACCCCCCGTAGGTGTCAACCCCTCGCCTCCACACCCTTCGGCCCGCGGGACGGCGCCGTCGATGGCCCCCCCCCTCGAAATTTGCGGCGGGAGAAACGCGCCTGGTCGAGCGGTTCCGGGGCGGCTTGCTGCCAGAAATCCGACCCCCTACCTGCTTCCAGGCCCCTCGCCCGGCGACGCCCTTCTCCAGCGTGACCCCCCTGAGAATTTCGCACGCGCGAAAGCGGGCCTGGACCGACGGTCTGGCGTCGGCCAGCTCGGAGGAATCCGACCGCCCCTCCCAGGGACAGGCTACGCAGCACTGCTCCGCCGTCGCCGCCAGCCGACGGTGATACCGAGGGTGCCGAGTAGGGACCAGATTACGAGGGTGGAGGGCTCGGGGACAGGGTCGGCTTCTGGTGACAAGACCGTGATTTCACCGAGATGGGCCCAATGGGTTCCGCCCACCGCGTCAAATCGCAGATACTTCGCGGACAAGCCGGCGAGAACAAGGGTGTCGGTTGGGTCGTCGCGAGTGATGAGTCTGCCGTCCGCGATTTGTGTCCAGGAGATGTCATCCGGGCTGCTGTAGAGTCTGTAATCAACATACCACCCAAAATAGAAAGGGTCGGTCCCATCCGGAATATAGAGGCCCACTTCCTGAATTGGGTACAAGTGCCCTAGGTCGACTTTGAGCCATATCGGATTAGATTCACTCCCGAAATCCGGGGCCACCCAACGCGACTCGAAGCTCAAGTCGCCATCAACAGCCTTGCTCGTTGGGAAGCTCGGCAATGCGGCTCTATTCGACGAGGTATCAGCACTGAGAGCGACGTTTACGACGCTGGCCATAGCGACACGGGGCGCCATGAATGTGGCACAAACAACCGCTGCCCACCCAACAATCCACCCTTTGTCAGACATCGGCTTACCCTCCCGTGTTCGTACCCGCTGGAAAATGCCGCCGATCCACCCATCGGTATAGCTGGAGCAGCACTCGATGTCAACAAGCAGAGCAAACGAAGTGGCCTTTCAGGGCTGCCATCTGGCCTTAACTTCCCCCGGGTAGATTTTGGCGCATGCAATCTCGGCAGGGTACCTAGGCCCGGAAACATGCACCGCGATTGGGGGCCCAACGGGGGGGCTCCACCTCGCCAGCCCTCCCGCGCCCGTGCTCGAAACGGTTCCGAACATTGGACTTGTGGCCGTCCCGACCGGGGGGAACGGCGGAAACGAGCGCCGCTACTTTCGGCGAACGGAGCACAACCCGACCGGCAGACGCCTATTGTGACAGCCGGAACCGTTGAAAAGAGTGCGGGCCGGAACGTATCGAGTGCGCCGCTCGCCGTGGGGTCGGGTACCCCCGGGTGCCGAGCACCGTACCACGCAAACCCCTCTCCCGTTCCCGCCGTCCGAATCCGGCCCGGCGTTTCCGACGGCTGCGGCAACCTCTCCGTCTCACTCGCCGACGTACCGGAAGCTCGCCGCGATCCGCTTCTCCGGGGCGCCCGGGTCGACCAGATCGAGCACGCCGTCGCACAGGTCTTGCTCGGCAACAGGTGCAGAATCGGTGGGCGTAGTGACCACCGACAGTCTGGTGCGAGCCGGCGGTTCCAGAGGCGGCAGGTCCCAGAGCCTCACCGTGTTGTCCCAGCCGGCCGAGGCCAGCATGGAGCCATCGGAAGAAAACGCCACCGAACGGACCGGGCGCGTATGCCCGGCGAGCGTCCCTCGAAGCCGCCCGGTGCGCGCGTCCCAGAGCATCACGCGCCCGTCGTCGCTTGCCGAAGCCAACAGGGCCCCATCACGCGAGAAGGCAACGGCTCGCACCCTGTCGGTGTGCCCCCTCAGGGTCCGCCAGGAACGCCATGCGCCAAAGTCCCAAAGGAGAACCGAGTGATCCCCGCCACCCATGGCCAGCAAACGGCCGTCGGGGGAGAACGCCACGGACCAAATCTCCTCGCTACGAACGAAGGCGGCCGCCTGGGATTTCTTCGCCGTGGCGACGTCCCACAGCAGCAGATCCTTGTCCCAGCCGGCCGTCGCCACGGTCGATCCGTCGAGAGAGAACGCGACCGCTGTGACCTCGTCCCCGTGCCCCTGAGAATCGGGGTGATTCGGGGCGGCCAGCCCGCCGAGGGTCCGACGGAGCCCTCCGCCCGCCACGTCCCAGATCCTTACCGCGTGGTACGCCCCCGAAGAAGCCAACAGCGACCCGTCCGGCGAAAAGGCAAGCTGAAACGTGTCGCCGCGGTAGTCGCGCGGTCTGGCGAATCCGGATCGGCTGCCATGCTGGCGCTCAACGCGGCGACGCCGATGATCGCCGCCCCGATTACCCATCGACGACGTCTTACGGTCGCACCGCGTCCGGGGTCGGCAAGCCTGGCTTCGGCGGCTCGGAGTCGTGCCTTGAGCACGTCGCGCGAGGCGCGAAACTGGGCCAGCGTGGCGTCGGCCCGGCTCAACTGATTCTCCATGGCGTCGACCTGCCGGAGTTGCTCGTCGCGTTGTGCTTCCAACGCCGTCAGACTCTCCTCACACGCCTCTTTCTCGGCCAGCGCGGCGCTCCTTTCTTCGTCATCTGTTGCGGAGTCGCCGCGCCGGGCAGCCCTCGCGGCCGCCCCCCGGTTCGACCGGGCCTGCTGCGACAACTCCGCCGCAATGCTCCGAGCCTCCGAAAGCAAGCCTTCCAGGCGTCGGCGGCGACGTTCATACTCGGCCACCGCCCCGTCCACTTGCTGCGTCGTGGTTCGCAGCTCTTTGACGAACTCCGGCGCACGTCGGCGGAACATGGTGGCGGCCCAGTCGCAAACCCGTTGCCAGCGGCCAGGCGAGACCAGTCGGCCCAGGGCCTTCGGCAGTGGAACGTTGGCGGCCCCTTCCGGGGCTGGAAGCATGCCCCCGGTTTGACTAGCCGATTCGGGCGGACCGGACCGCGCAACTTGGCCCCCCCGGACAGCCTGGATGTCAGCCAGCACAGCGTCGCAGGTCTGGTAGCGATCGTCCGGGTTCCTGGCCATCATGCGGAGCACGATCTCTCGCACCCGCTGGGGCACCTCCGGCGCCGCGGATTCAAGCGGGTGCGGCTCTTCATGCGTATGCTGGAAGACCATCGACATCAGACTGTCGGCCTCGTAGGGCAAACGGCCGGCAAGCAGTTGGTACAACACCACACCGAGTGCATAAACGTCGGCTCGATGGTCCATGCGGCGACCTCGGGCTTGCTCCGGCGCGATGTAGTCCACGGTGCCCATGACTGTGCCGGTCGCCGTCAAATGCGCTTGGTCGTCGACCCGGCGAGCTAGGCCGAAGTCGACCAGAACGGGTTGACCGGTCGTCCGGTCCAGCAAGATGTTGCCGGGCTTGACGTCGCGATGGATCAACCCTTGGGCATGAGCGGCTCGCAGCCCTTCAAGACACCGTCGGGCGATTTCCAGGGCCTCATCCAGGGGGAGCCGACCTCGTCGGTTGAGCCGTTGGGCCAAAGACTCCCCTTCGACGTATTGCATGGCAAAGAAATGATGGCCGGCGTCTTCCTCGATGAAATGAATGGGCACGACGTACGGGTGTTCGACCTTGGCCGCCGTTGTGGCCTCGGTGCGGAAGCGACGGACGAACTCCTCATGACGGGCCAACTCCGGGGGCAGGACCCTAATAGCCACCGGGCGGTCGAGCGAGTCGTCGTAGCCTTGATATACGTCGCCCATCCCGCCGCTGCCGATCCGCGAGAGAATTCGGTAGGGGCCCAGCCGCCGGAAAGGAAGGTCATCGCCCGCGTCCTTTGCCGCACGTTCAGGAATCACGGCGGGCGTCTCGGCCGACGGCCCCACCGTGCTCGTGCAAGCCGGCGTGGGCTGCAACGCCGTAGGCCGCCACGTCGGATCGATCCTGCTGATGAGCTAGTCCACCTCCGCAAGGAAGCCGTCGCACTGCGAGAGTCGCTGCGCGGCGTCATGGCCCAGCGCCCGGTCGACGAGCGATCTTGCCGCACGTGGCACCCGAGCCCTGGCCGTCGGAGCGTACAGGTAGCGCAAGGTGGACTCACCGGAGAGGAGTCGGCAAAGCGACGTGCCCAACTGGTAAACGTCGATACGTGCCGGACTGATCGCACAGCCCTGTTCGGCCAAACGGGCGGTCGCGGCAACGAGACCGCCGGGAACCTCCACGAGGTCCGCCCCGACCAACTCCGGGGGACAAAACTCGGGATCGGAGTGCTGACCCCCAAACCAGCGGCGTTCGGGAGGCTTCGAAAGTTGAGGCTCGAGCCGCCCGATGACGGTCACGTGATCGAGGTCGATTGCCCGATGTGTTTGCCCTGCTTGATGAAAGTCTCGTACGAGCACGGACAGCCGCCGGATCAACAGGAGGCTATCCCGTAGCGACCAACTCCGTCCGTCCTCGACGAGTTCGGAAAGGCGGCGCGGCGCGTCCGGGAGTGTTCGGGTTGGATCCATCGCCGCGTGGTCCTACTCGTTCTGCTGATCCGAAATTGGCAGTCGCCAGACGCGAACGGTGCCGTCGTCACTGCCCGAAACCGCGAACCGGCTCTCCGGCAGGAAACGGGCGCACCGGACACTCTCCGTATGTCCTTTGAGTGAGCAGATCTCCTTCCGGCCGCCCAAGTCCCACAAACGGATCGTGCCGTCCCCGGCGCATGAAAGGCCGTGACGCCCGTCGTCGGAAACGGCAACCTCATGGACCCGGTCGGTGTGACCGACGAAGACGTGCTTCTGCTCACCCGTTGTGAGGTCCCATAGCCTGACCGTGGTGTCATGGCTTCCGGAGAGCGCGTGTTGTCCGTCGGGCACGAACGTGACGCTGACGACCCGTGCGCCATGGCCACTGAACACGCGAAGCTGGCGGCCGTCCGACGCATCGAACAGGCGAATCGTGTGCTCTCTTTCGCCAACGTGGGCAGTCGCTTGGTCGGACAGCATCGGACTCGCGTGGCCAGCGGAGGGAACGCGTCATGAATCGGACCGTCTTGATCCTCCTTCCCATCACGGCGCTCTTCGTCGCCTCTGAGGCTTTCGGGCAAGGCCGTTTCGCTCCGCCCCCAACCCGCACGCAGACTTCGTCCGATGGTCCAATGTCGGGCGTAACGGCCGCGCCCACGGACAACGACGGGGACGAGACACGGAGGCCCAGTGAAGGGATACGGACGTGGACCAACAGCCAAGGAAGGACGATTCAAGCGCAGTTCGTCGGGGTGTTGGACGGAAAGGTAGTACTTCTCAAGGACGGCAAGAGGGTCTCCTATCCGTTGGTGGGCTTAAGCCCCGGGGACCAGGAATACGTGCGAAAGCGACTGAAGGCCAGAGGACAGGACCATGGGATACCGGGCGTGCAGGGGATGCCCAACATGGCTGGTGACGCAACGTACGGACCCGGGATGCGACTGCAAGGCATGCCGGGAATGCCGCTACTGGGCAAGGCGGGAACGAAGCTGTTCCCCCCACCGGGCAGCGGCTTCAAAGGCTCCCTTGAGTTCTCCTACCACACGTTCAGCGACGGCATCGAGCGGGTTGTGTCAGCAACGCTGTCCGCGGCAGGCGGGGAGGGCGGCGGACAGCCCGTCCGCCGTACCCTGTCCACGTACTACACCGGCAGCGGTCCATCGGACGGTTCCGGCAGTTCCAGCGACTCGAGTTCCGGCGCCCCAGAGTACGGGAGCATGGGGGACCTGAAGACCGTTACGCTTCAGGAGTATGTCGACGGGAAGTGGGGCACCGTGGGTACCACTTACTATCGGTACTATACCGACGCCAACAGAGTGCACCGGCCCAAGTACGTGTTGGAGCCCGAGGCGTATGAGAAGCTGGCGAGCGATCCGGAAGTCAGCGACCCGCTTACGGCCGGCGACGAGAAGGTGGCCGAGTACGCCACGAAGTATCTCGAGTACGACGAGAGCGGCAATCTGGTCTCGAGCGTTGCCCAAGAGCCGTTCACGCCCCCATACGGTGACCGACACGATGTGCCGGCCGAGGAGCATGAATGCTCGCCCGAGCACGCCGATGAATCTGCCGAAAAGCAGGGTGAACGTGATGGCCCGGGAATTCCCACACCACCGACGCCCCCGGTTCCCGAGGCATCATCCGGCGGCCAAGCGGGTTCATCGTCGCCGGAAATACACGTTGAACGTGACGTATGCGGCAACTGCGGCAAGCAAGTCTCAGGCCACCGGGGCCCCAGTGACCGGTGCCCTCATTGCGGCGCGACGTTGGGCATTGAAGAAACCGTTGACGGAAGAACGGTCGACGCCAGTGGCAAGGAGATCTCTCGCTGGTGGTACACGATTGGGGGCGCCGGAGCGGTGGCCGCAGTCATTGGCGTCGCCATTGCCTTCTTCGTCAAACTGGCCGGAAGCAGGGAATAGACCTGGGTCTTCCAGGCTTGGCGCTGACCGAGACCGTGACTCGGCTCAGCCTCCTCCTTCACGCGTTGGCCGACGTAACGTCTTCTAGGGAAAGGGGTTAGGCCCCGGATTCCGGACCGCCCCCAATCCCGACGCGCCCCCGACACCGCCCGTGCCTTCTACGGCAGAGAATACGGCAAGAAATCGGAGCGAGGACTGCGAGAAGCGGCCTGGGAGTACATGAAGTTGGATGAACAAGCCGGTGGTATCGTCATCCTGGTGCACACACGAACAAGCCTTATGATCTTGCCACGCCGGGGCAACTCCTTAAGAAGGCGTGTCGCAAAGCCGGCATCATCAAGCGAGTCAGCATGCACACGCTGCGTCACACTTTCGCGACCCATCTGTTGGAAGCCGGCACAGACCTTCGTGTAATCCAGCACTTACTGGGGCACGGAAGGATTCAAACGACCGTGATCTACACGCACGTTTCGACGGACGAATTGCGAACCGCGCCAAGTCTCATGGATAACCTGGAGACCCCCGATGATCCCCCGAAGGAGACTGACATTCAGGCGGATCCAAAAACGACTCCGCAAGACCAGTCCCAACGAAAGGACGATGATCTGTGGTAATCGCCCCCGATCGCTCCCGCTGGATTCCCTGCGAGCAGAGCCGACGGCGGAAACGACGCTTCTTTCTTCCGGTGAAGATCTCAAGCGACGTGTTTCGTGGCAAATTCATCGACTTCCTCAAGCAAGCTTTCTCCCGCGGTCAGTTGGAATTTCACGGCAAACTCGCCTTCCTGGCACAGCCAGGGGCGTTCGCGCATCGCCTCAACGTGTCTGTGAGGAAAGATTGGGTGGTCTATGCCAAACGACCTTTCGGTGGACCCGAGCAAGTCCTGAAGTATTTGGCACGGTACACGCACCGAGTGGCCATTTCCAACCAGCGACTGATTGACCTAAAGGATGGACGGGTCCGGTTTCGCTACAAGGATTATGCCGACCAGCAGCAGACCAAGGTGATGTCGGTCTCGAGTAGCGAGTCTATTCGCCGTTTCCTCATGCATGCCCTCCCCAGTGGCTTCGTCCGCATCCGCTATTACGGCTTTCTGGCCAACCGCCACCGCCGAGAACGCCTCGATCTCTGCCGATCGCTGCTGGGCGTCAAGCCGGACGCGATGCCAGCAACAGAACGACCTGGAGAATGGACGGAAACCATCGACTCGCCGGCGAAGCACGAGACCTGTCCCGTCTGTCAACGTGGTAGGCTCGTGATCGTCCATGCCCTCCCCGCGGCTCGACCACCGCGGCGTCCCTTTTTTCTCCTCCGTCGGCCAACTCTTTCGCCAGACTTCCAGAGCTTGTCACGCGCGCCCCCCAACCCATGACGAAATCCTTCCCTTCCCTTCGATCGCACGGCACGCCTCTACGCCACGATTGCGCGCCAACGTCAGTTCGATTGCCTCTTCGCGGTCCCTACTCGCCGTCATCCATGTGGCCATCCGTTTCCACACGGTCTCATCTCTCTGTCACGCCGAGCATTCCTCCCTGCAACTCTTGGGACCAGCAACACTCGACTTCGTTCGTGATTCCTTAGGACGGATTCAACACCCAGAGCACGCGGTTTAGCTCAAGGCACGTTTATCCGACGTGCCGGCCAATCTTTCTGCGCACTTCCACCCGCACCACCGGCACGTCGGATAAACTACTCAGCCTTTTCCCGAGCTTCTTGGCGCAATGAACGGATACGCGAGGAGGCGGCCGTGGGAGACTCCGCAGCGAATACCATCCTGCGGCTCGACGTCACTCCGGACGCGCGGGTCTGCCTGTACGCGCGCAGAGCCGACGGCGAAGGCAGTTGGACGGTCGCCAAGACGCCGCCGGATTCCTTGCCCCCGGGGAAATGGAGCTTTGTCGCCGTCCGGTTGGAAAACGCGGCGTCTGCGCGGCAGGAGCTGACGATCCGTATCAATGACGCGGAATTCGTGCGGGCTTTCCAAGCCAACGACGAGCGCGGGACGGCGGCACAACTGGGGCCGGGCCACGGAGTGATCGACGAAGTTGCCGTCTTCAAGCGGGCCTTGTCCGACCGTGAAATCCAAGCCGTGTACGAAGCGGGCGTCAAGGGAAAGAGCCCGGCCGACTGAAACTTGGCGGACTGCGCTCCGATCCTCCGCCTGATCGCGGGAGAGTCGAGATGAACGGCAGATCTCACGCGCCGCCACCGCATCTCGGGCAATACCGCATCGTTGCCCGGATTGGAAGCGGCACCTTGGGGGAGCTGTACAAGGGATATGAGGAAGCCCTGGACCGCGTGGTGGCAATCAAGGTACTTCCGGCGCGCTTGGCTCGTGATGCGGAGCTTGTTCGCCGATTTCGCGCCGAGGCAACGTCGGCGGCCAAGGTCGTCCACCCGAACGTCGTGCCGATCCACTTCATCGGTCAAGAAAGCGAGCATCATTTTCTGGTGAGGCAGTACATCGAAGGCGAATCGCTCGCCGAGCGGCTTGCGGACCGGGGCCAACTGGAACTCGACCGGACGCTTCATGTCCTGGAGCACTGCCTGGCCGGACATGGTGCGGTTCACGCCCATGGGCTGATCCATCGTGGCATCAAACCCGGCAACATCCTGATCGAGACGCGCACCGGGCGTGCCATGCTCGTCGATTTCGGACTGGCACACGGCGCGGATGCCAGCACGCCCGCAGCCTATGCAGAGATTGTCCTGGCGACGGTCGACTACCTGCCACCGGAGCAGGCCCGTCATGAGCCGGTTGCCCGAACCCGTCCGAATGCTGCGGAGCACGACGCAGGAAGTGGACGGCGCCTTGGGCAGCCGGCAGCGGCGTCGGAACCAACTGGCGAAGGCTCGTCGGGAGGCCGAGTCGATCATCGCCGATCTTGCCAGGCAGATCCAGGCGAACCTGGTCGCCGCGAGGGAAGCGGAAAGGCGGGCGGAGGCCGCTCCCAGCGAGGAAGGCGGCAGGGCCGCTCGGGCCAAACAGCAAGCCAGTGAGGAGAACGTTGCGCAGCTTCGCGCACAACGGAGCCAGCAGCAGCGCTACGATGAAGATCTCGAGCTCCAACTGATCAAGGCTGACGCGGCACTAGCCCGCCTGCGCAGCCAACGCGACGCGCTCAAGGCGCGGCTCCAAGCCGCGAGGGCCCAATGGGCCATGGAGCCGGGACGGAAGCAGGCCCGGCGCGAGAGGAGACTCGTTGTCCTACTCGTCGGCTTGGCGTTGCTTCTGGCGACGTCGTGGCTGTGGCGGACCAACCGGCCTCAGCAGAAAACCCACCCGATCCCTGCCAGTCCGTGGCCGGGCAGGGTCGGAGCCAGCCGAGCAACACGAAGACCTTCCGAGATCGCCTCGGAGCACCAGTTGAGAGTCCCCTCGGAGCACCAGTTGAGAGTGCTCGAAGGGCATGATGGCCCGGTGGAATCGGTCGCGGTTGGCCCGGATGGGCTGCTCGTGGCGTCTGCCAGCCACGACGGCACGGTCAAGCTCTGGAATCCGGCTACCGGCGAGGTCCATGGGACGTTGGACGGCCGCGCCGGTCCGGTCCTTGCCGTTGCCTTTTCCCCCGACGGCACGATGTTGGCTTCGATGAGCAGAGCGGAAACCGAAGTGAACATCAGGCCTCGTATCAAGACGGTGAAGTTATGGGACGTTGCGACCGGGAGACTGCGACGCTCACTGGAGGTTTCCCCCGAGCAACGCGATCGGGAACTGGAGACAACTCCCGCCGGTTTGCTGCGCCCGAGGCAGTACCACGGCGATACGTACTCGCTGGCTTTCTCACCGGACGGGTCCCTCTTGGCCTCTTCCGGTGAATGCTACTCGGCAAGGCTCTGGGACGTGGCGACCGGCCGCCTGCGACGGACGCTCCAAGGCGATCGGCTTCTCAGCGACGACGCGGACCCCCGTCGTCCTTCGCCCCGCAGGCCGCTGTCGGTGAGTGGAACCGGGGGCAACCTCAGCAGTTACGGGCCAGGTGGCATGGAAGGCGAGCCGGGAGAATCGCCCAGTTACCAGTTCCCGCCTCCGATGAATGAATATGGGGAGAGCAAGGCCGGCCAGGGGACCGTCGTCGCCTTCGATGGAAGCGTCCTGGAGTCGCCTGCGCCCGGCACGGCGCACCAGGACGACGTCTGCTCGGTGACCTTTTCACCCGACGGCGCTACGCTTGCCACGACAAGCTGGGACATGACGGCAGGCCTTTGGGACGTGGCCACGGGCGAGCGTCGTCGGGTGCTTCAGGCTCACGTTGGTGAGGTTTGGTCGGTTGCTTTTTCTCCGGACGGTGCCCGACTCGCCACCGCCGGTGGTGATCACGCCGTGAAGATTTGGGACGGGGCAACGGGCCAGGCGTGGCGGACCCTGAGAAAGCACACCGATCGTGTCCGCTCGGTCGCCTTTTCTCCCGATGGGACCCGCTTGGCCTCGGCCAGTGATGACGGCACCGTCAAGCTCTGGGATGCCAACAGCGGATGCCTCCAGGCGGATCTCCCGGGCCACGAGGGGCGGGTCCGCTCCGTGGCCTTCTCGCCCGACGGCTTGTCGGTCTATTCTGCCGGCTGGGACAACACCGTTCGGGTTTGGAAGTGCCCCGAACTCGAACCGCCGCGGCCCCGGCCTGAGCTTTCGGTGACGACTCCGCCGGCTTCGGAAGCATCGTCACCTCGGCGCGAGTTGGGCACCGATGAGGTCGCAAGGTTTGAAGGCCATGAAGTCGAGGTGCTCGATGTGCGGTTCATTCTACATGGTGGGCAGATCCTCTCGGCTGCTGCGGACCAAACCGTCCGCTTATGGGACTTGGAAAAACGCGCCGAGGTCCGCCGCTTTGTCGGCTACGCGGGCCCGGTGGAAAGCGTCGATGTTTCGCCCGACGGGCAATGGTTCGCCGCTGGTGACGGCACGGGCGCCCTCGTCCTCCAGAAGCTCGATTCGGGGCAGGTCGTGCGTCGCTTTGAATCGCATGCCGGTCACATTCGGGCGGTTCGCTTCTTCACGGACGGGCGCCATCTTGCCTCCGGCTCGGAAGACGGAACGGTCAAAACATGGAACCTTGCCAGCGGCGGCCAGCCACATAGCTTCCCTTGCGAAGGCCCGGTGCAGTCAATCGCTTGTCCTCGCCGGGGATACCTCGTGATGGCGGCCGTGGCGAAGGCGAACGTGGTCCACGTGTGGTATCCTATCCCCACCCGGGACGGCAATCGACCGGAGGCCACGTACAAAGGCCACAGCGAGACCGTGCGTGGTTGCGCGTTTTTCGGCGATTTCAAGCGGATCTTCGCCTTCTCGACCTGCGGGCAGGAAGGCCCAAACGGAAGGGACTTCCTCATTCGCATGTGGGACGCGCGAACGGGGTTTCTCGATGTGCGCGAGTTCATGGGTCATACCGCACGGCCTTGGGGTGTCGACTGCTCGCCCGACAACTCGCTGTTGGTTTCCGGCGGTGCGGACAGGACCGTACGTTTGTGGGGCATCGAGTCGGGTCGTGAGGTCCACCGCTTTGAAGGCCACACGGGTCCGGTGCGGCCCGTTACCTTCTCTCCCGACGGCCGGTTGGTCGCCTCCGGCAGCGCTGACAGAACGGTGCGGGTTTGGCAGATCCCCGGGCGGTCGCACGAGCTGGCAGCAAAGGGAGCGCCTGGGGCGTGGAGAGTCCCACCGGGCGCGGTGGCGATTCTGACCTTTGAGGACGAAACCGTGGTGCAGGGCCAAAGCATCTCGCTGCTACCGGACCGGAGGACCGTGTTGGTCGCCTCGGGATCTGATCGGTTCCGCTTCTGGATAGTTTTGACGGGTAGACGATGGCGGGGCGTCGGTTTTCCCTCAGCGGTTTGCGTCTTCAATCGCGCGCCGAATGCAACGAAGGGGGTGATCACCGAGTGCTTGTGTCCGGCCGGCGGCCAGATGAGCGCGACTCCGCGCGTGCCGCACCTGTTGGAGCGGGCCGTGCTGGTGGACTTGGCTGCCGGGGAGGTCGCGCGAACGCTCGGTGGTTGGTTCCGGCCGCCGGGAGGTCCTTCTTCCAGAAAGCAGACGCGTGCGGGTGCTATGGCCCGTCCCAATGAAACTGCAACCGATGTTGCAGTTTTATTGGGACGGGCCATACGCTCATCCGGACCGCTGGACGTATACCGGCCAGCCATTGGTCCGCGATACCCCATTCAGCAAAACGCGCCGCCAACAAAAGCGCGGCCGGGCCTGGTTCAGCCCCGGCCAAAGCTATTTGAACGCCTGTTCTATTTGCCTCGACCTTACCACCATATCGCGGTATAGCGGTATAATGGGCCAAGGATTTACGAAACGGACATCTAGCGCGGCAGCTCCACGGGAATGCGGCCGGCTAACCCTTGGCCCGCCAACGAATTAGGACCGCCAAGGGAATCCTGCCCGAACCGCCCCCAAGTAGCTTGGCGCTTCCCCGCAAGCTGGTATACTGCCCCCGAGCGCCTGCCCGCACCGGCTTGGCTCGCTGTCTCTGCGCTCCTTGTTGGACCATCCTGCCGGACCGCTGGAGGGAAACGCGAAGCCTCGCGCCGCCGATCTCGGCGTTGCCCTCGCCGTCTTGCCCATCCCAAATCACAAGGAGCAAAAAGATGAGAAAGATGAACAGACTCTGTGTCCTGCTTTTCTCTACTCTTTTGTGTTGGTCAGCCTCGGGGTCCTGCTGATCTCGGCCAGACCGGCAACCTCCGCCCAGCAGCGCGGCCGAGCCCGCAAGTCCGCCGCACGGCCGGCGCAAGCCTCGGAGGAGCCGACGACGGCGATGCTTCCGGAAGGCCTCGTCACACTGCGGGTCGATTTGAAGAGCAAGAGTAAGGACAAGGGCAAGGGCAAGCTGGCCACCGTCTGGGACGGCCGGCTGAGCGTCTCCCGCGGACGCGTCCACCGGATCCGCGCCTGGCAGGACGACCCCCGCAACCGCTTCGAGGGCTCCGAGTGGCAGATCACCACTCGGCGGAGCATCCCCTGGAACGCTCAGCAGCGGGCGCGCGGACACGAGACGATGCCGTTTCAAGACGCCGCCCTGCTCGTCGAGCTGGCCGACGCCGCGCCCAACACCGAGCTCGAGTTCCAAACCGAGCAGGGCGACTTCCGCTTCACGGTCGAGGACGTCCCCTTCGGCGCAAGTACGCGCTTCCTCGACGGCTTGGTGCAGGTCGCTCGGGTGGCCGGCGCGGGCACGATCCTCTCGGCGCCGACCGAGGACGACTATCCTTCCGCCGCGCTTGCGGCCGACGGGCGGCTCTACGTGGCCTATGTCGCCTTCACGCACGGCGAGGGCTTTCGCACCCGGCTGCCGCTGGAAAAGCCGCTGGAGGACTTCGGCGATCTGGGCAAGCCGACCGGCGGCGACCAGGTGTTGTTGCTCGGTCTCGACGGCGACCAGTGGACCGGGCCGCTCGCCGTCACCCCGCCGGGGCAAGACGTCTACCGCACGGCCACGGCCGTGGACGGGGACGGCGTCGTTTGGGTCTTCTGGTCGGCCGGCCGGGACGGCAACTGGGATCTGTACGCACGCTCGAAGAAGGGAAACACGTGGTCGGAAGAGCTTCGGCTGACGACCGACCCGGGCCCCGATACGTTCCCGGTCGCGGCGACCGACAGCTCGGGCCGGGTCTGGGTCGCCTGGCAGGGCTGCCGCGACGGCAACTTCGACGTCTTCGCCGCCCGACAGGAGGGCGAGCGGATCGGCGATCCGTACACGGTTTCTGAGGCTTCGGGCAACCAGTGGACGCCGGCGGTGGCCGTGGCGTCGGACGGACGGGTGGCCGTCGCCTGGGATACGTACGAGAAAGGCACGTACGACGTCCATGCCCGCATCTGGTCCCAAGGCGAATTCGGCGACGAGATCCCCATCGCCACGTCGCTCAGGGGGGAGATGCGCCCGAGCGCGACGTTCGACGGGGCCGGCCGGCTCTGGGTGGCCTACGAAGACTCCCCGGAGCGTTGGGGTAAAGACTGGGGTGCCATGGAGAAGGAGGGCGTGCCGCTCTACCAGGGACGCTCGATCGGCGTACGCGTCTGGGCGGAGAGCCAACTCTGGCAGCCCGCCGACGACCCGGTCAACGCGTTCCTGCCCTGGCAGCGCGCGCAAGGGGAACGGGTGCAGAACCCTCGCCTGGCCCTGCCCCGGCTGGCGACGGACGCGGCCGGGCGCGTGTGGATGGCGGTCCGCTCGCCGCGGCTGGGCACCCGGATGGGCGTGGGCACGGCGTGGTTCGAGCACGCGGCGTGGTATGAGGGCGATCGGTGGTCGAGCGAGATCATCTGCCCGGGCACCGACAACCTCCTGGACAACCGCCCGGCCCTGTTGCCGCGTCCCTCCGGCGAGATCGTGCTGATCACCTCTTCCGACAACCGCTTCGCCACCTCGGGCCGTCTGCCACAGTGGTTCGTCAAGGAGCTGCGCCGGCAGGGGGAACCGTTCCAGCAGAAGCCGCTCGAATTCCCGTGGCCCGATCCGGTCAACAACGAGCTGGTGATGGCCGAGCTGGGCCCGGCACCCGCGGCCGGCCCCAAGCCCGCCAAGCTCGAACCGGTCGCGCCGGCCGAGCCGGCCCAACCGGACGCGATTGCCGAGAAGGAGGCGGAGGACGTGGCCCGGGCCAGGGCCGCCCGCACGACCATTGGCGGAAAGACCCTCCAGCTTTGGCGGGGCGAGTTCCACCGCCATACGGAGCTCTCCTCCGACGGCGGCGGCGACGGCATGCTGATGGACATGTGGCGTTACGGGCTCGACGCGGCCGCGCTCGACTGGATCGGAAACGGCGATCACGACAACGGCGGCGGGCGCGAATACTCCTGGTGGATCACGCAGAAGACGACCGAGGTCTTCCGCGCCGCCGGTTCGTTCACCCCTATGTTCACCTACGAGCGGAGCTGCAACTACCCGGATGGACACCGCAACGTGGTCTTCGACTATCGGGGCGTTCGTACCCTGCCGCGGCTGAAGGACGGGATGGGCAAGGCGATGGACGACCTGCCGGCCGACGCCGACCGGCCCAACACCCCCGATACGCAGAACCTCTACCGCTACCTGGCCCAGTTCGACGGCGTCTGCGCAAGCCACACGAGCGGGACCGACATGGGCACCGACTGGCGCGACGGCAACCCGAAGGTCGAGCCGATCGTGGAGATCTACCAGGGCTGCCGCCAGAACTACGAGATGCCCGGCGCGCCCCGCTCCAACACCGCCGACAACTCGATCGGCGGCTGGCGCCCGTTCGGGTTCGTCTCGCTCGCGCTGAAGAAAGGCTACCGCCTCGGCTTCCAGTCGTCCAGCGATCACGTCTCCACGCACATCAGCTACTGCAACTGCTGGGTGGAAGAGCCTACGCGCGCGGGCGTCCTCGCCGCGATGAAGGCCCGGCACGTCTACGGCGCGACCGACAACATCATCGCCGACGTCCGTTGCGGGGAGCAGTTCATGGGCGACGAGTTCACCCTCAAAACCAAGCCGACGCTCAGCGTTCGCCTGGTCGGAACGCAGCCGTTCGCCAAGGTGCACGTGGTCAAGGACGGCAACTACGCCCACAGCATCGAGCCGGGGAAGCAGGAAGTCCGCTTCGAGTGGACCGACTTCGACCCCCTGCCCGACAAGACCAGCTACTACTACGTCCGCGGCGAGCAGGAAGACGGCGAGCTGGTCTGGGTCTCGCCGATGTGGATTACGTACAGCCCGTAGTCGCGGTAGCCGTCGGGTGCAACACCCACATGGGGACAA